>CAZFIR010000167.1:0-7473 GCA_964519535.1 uncultured Thermodesulfobacteriota bacterium | reverse complement strand
CCATGCATAAGGGCAACCATGACTGCCAAATAATCTCTGAGATGTCGCGTGATGAGAAAATTATCTCGGACGAACTCCCGCGCCTTCTCCCCCATTGCCTGGAGTCTGTCGCGATGGCTCAAGAGATAGCGGATGCGCAGGGCGGCTCCTTCCGGCGAATTAACGAGAAATCCGGTATAGTGATTGATAACCTGCAATCGGATGCCGCCGACATCCCCGCCAATAACAGGTTTGCCCTTCCACATCGCCTCCGTCACCGTAAGGCCGAACCCTTCCCGCAGCGATTTTTGCAGGACGATATCCGCACCTCGTTGGAGGGCATTGATCGTGCGATCGGCATCGGGCGGCAAGGCAAGGATATGAACCGCCGGATCATCGGCCGCCGACATGCGGACATCCGTGAGCACCGCCTCCCCTTCCGGATCGTCAATCGCCCCCCCACCGGCAAGCACGAGCTGTAACGAGGGGACGAATTTTTTCGCCAGGTGATAGGCCTGGATGACCCCGAGAGGGTCCTTGAAGCGATCGAAACGCGATACCTGCAGGATGATGGGTTGATCGGGATCGACACCGAAATCCTGATATACAGACATAACTTCCTTATTGTCTATCTCGATGTTTTTTTCGCTTAACGGATCGATGCTGGGGGGGACGAGAAAGATGTCGTGGGGGAGCTGCTGGGCGAAGTCCGCAAGGGAAAAAATGCTCGCATCATAGCCCTGTACATAGCTGCTCAGGTACTTCCATACCGAGCGGTACGGGCGGCTGATGTCGATGTGGCAACGCCATATCCACTTGCCGTGTCGCTTCGGACAGGATTTCAGCAACGGCGCAGGTTGGGGGTCATGAATAAAGACGATATCAGCCGCCTCAAGTTTCTCACGCAGGCGCTCTGCATTCCGGGCATTGGTCTCCTCATAGACCTTTAATAACGCCTCGGGGATATCGATGGCGTTGCCCTGGAGGGCATTATGCATGCTCTTGGTGCAGACAAAGAATTCATCATTCCCGGTGATAACCTCCCACTGGGCGTCGATGCCCAGCTCCTGCATGAGGGGCACCAGTTTTTCCAAGATCTCCGCCACCCCACCCCCTTCCTTCGTGGAGTTGACATGGACGACCCGTTTCCCCTTCAGGAGGGCGGCCAACTGCCGCAAGTGTTCGATAACGTCTTTACCTGCTATGTCGGCATAGCGCTTGATCCCCTTCATGCCCCTGCCCTCCCCAGGTGATCCGTGCAAAGGGAGCTCAGTCTCTGCCGTATCTCAGCCAGCGTGGTGAAGTACAAATCGATAGCCCCTATTGCTTCGCGTAAGGCGGCATATTGTTCGCCAAAGCTCATCAGCCATGCAGAAAAATCGTCGACCCCTTCGGGTGAACGCCTCCGGGCATCGATAAAATGATAAAAGATGCTCCCCCGTGACAGGGTAGGCATGATCGTGGAGAGCATCAGGGGATCTGATATCTGTTTTTTCGTGTTGAAGATGACGATCTTGGAACGCTTAAAATAGAATTGGTGGTCAACCTTTGCCCAGGGAACCATTTCAACCTCGTCGAGTCGGCGTTCGATGACTTCAATCAACTCCTGGCGGAGCGTCTCCATGTCGGGGAAAGCGGTCGGATCAATCACAGCAAGCCGTTCGGCAAGGACGTGATCGTGAAGAGCGTGTCGCGTCCACGCAGCAAAATCGTTATTGAACTCCGGCTCCTCGAGTCTCGGCGTCATGAGTCCTCCCCAGAAGTGATAGTAAATGCTGCCGGCAGGGATAGTCATCAACCTATCCCTCAGCTCTCGGAGATTCTGCGCCCGTATCCCCGTGGCAATGGCGATGAGGGCGCAATCCTTGATTGCAAAAGGAGGTATGGCTTTTTTATTCCGTTTTCGTTGCATGGAGCGCTTGTTATTCCCCATCGATCTGTACGCCGATAAGTGTCGCCAACAATGCCTTCACCTCATCAGATGAGCTAATATTAAATCGAGCCCGTGATGGACCCAATCCCACTTTGATAGAATATGCCGATTCGGGGAGAACGGCAAAGGTATCCTCGTCGGTCAGATCGTCGCCTATGGCCAGGATAAAATCCCATTGCTCTTTGGCAAGCCATCGCTGTGCAGCCCGGCCCTTGTTGATGCCGATGTGCTTGATCTCCATCACCTTACTCCCCTCCAATACCCCGAGATCGAGATTGGTGGTAAGGTGTAAGAGCGCGTCCTTGAGCTCCCGCGCCCTTAATGAAGCCAATTCCGAATCTGCCTTGCGGTAGTGCCACACGAGGGAACACTCTTTTTCCTCTATAAAAGAACCGGGGGTCCTATCCATGTGCATCTCCAGAATTGATCGAATCTCCCCCTTCCACTCATCAGCAAAAGGTTCTAATAACGCCCAATCCTTTTCTTTGAGCCACGCGCCGTGCTCAGCAACTAAACCAAGATCGATGCTGCCTAACCAGCTTTCCAAGGTATCTCTGCATCTCCCACTGATGATGACTACTGAGTTGTTGGGATCTACGGAAAGTTCTGTGAGCAATAGAAGGAGGTTCTCAGTCGGTTGCGCCCCCTCAGGTCTGGGGAAAAAGGGCATCAGGGTCCCATCATAATCTAACAGCAGGAGGCGTCGCCTGCTGTTGTGATAATCTGCGATGAGCTGCTGTCTCGCTTGTGGCGTTAACATCCTCGCGTCCATCTCCCGCTGGAACTCCTTGGTAGAGAGCAATCGTTCCACAAAGTCCTCTGCCCATCGTCTGACGGTGTAGCGCTGCAGACGCCTCTGCATGATGCTGTTTCTCTCTCTCTGCTCGTCTTCTGACATGGCGAGGGCCTTCTCCAGGGCCTCCACCAACTCCACTCTGTCATTGGGATTTACGATGATCGCCTCCCCGAGCTCCTTAGAGGCACCAGCCATCTCGCTCAATATTAACACCCCTTTCCCATCTACCTTGCTGGCTAGATATTCTTTCGCTATGAGGTTCATGCCATCTCGTAAGGGGGTAATGAGGGCGATATCGGCGATACTGTAGAGGGCATTGAGGGTGGGGAAACGCAAGGATCGATAGAGATAGGAGATAGGGGTCCAGCCGATGGTCCCGTGTTCTCCATTGATCTTGCCGATGAGCTCGTCGACCCGGCTCTTGAGCAACTTGTACTGCTCTACCTGTGCGCGCGATGGCACAGCCACGAGAATGAGACTGACCCGCTCCTTATACTGGGGATTTTTTTGCAAGAAGGCATCAAAGGCCTCCAGGCGTTGAGGGATGCCTTTTGAGTAGTCCAAGCGGTCAATAGACAGAATAAACTTTGCGTCACCGATGGTTTTGCGTAATCTGGCCGCATCTTTTTGCACCGCTGGATGGTGCGGGGCCCTTGCATATCCCTCATAATCTATCCCCATAGGGAATACATCAACTCTTATTGTGTGATCCTCACCCGTAATCTGACCAAATGAATGCTCCCAGCCTAACAGATTACGTATATTACCGAGAAAATGTTGGGCATAGTCATACGTATGAAACCCTACTAAGTCGGCGCCCATCAAGCCCTTTAAAATCTCTTTTCGCCAGGGGAGCAAATGAAAGATCTCATAAGCAGGAAAAGGGATATGGAGAAAGAAGCCTATGGTGGCATCCGGCATCCTTTCACGAAGGAGCCTGGGAAGGAGCATCAAATGATAATCGTGGATCCAAATAATGTCATCCTTTTGGACAACCTCCATAACGGCATCGCAAAAGAGTCTGTTGGCGCGTTCATAGCTTTTATAGAGGGTCTCGTCATAGGAGACATACTGTGGGAAGTAATGAAACAGGGGCCAGATGGTCTTATTGCAAAAACCGTGATAGTAGTTTTCTACCTCGCCCTGCGAGAGAAAGACCGGCTGGCATTTGAATTCAGAGTGCAAGCGTTCTGCGAGGACCTCTTGCTCATCCCCGTCTTTTTTATTGACGGTGATCCCCGGCCATCCGATCCATAGGCTGTTGTATGACTTGTAAAAAGAACCCAGTCCGGTTGCCAAGCCACCCATACTGGGCTGGAACAACAACTTCCCCCGTCTCCTCTCGATACTGACCGGCAATCTGTTGGAGACAATCAAGAGCCTGCGCATATGACGGCCTTTTTGAGTTCTCTCTGCATGATAAACAAGGGTGATATTGAGTGCTTGTGAAGATTGATAATAATAGTATACCGCGAATGGGGGCTTAATGCAAGGCAGGTATAACTGTGTGACGGATTACTGAGGAATGACAAAATGTATGCTCGATATGCCTAAGACCTACAACTGAGATGGAGAAGGACTGAGTGAGGAGTTATAGCAAAGAAATCATTGCGTCAAGAGTGTGCTGTCTGGCACCTATTCCTTCATAACGTCGCAAATCAGCCGCGCCGTTTTTAGCGTCCGCTGCAACCCGTTGTTGGGCAGCATGTCTATTCCGAAGAGCCCCTCGATAGACTCATGAAGTCGTCAACGTTGCTGACCTGTAACTTCGTGTGATACGACGCATCGGGAAGCGCATTCAAGACTGCAAGCGTGTCCTGTAAGCACCGTTGCAGGGCTACGTCAGCCGTGACGGCCGTCACCTCCGCATCGAGCGCGAGATGCTGGCAGAACTTCGCGTCTTCGAAGTCGTTTCGATCCACCTTGGTGGCGCCCCGCTTGAGATAGTCCACCGCCAGATGGAGCACGTACGAGCTGAACACGTACGTCCGACCCTCGAGACGTTCACGAACCAACTCCGATTGGCCTACTCTGTTACCAAGTTGGATCAACCACGCGTCAACGACTTGGAGCGTCCCTCGGTGTCGATCGGCCGGCGTTGCGAGGGAGACGAGCCCGTCATGAACCACACTCATGATCTTGGTCACGTACTCCTGAAACCGCTGTTCCTCGGCTTTCAAGACGTCGCCGACTCTGGCGACGCACCCGGCGATCTCGCGAACCTGGTTCCGGCTGTCACGAATGTGCTTTGCGTAGAATTCCGGCACTGACGCCGAATCGCGAAGCGCTGCGAGGGTCGCATAGACGAGTTCGCAATCGTCCGGTCTCTCGTGCACTTCGTCACCTGGCAGAACGACGTCGCGTTCGACCGATGCCCATGGGTCGTCGAGAACGGATACGTGCCGGAATTTCATCAGGTTGCCCTTGACGCGATCGAACTGGCCCTCGCCTTCAAGATGCGTCAGGAGTTCCCAGAAGCAAAACGGCGACACCAACAGGCGTGTCTCCTGTGAGGCGGCCGCCAGTGTAGCCGCAGACATGGCTCGGAACGTCGATGTGTCGAGAAGGTACGATCGCTGCACCAGACTCTCCCCGGCTGTCCAACATAGATTATATTGATCCACATAAAATGCGGAATTGCATTTTCCTGTTCCTATAACACGCCTTTGGATCGCTTGTAAGATTTGAAAGGACCGATTTGGAGTGAACATGTGGCATAGCTTCCCCCCGGCAGCTTTGCATGCGCAAAAAGATTATCACCTCTCATTCACGCATGTCAAGCTTCCTCTTCACCGGGCGTACTGCTTAACGCCCTCTTCGTACAGATCCCCCCCGTAGATGTCATTGATCACGATGACGGGGAATGCCTCTACCTCCAAACGTCGGATGGCCTCCGGTCCCAGATCCGCGAAGGCGATGATCTCTGACTTTGTAATACATTTGGAAAGCAAGGCCCCTGCCCCTCCGGTAGCGCCGAGGTAGACGGCCTTGTACTTCGCCATAGCTGCTCTCACTGCTTGTGAACGCTGCCCCTTGCCGATCATCCCCTTGAGTCCCCGCTCTATCAAAAAGGGGGCATAGGGATCCATCCTCCCGCTGGTAGTCGGACCGGCCGAGCCGATAGGCGTGCCTGGCTTGGGCGGGGTTGGTCCCACGTAGTAGATGATCTGCCCCTGGATTGCGAAGGGTAGCTCCTCGCCTTTTTCAATAAGCTCAATAAGCCTGTTGTGGGCGGCATCCCTGGCAGTGTAGATGACACCGGTGATGAGAATCTTGTCGCCCATGTGCAGGGAAGCAACGACCTCGTCGGTCAGGCGAGGAATTATCTTCTTATGTTCCACCATTCGCTTTTCAAAAGGCTAGATTATTCCTTCTTTGTACCTATGGGCATGGCATTGGATATTGATTGCTACGGGCAGACTGGCGATGTGACAGGGTATCATCGCAACGTGTACGGCCAGGGCGGTTGTCCTTCCGCCGTATCCCGAGGGCCCGATCCCTAAATCATTTATCCTGTCGAGGAGATCGGCCTCTATCGCTGCCATCTCCGGATCGGTATTGGTGCTTCCCACAGGGCGCAAAAGGGCCTTTTTGGCAATGATGGCTGCATGGTCAAAGGTCCCGCCGATCCCGACCCCAACGATGATGGGGGGACACGGGTTCGCCCCTGCATTCCGGACTTGCTGGACCACAAACTCCTTTACCCCCTCAAGCCCCGCAGCCGGAGCAAGCATCCGCACCCCACTCATGTTCTCGCTGCCACCCCCCTTGGGGAGGACAATAATTCTAACCCTGTCCCCAGGGACCATCTCTAAATGAATAACAGCCGGCGTGTTGTCGCCGGTATTTTTACGGGTAAGGCAATGACAGAGCGATGGGCGCAGAAAGCCGTCTTGAGAGCCTTGCCTCACACCCTCATTGATCGCCGCAGAGAGATCCCCTCCGGTTAGGTGTACCTCCTGCCCCAGCTCGATAAAGACCACAGCCAACCCCGTATCCTGGCAGATTGGCATGTTTTCTGTTTTAGCTATTCGGGCATTTTCGATCAGCTCGGCGAGGACCTCCTTGCCGATCGCAGACTCCTCCCTCTCAAGGGCCTGCTGCAGGGCCGTTACCACATCTTCACCCAGGCTCATGTTGGCGTCGATAAAGAGATCCCGCACTAACTTTGTTATCTCATTGACAGCAACCTCTCTCATTGAGCACCCATATTGCCCACCACCGCCTCCCCAAACTTGGAGCAACTGAGCAGGGTGGCACCCTCCATCTGCCGATGGAGATCATAGGTAACGGTCCGGGCCTGAATAGTCCGCTCGACAGCCTCTTGTATAAGCTCGGCAGCCTCAACCCACCCTATATACCGCAGCATCATGGCCCCGGAGAGGATCATGGAGCCGGGGTTCACCTTGTCCTGATTGGCATACTTGGGGGCGCTTCCATGGGTCGCCTCAAAGATGGCCACTTCATCCCCTACGTTGGCACCCGGTGCCATCCCCAATCCACCCACCATGGCGGCGCAGGCATCGGACAAATAGTCGCCGTTGAGGTTCGGCATAACCAGCACGTCGTAATCCTCAGGCCGCAAGAGGACCTGCTGAAACATGGCATCTGCCAGGCGATCCTTGACCACAACCCTGCCATCGGGCACTACGCCATCACGCTCCAGTTCCTCTTCCCTGAGGACGACTCCCCCGAATTCATGATCAGCTACCTCATACCCCCAATCGCGAAAGGCCCCTTCCGTGTATTTCATGATGTTCCCCTT
>CAZFIR010000166.1:0-10219 GCA_964519535.1 uncultured Thermodesulfobacteriota bacterium | reverse complement strand
AGACGACAGAAGAGATACAGGTTACAGACTTTTTGTTAGACGATTGGATGATGACCCTTCTTGGTCCCTTGTGGCCTTTGATGATGTTTCCGTACTTTATCTCAAGGATAAACCGCAATTTAAAGAAATTATAAAACATTTTAAATTAAAATATTTCAGACCTGGGGATGTCAATCTAGAATATGCAACATCTCATGGAGACAAGGATTATTTGCGAAATCTTATCCAGGAGTTAAGACTTATTGAAGAGCAATACCCCAACAATTTTTATATCTGCCACAGCCTTGGTATAGCTTATCTCTTTTTAGGTGAACCAGCGCACCTGGAAAATGCCCATGCGTACTTAAAAAGGGCTCTGGCTGTAGAGTCGAGCAAAAAGTTCGGGCACTTTAACCTGGGAATTACGCTGTTAAGGCTCAAACGTTACGAAGAAGCTGTTGCGGAATTTAAAGAGGCAGCCACTGTTAACCTTGATGCCTATTATTATATGGGAATTTGTTATTATGAGAAAGGCGATTTTCGCCGGACGATAAAAATTCTCACTAAATATAAAAAGTTCTTGGGAGATGCGACTACGAAAGAGACCTATGCGTACCTTGGCCTGTCTTATTTGAAGACCTTTCAGCTTCAGAAGGCTGTTAGCTGTTTTCTACGAGCACATTTCCTTTCGGAGCCTACTATTCAAATCTGCGAAAACCTAGGCATAGCGTATTTTGGCTTAAAGAATTATGAGAAGGCCAGTCAATATTTTCAAGAGGCCTTAAACCTGAGCCCAAATGATATTAAAATCCTCTATAATCTTGGTGTTTGTTACGAAAATCTGGGAAGATCAAAGGAAGCGTTGGATTTTTTTAGAAAGTTGGCTGGTATTCCTGCGCAGACGAATGAAGAAAGGAATCTGGCCGAAAAGGCGAAAAGGAAGTTAAAAAGTGAATAGGATATCAAAGAAAGAATTCAAGGAATGAAACAAGGTGATGGTAAGGAGGTTCAAACCTAAAGACCATATTTTCCATTTGAACTTTTTGGCGAAGTTTGTAGAACTTATGAGAATTAAAAGATCAATGACCTCCCTCAGTTGACCAATAATGATGACTTTCATGATATAGGCCGTGGAAGTGGTTACTTGTTGTTCCATACGGGAAAAAGGGAGAAACGCGCTTGTTTTTAGGAGAAGACTTTAGAATGCTTTGCAGGGACCAGAACTTTTTTGTTAGGTCGGTTCCAAATGACGATCGTTGCAAATGAGATATTCCTCTATTTGGATTATTCAATGATAACTTATTTACTGAAGCCATGAACCCTAATTGGGAAGTTACTTTTAAAGAGGATGAGAGGTTTGTCAAAGATTGGTTTCAAAAGGGGAATGACGTCCCTGAAATAGGGATCTTTGTAGTTACTTATAACGCCGTTAATACGCTTGCACAGACCTTGAAGCGCATTCCTTCCGTTATTTTCGATATTGTTGAAGAAATATTCGTGTTCGATGACGCAAGTAAAGACGAAACATATCTACTCGCTGAAGGATTTAAGAAAGTTTATGGAATAGACAAGATGACTGTGCGGCTACAATCTCGCAATTTAGGCTATGGTGGCAATCAAAAAGCTGGTTATCTGTATGCAATTGAGAAAGGTTTAGATTATGTAATATTACTCCATGGTGATGGGCAATATGCCCCTGAAGCGCTTCCAAGTCTTATTAGACCGATATTAGAACAGAAAGCGGAAGTTGTTTTTGGATCTAGAATGCTCATTCCGGGAGAAGCGAGAAAAGGAGGAATGCCTCTCTATAAATTTATCGGGAATACAATTCTTTCTGCATATCAAAATTTTATCTTGGGTTCAGCTCTCAGTGAGTTTCATTCAGGCTATAGACTCTACAGTGTTAAGCTATTAAATCAAATCCCCTTCGTAATAGATAGCAACGATTTTCACTTTGATACAGAGATCATTGCGCAAATCTATGAGTTGGGTGAAGTGGTATATGAAGTTCCCATTCCCACCTATTACGGAGATGAAATTAGCTATGTGAGAGCGATAAAGTATGCATGGAACGTATTTAGGACAATGATAGATTACAAACTCCATCAATGGGGATTAAAAGAGGATATACGGTTCAAAATCGCAGGTGCAACTCCTGTATATCAATTCAAAAGTCATCCTTTGTCCAGCCATATGCAAATAGCTAATTTGGTCCCTTATAAAAGTAAAGTATTAGATGTGGGTTGTGGTAGGGGTCTATTATTGCCTCTTTTATTAAGGAAAAAGTGTGAAGTTACTGGAATTGACGCTATAGTACAGAGAAGTGTGGATAAAGGATTTTCTGCATATCTCCAGCTTGATTTGGAACAAAACCCACATATTCCATATCCAGATGAGAGTTTTGATGTGATAATCTTGGCGGATTTCATTGAACATATAAGAAAAACTACTGCCTTACTTGCCGAAGTACGGAGGGTGTTAAAGGCGGAGGGCAGGGTTATTATTTCATCGGGAAATATCGCGTTGTGGCTTTACAGGATGTTTCTTTTATTTGGTAGCTTTCCATATGCGAGGAAAGGAATTTTAGATGAAACTCATGTGCACCTTTATACCTTGTCTAATCTCTGTCAACTTGTGCACCGAGTTGGGCTCAAGATTTTGAGAATAAGAATAACTCCGATCCCGTTTGAACTAGTATTAAACAATAAACTGGGTGAGTTTTTAAGTTATGTGTATTATCCACTAGCCAAGTTTTGGAAAAGGTTGTTTGGTTACCAATTCATATTGCTCTGTAAAAAAGAGAGTCTATTTACAAGTGGGACAGCAGCCTGACATTAATTGATTTTACTCTGCATAATCATTGAAGCCTTTGTGCGAAGACAGAAAGACACCGATGTTGTTATAGAAAAGGGGAAGCCCGCACATATTAAGGATACAGATTTTTAGATGAGGTTATAGTCGAATGGTCGGAAGGAGATCCATAATCTATAAATGAGATTTATCGTCAATTAAGGAGCGAAAATTATGTTGTTAATAATAGTTTGTGTTCTTTTTTCTGTTGTAGGACAATTGATGTTAAAGAAGGGAATGCTTGAAGTAGGAAGGTTTCAAGGTGAGAATATCATCCTATATTTTTTTGAAGCTTTTACCAATACATGGATTATCTCTGCGCTTTTCCTTTACCTCCTCACCCTCGGGTTGTGGCTTGTCGTGCTGTCCAGGGAACGGTTAGGTTTTGCCTATCTCTTCTTTGGCCTCATCTATGTTTTTATCCCTCTCGTTTCCTGGAAATTTCTTGGCGAAAGGCTTACTATAACTCAAATTGTAGGGATGATTATGATTGCCACCGGGGTGATTATCGTTGGAACCGGAAAATAATTCGCTCTTCGTAAGATTTAATCAAACTTAGAAAATTTAAAGAATATAGTATTTTTGTTGAAGTTGAATTAAAAAAGTTTTAGGGTGGAACATTAACTTTAACAAGAGCTGTTTAATGAGAATAACTTTGCAAGTTTCATAATTTTAGGTTTTACGAAAAAAATATTTTAATAGCTGATGCGTTACACATTTAAAGTGTTAACACGGACTGGAAATTCTCTCCGCATATTTTAGTGATGTTTTATAAATATTTTCATACAGAGGAGAACAGTCATGAAGCTAGAAGAAATGTTTAAAAAAATCAATATTGACAGATTATTATGGATTGTGCTTGGCGCCTTGTTGGTCATCATTCTATTCCATTCATTGAATAGATTTTTTGACCATGATGAGTTTGCTACTATTCATACGTCCTGGAAAATGTTTCAGGGAGAAAAAATTTACGTTGACTTCTTTGAACATCACAATCCTTTTTTTTACTGTGCCCTCATTCCAATAATAGGAGTATTGGGAGAAAATGTTCATACTATAATTGCGGTACGGTTAATGGTTTTTTTGTTATTTCTGTTAATATTATTAATTACGTATCTTATTGCGAGAAAAATTTTTAACAAGGAAACTGGAATTATTACTTTGCTTTTACTCGTTAGCACATTTATTTTTGTGACGAAGGCCGTGGAGGTTAGGCTGGATGTTCCAGAAACCTTATTTGCACTATTCTCCATATTCTTTTTATTAGTTTATTTTGAAAAAGGAGGCTTACTTTACTTAATACTAAGTGCTATTTTGTTGGGTATAGCTTTTCTTTTTTTTCAATTAGCATTGTTTCCCGTTTTAATTATAGGGTGTTTATTATTGTTTGAACTTTTTAAAAAAAATATATATTTTCGTGATGTAATAATCTATTTTTTTATATTTTTGTTGATCCTTGCACCCTATGGGATTTATCTTTTTTATACCAAGTCATTTTATTCATATTTTCAATTTAATTGGATTTTGAATATGAAGTTTCTTCTTCGATTTCTACCTTTTGATCTGCTAATTCAGACCTATGGAATTAATACAATTCTCATTGTCTTCTATATTGTAGGATTGCTATTTTTTATGAAAACATCGAATCAGAGGCGACTCGGAGTTCTCTCATTGGGTTTATTGTTATCTGTATTTTTTGTTCGACATCCCTATCCACAGTATTTAATGTTGGCGATGCCTCTGATTGCAATGATATCGGCGAGTACTATATATACAATATTTAAAAATAATAAGGCTCTATTATTTGTTGTTTTGATCTTATCGTTTGGATCGCAATTGTCTTGGTTGGCTCAAGGAGCACGGAATAGTAATGGGGAGCAACTAAAAAAAATTGAATATGTTTTGTCTATTACAAGTGCAAATGATTCTGTTTATGATGGTGAGATACTATTCAATATTTTCAGAAAAGACGTTGATTTTTTCTGGTTTAATGTTGGGCCACAGCACGCGTTAGAGACATTTAAAACCATGACTGATTACAATTATGATATTTATGTGATAATCGATCGGATTAAACCCAAGGTTATATCTAACTATCATATAGGAAACATGGAAGATCCTAGAATTAAAAATCACTATGTACAATCTGGTCGATATAAGGATTTGTTTATTAGAAAATAGGTCCTGGCTTCAATATATTTCTTGGAGATTACTCCTAAGAAAATCTTGTGTATGGTGGCTGACAAAGTCATGATATAATGGACGGCGAAACTTATAGGAATTTGTAAATCTAAGGAGAACAGCGCTGAGTACTGGGCTGAATGAACAGGTGAATCTGATCAAGAGGGCTGTCAAGGATATAGTTGATTCTCGCAAGACCATTGCCTTGACCGGTGCGGGGATCTCGGTTGAAAGTGGCATCCCCGATTTCCGCAGCGCAGGGGGGCTGTGGAGTAAATATGATCCCGAGGAGTATGCTCATATCAGTGCATTTCAAGCGGATCCGGAAAAAGTCTGGCAGATGTTAACGGAGATGATGGAATTGGTCCTGGGTGCTGAACCTAATCCCGCCCATAATGCGCTGGCGGACCTGGAGCAGATGGGGCTTTTGAGTTCTGTCATTACGCAAAATGTTGATGGCCTTCATCAACGGGCGGGGAGCAGGGAGGTCATCGAATTTCATGGCTCAAACCAGTGGTTGGTATGTCTGGAGTGCGGGTATCGTCAGGAAGCAACCTCCTTTTCTTTCAAGGAAATTCCCCCCCGATGTCCTCAGTGTAGCTGCATATTGAAGCCGGACGTTGTCTTCTTTGGCGAACCCATACCCTGGGAGGCACAAACCAGGGCCTTTGAGGAGGCGGGTACCTGTGAGCTGGTTTTGGCCATAGGGACCTCAGCGGTGGTCTATCCTGCCGCGGGGATACCTACTGCAGCGAAGCAAAGTGGGGCCACGGTAGTTGAGATCAACACGGAGTCCACTGCCCTGACCGGTTTCGTATCCGATTATCTCATCCAGGGGGCCGCCGGCATGATACTCCCGAAGATTGTTGAAGAGGTTAAGAAACAAATTTCTTGAATATTATTCACGTTTTTAGTGCGTTTAGAGATAAAAAATCGAACTTTGTTTCGCCATGCTCATTTAATATTGCAAATACCGATTCGGGATGCTATACTAACTTCCAATATTAGAAAAATGGTATCACTTTAATAGTTTTCCCTACCCTTATTTATTCCCTGACTAAGATAAAATTGATGTGAGGAGGATACCTTGCTATATGTTTTAAAACATCAGTCTCGAGGGCTGATAGGAGGATAGATCAAAGGGAGCAGGAAGAGGGGCATTGATTGAAGATGAACTTACATTTTGAAGACGTAGACGAGGCAAAGGTCCTCTTCGGTCCTCATAATGATCACCTCAAGGCAATTGAGAGAAATCTTGAGGTTAAGGTCCACACCAAGGGAGGTAGTGTTGCTATCGAAGGGGATGAGTTGGATGTTGAACTGGTCGGCAGGTTGTTGACGGAGCTGCAAAGGCTTGTCAAGCGGGGTTATCCGATCTATGTGAGCGACATCGATTTCGCCATTCGGATTCTCTCAGCAGATCGCTCAGTCAATCTAGAGGATATTTTTCTCGATACAGTCTATATCTCCTCGCAAAAAAAGGTCATCACCCCCAAGAGTGTGGTGCAAAAAGAATACATTGATACCATGAGAAAGTATGATATGGTAATCGGCATCGGTCCTGCGGGTACAGGAAAGACCTATCTGGCTATGGCCATGGCCCTTTACTTCTTGATGAAGAAGGAGGTGAAGCGCATTGTGTTGACCCGCCCTGCCGTGGAGGCGGGGGAAAAGTTGGGCTTTCTACCAGGGGATCTCTATGAGAAGGTAAATCCTTATTTGAGACCTCTTTATGATGCCCTCCATGACATGCTGGACTTCGATCAAGCGTCAAAATTGGTAGAGCGTGGGATCATCGAGGTGGCCCCCCTGGCCTTCATGCGGGGTAGGACGTTGAATGATTCCTTTGTCATCTTAGATGAGGCTCAAAACACCAAACCGGAGCAAATGAAGATGTTCCTCACCAGGATGGGTTTTGGTTCCAAGGTGGTGATCACCGGTGATATCACCCAGGTGGATTTGCCTGATGGGAAGCAATCAGGCTTGATCCAGATTCAGGATGTAATCAAGAAGATACAGGGGATAAAATTCGTTTATTTCAGCGAGAAGGACGTCATCAGACATCCCCTGGTCCAGGATATCATCAAGGCCTATGAAGAGGCCGAGTTGCAAGCCAAATCAATGGAGACGTGATGGGATGAAGGAAAAGGATCGAGAGACAAAACAAAGGGGGTCCCCCCCCCTTTTACTATTATGGGGAAAATTAAGGACAAGGCCTTTTTGGCATCCCTTAAAGAGCCCCCATCTACAGCGATGGCTTTTGTTGGTTGTTGTCTCGCTGTCGATAGCAGCCTTTCTGTCGCCAACATTAAAAGATATGCCGCCGACCTATCAAGTAGGTGATATCGTCACTAAAGATATCAGAGCGGATCGAGATCTTTTGGTAAAGGATAAGAGGGCCACCGAGCAGAAGATGGAGGATGCGGCACGTAAGATCCTGCCGGTCTATGATCATGCCCCTTCGCTATTTCCAGGGCTTGAAGGGGTTATAGATACCGTTTTCACGGTGATGAAAAGAGATAGTGTCGGGGAGACCCAGAAGGGAGAAGTGGAGGAGATTCTGGGTTTTGAGCTTACTCGTCGTGAATATCGGGCCTTAAGAGCTCATCGCTTCAATGAACATATGATGAAGCGTGTAGAAGATCTTACTGTTTCCCTCTTGAAAAGAGGTGTGGTGAGCAACAAAGAACTCCTCATGCAGGAAGAAGGAATTGTGGTAAGAAATATCCAAACAGGGGAAGAACAAATCAGAAGAGATTTGTATTCCATCCTCGATTATCGAGAGGCCAAAGAGGCGATTACAAAGAACCTTGAAGATCCTCAGGCGCAGGACATCCCCGCCGCTCTCAGGGGTGTGATGGTGAAGCTTGTCAATAATTTCATCTCTCCCAACCTCACCCTCAATAGGCAGGAGACCAATAGGAGAAGGGAGGTGGCGCGCACGCAGGTAAGACCCGTCTTCTTTCCGATTGAGAAGGGTACGATCCTGGTGAGGGAGGGGGAGCAGGTGACAGAAGAGGACCTTCTTAAACTCGAGGCCCTCTACGAAGGACGGGGGAGGGGAAACGCCCTGGTCATAATCTTGGGTTTTATCTTTTTAACGTGTTTTTTTGTTGTTTCCTTTTATCTCTTTTCCACGAAGAACATCAGGAAGGTATCCCCTACCAACAAAGATATACTCTTTTTTATCCTCGTATTAATCTTTTCTCTGGGGATGGCGAGGATTTCTGCCGTCATCGCCGAAGGCCTTACCGGGGCTTTTCCAGGGGTTCCGCTCAGCTCTTACTACTACTTCTTCCCTGTGGCTGCCGGCGCCATGTTGATCAGGATAGTCCTTAATTCCGAGGTAGCCTTGATCTACTCCATCTTTGTCAGTCTCCTTACCGGTCTCCTCCTAGAGGAGGGCATCTTTCTGCCGATTTTCTATCTCATCGGAAGTATTGTTGGGGCCCACAGTGTGGCCCGCTGCGATCAGAGATCCCAACTCATCAAGGGTGGTCTTCTCGTGGGATTGACCAATCTCTTGCTCATATCCTTTCAAGGCATGAGCACCGCCAGGATTTTTGAGGCGGATATCCTGTTTGGCCTCCTGATGGGATTGGCAGGGGGGGTCGTTGCCGGGATGATTGTCGTGGGATTAGCTTCCATTGTGGAATCGATATTCGGCTATACGACGGACATCAAGCTGCTAGAGCTGGCCAATTTGGATCAGCCTATCTTGAAAGAGATGCTCATGAAGACCCCCGGAACCTATCATCACAGCATGATCGTCGGAAACCTGGTGGAGGCAGGGGCTAAGGCCATCAATGTCAATCCGCTTCTCTCGAGGGTGAGCGCCTATTATCATGACATCGGAAAGATCAAAAAGCCACAATACTTTATCGAAAATCAGATGACGGGTAACAACCGACACGACAAACTTACCCCGAGCATGAGCAGTCTGATCCTCGTTTCCCATGTGAAGGATGGAATCGAGTTGGCAAAAGGGAATAAGTTGGGGAACAAGATCATTGACATCCTCAGGCAGCACCATGGTACCCGGCTCATCAATTATTTTTATCAAAAGGCCAAAGAGCAGGAGAAACCGGGGGTTCAGGAGGTGGACGAGAGGGACTTCAGGTATCTCGGACCCAAACCGCAAACCAAGGAGGCGGGGCTCGTGATGTTGGCCGATGCCGTGGAGGCCGCTTCGCGCACCCTGGATGACCCCACCCCTGCCCGCATCAAAGGATTGGTCCAGAAGATTATCAACGATATCTTCATCGATGGGCAACTCGACGAGTGTGAGTTAACCCTAAAGGATCTCAATGAGATTGCCAAGAGTTTTAATATTATCCTTAATGCCATCCATCACCATCGCATCGAATATCCAGAGTCCCAACTAGAGGGGGAACAGCAGAAGCATGGAGGTAGTGGTCCAAAATCGCCAAAAGAGACAAAAGGTAAGGCGGGTAGAAGTCAGGGAAACGGTCGAAAGGATATTAAGCGACTTGGGGTGTCACGAGAGTGAACTGAGTGTCCTGTTGGTCGACGATGATGAGATTAGGCAACTCAATCGTGAATATCTCTCCCGAGATCACCCGACAAATGTCCTCGCCTTCGCCATGAGGGAAGGCGAAGATAGGCATTTGCATCCCGCTCTCTTAGGCGATGTAGTCATATCGACGGAGACGGCCGAGCGGGAGGCGCAGCAGAGAGGCGTGACCTTAGAAGAGGAGGTGACGCTGCTCCTCGTTCATGGGATCCTTCACCTTCTGGGGTATGAACATGAGGGCGTTCCTGAGGAGGCTGCCAAGAAGATGGAGGCCAAGGAACAGGAACTCCTCACGCGTTTGGGGTTTGGGGAAAACACCCGAAACAGGTTATAGTTTTTGCGTTTTATGGGGATACTGATGCGAGGCGATATAACAGTTAAGAATAACTTGTGTCAATCTCTTTAAGCATCACGGCACAGACATATTTCCTTCATGTATTATTGTTTTTTAGCCCCTACGCCCCTTAGTCGATTCCGCGAAAATCTTGAAAGTAGAATATGGAGTAGCCATGCACAAGTTCCTCCCCTGTATAAATCTTTACTCTTTTAATCTCTTCTACCCGATCAAAGGCCCTGGCTAATCTCTCAGGCAGGGGGTAGCCCAGCTTGGTAACATAGAGGGCATTAAACCCGATCTTGTTCTCAAACCCCTCCCATAGATCATACTGGCTTTGA
>CAZFIR010000165.1:0-2573 GCA_964519535.1 uncultured Thermodesulfobacteriota bacterium | reverse complement strand
GTTGGATCACCCCGAAATATATGGTCCCCCCATGTCGGATTTTATCCTTTCCAGGGCCAGCATCGCGAAGGTCCATGCAGCCGAGGTGGCGGTGATGGTGACGAACAAGGCCATGGAGCTCATGGGTTCATACGGCTATGTACGGGATTACAACGTCGAGAAGTACTGGCGTGACTGCAAGATCGTACAGCTCTGGGAAGGCGGAGCACAGTTGGGCAGATTCGACGTCTGTCGCGGCTATTACGATTGCAATCTTTAATCAAAATCGGACCAAGGAGGAGCAAAATGTCTAAATTCGAAAAAAGCTATTTTGTGACGCAACCGCTTAGGGAAGTAAGTGTTCCGGGTATCGATTTGGTAAAAGGGAGAACGTATCCCACATTGACCTATATGGGCAGGGACCTGGTGCCGGTGTCCAACGATTATTTGGAATTTGGATGGATCTGGGAAATGCCCGATCCCAACCCACATATCTTTGAGCATTATCATGACCACGATGAAATCGTCCTGCACATCGGCTCTGATCCCCATAACCCTGAGGATCTCGGTGCGGAGATCGAATATGTGGTTGGGGGAGAAACGCTTATCATTAATAAAACCTCGTCCATTTTTATACCAAAAGGTGTAAAGCACGGCCCGCTGACCTGGAAAAGCTTTAGGAGACCACACATTCAGATGACGATCATACTGGGGGCGGGTACGCTTGCGGAAGCGGCCCCTGGCGGAGGAAAAGAATAAAGATAAGGACCCTGGTTTCCCGGAAACTCCTCCTCTTCCACGACGCAGAGAACACTGAACGATTTCGTTTCCCTGAAACCGAGGGCTGTAGATTGTGCCCGTTGATCCCTATTTGTTCCCTGTCCTAACCGGGGCTTCATTCTGATCTGCGTGCCTTTCAACCTCACGTCTTCAACCGATTCTCCTGCATGGGGTTCGGTAATGGCGCTCGCGATTATGAAGACTTCGTCCCCGCACAAGAGGGGAGCGAACTTCTTGAGAAGGACTTCATTCGGTGTGGGAATAGCTAATGCCGCAATGGACCAGGGGCTTATGAAGCCTGTACTGGCGAGGGCGTAATCACCTCTGGCCACTTCTTGGATCGTAGCTCCCACCTCAACGGTTGATCCTCCCCCAGAATCGCCACGTCCTGGAGGCAGAAAATATCTTTTTCCACCCGAGGCGTCACGAATAAAATGGTGTTCAGAATTGCAGTGTGCCCACCTTCTTATGCTTCAAGAGAGACACGGAAACAGCTTTTTTCCCTCAGGGTCTATATAAGAGAACAATCTTCTGTCGTTACGTGGTTGTGTGAGACTTTTTAATAAGGAAAATGACAGGCCACGTGTCTATTATCGAGCAAGGATAAAGCAGGCGTTTCTTTCTTGCATATCTCTTGCTGACGCGGACATCGAAGTCTAAAGGCACAACCGACCTTGGGCTGCTGATTTGAATCGCCACCATAGGCTCCTTGCCAATTCCCGCCGGCACTATCCATGAGCAGTCTCGTATATGGATGTAATGGTCTGCTGATCACTAAAGAACTTGGGCCTATCTCCACGATCTGTCCCGCGAGCATGACCCCCATCCTATCACTGATTTTGCGGGCAAGTCCGATATCATGGCTGACAAAGAGCATGGTCAATCCCCGCTCGATCTGGAGGTCAAGCAGGAGTTTCAGCACCTTTGCCTGAACGCTCGGGTCAAGAGAACTGGTGGGTTCATCGGCTATGAGCATTGACGGGGAAAGTACCAGGGCTCGGGCAAGGCAGACGCGCTGAAGCGCCCCCATATTGAGTTCATGAGGATAACGCCTCAAAAAGGTATCATCCGTGGAGAGATGGACATCGGCCAAGATTGATTGAACCAGTTCCTCGCGCCCTTCTCGGTCCTGTGCCTCACCCTGTATCGTGAGAGGTTCGGCTACGGCTTCATACACAGAGAAACGGTGGCTTATGGATTCGGCGGGATTTTGGTAGATGACCCCGATCTCCTTGGCAAAGGACTTGTGATCTGTCTTCATCCACTCATCCACGTCCCGTCCAAAAAACAGGCGTGTTCCCTGATCCGGTTTAATCACGCCCGCCGCGATCATGGCCAGCGTCGTCTTCCCAGAGCCTGTTTCTCCGACGATTGCCAGAAGTTCCCCTGCCCTTACTGTCAAATCGACGGGGTTAAGCGCAACTGTCTTGCCATAGCTTTTGGCCACCCCTTTCAACTCGAGCATAGTGACAATGCCGCGGCGCAGACAGCGTACCGTGTGGCGTTCTACCTCTTCCAGGGCTACGACGGCTTCTTTGCAAGGCTCGATGGCCTGTGTACACCTGTCTTGAAAAAGGCATCCCGTGGGCGGTGCGTGGGCATCGCTATGGAACACTTCATGAGCCTGAATATGTGCATGGCGATACAATGCTGCATCCGCATGTCCGTGCTGATGGACGAGGCGATAGAAGGCATCACCGCGGATTCCGCCGAGGTCCCGTGCGGTACGCATGGCCGGGTAGGACCGGCCGAGGGCCATCGTGTAGGGGTGCAGCGGGTTTGAGAGCATCTCGTTTGCAGGCAGGGTCTCCATA
>CAZFIR010000164.1:0-9974 GCA_964519535.1 uncultured Thermodesulfobacteriota bacterium | reverse complement strand
GGACGATCCCCTCTTCTACCGCAGCTCTCGTGGCGTTGAGGGCATCCTCGACTCGGGCCTTCTTCTCCTTCATCTCTGTCTCAGTGGCAGCACCGACATTGATGACCGCCACCCCACCGACTAACTTGGCCAACCGCTCCTGAAGCTTTTCGCGGTCGTAGTCAGAGGTGGTCTCATCGATCTGGGTCCTGATCTGCTTGACCCTTCCCTCGATGGCATCTTTCGTACCGGCCCCCTCAACGATGGTGGTGTTGTCTTTATCGATGTGGATCTTCTTGGCCGTACCGAGATCTTCGATGCCGACGCTCTCCAGCTTGATGCCAAGATCCTCGGAGATCATGCGACCATTGGTGAGGAGGGCAATATCCTCCAACATGGCCTTGCGGCGATCACCGAAGCCCGGAGCCTTGACTGCGGCACACTTGAGGGTTCCCCTGAGCTTGTTCACCACCAGGGTGGCTAGGGCCTCTCCCTCCACGTCCTCGGAAAGAATCAAGAGAGGCTTGCCGATCTTGGCGATCTGCTCCAACAGGGGCAAGAGATCCTTCATGCTGCTGATCTTCTTCTCGTGGATCAGGATATAGCAGTCTTCAAGGTCTGCCTCCATCTTCTCGGGGTTGGTTACAAAATAAGGTGAGAGATAGCCGCGATCAAACTGCATGCCCTCCACGACTTCAAGGGTGGTCTCCATCCCCTTGGCCTCTTCGACGGTGATCACACCTTCTTTGCCCACCTTGTTCATCGCCTCGGCGATAATCTCCCCGATGGTCTCATCGTTGTTTGCCGAGATGGTCCCTACTTGGGCGATCTCCTTCTGCTCTTTGGTGGGACTGCTCATCTTTTTCAGTTCCTCTACCACGGCCTTGACCGCCGCTTCGATCCCCCTCTTGACGTCCATGGGGTCAGCCCCGGCGGCTACTACCTTAACACCATTGCGATAAATGGCCTGGGCAAGAACGGTGGCGGTGGTGGTCCCATCGCCGGCCACATCGCTGGTCTTGCTGGCCACCTCCTTGACCATCTGGGCCCCCATGTTTTCGAATTTATCCTCCAGCTCGATCTCTTTGGCCACGGTAACCCCGTCCTTGGTCACGGTGGGAGACCCCCAACTCTTTTCTAGAATCACATTCCTCCCCTTGGGCCCCAAGGTAACCTTCACGGCGTTGGCCAGGATATCGATCCCATGCAAGATGGCATCGCGCGCCTGCTGGTCAAACTTTACCTCTTTAGCAGCCATCGTCTACTCCCTCCTTTGCTTGAATTTAGGACTTGATAATTCCCAAGATATCATCTTCACGCATCATGAGGTGTTCTTCACCCTCTATCTGTATCTCGGTACCTGCGTACTTGTTAAATAATACCTTATCTCCTGCCTTGACCTCTAAGGGAATGACGGTACCATCTTCTTTTACCCTCCCCTTACCAACGGCAACGACCTTGCCTTCAATTGGCTTCTCCTTGGCCGTATCGGGAATGATAATCCCCCCCTTGGTCTCCTTCTCTTCCTCAAGACGCCTAACCAAGACCCTGTCCTGCAACGGTGTAATCTTCATAGTATAAACCCCTCCTTTCGTTTGTATCTTCCCCTAGCTGTTAAGGAATATAATTTTTACCTGCTAAATTCTCCCAAAATATAATTATGCCCTTCCTCTTTGTCAAGGTCGGTCCCAGAAATTTTTGTCAGGGCTCAACCTCCTCCCCTTTCCTCATCTGTTTGAGTTTGCCCCCCTGCTTCATCGCCTCACGTTTCTCCTGACACCGGACACAGCACGTGGCAAAGGGAAGGACCTTCAACCGTTCCAAATTGATAGCCGCACCACAGTCTTCACAGATACCATAGTTCCCTTGCTCCAAGCGGTCCAGGGCATTTTCTACCTCTCGTAGCCGCTCTATATGCCTCGTGAGCAGTGTGTAATCGATGTCCTCATCGAGATCGAGTTGAGATAAATCCCCGCTATCCAGGGTAGCAAGCGTGGACATCCGTGGGTCCTCATCCACCTTGGTCCCCATCTCCTGGCTGATCTTATTCACGATCTCATCGCGGAGCTCGATGAGTATCTTCCGCAACTCCGCATTCCGGACCTCATCTCTGTTCGGCATCCTTATGAGGTCTCCTCATCCTGGATCTGCTCTCCCAGCTTTTCCCTGGTCTCATGAATACCCTCTCTGTCACCGATCTTCTCAAAACACTTAAGGGCAAAGAGATATTTCCCCTTCTCCAGCGCCTTTCTCCCCAGCTTCCTCCAATCCCCGGCAGGCACCTCCTCCTGCAAAAACTCCGTAGCGCGGGAGAAGAGGAAAAGGTCTCCCTCCTCCATGGCCATCCGGCGTGTGCGCTGAAGTCCTTCCTTATAGCTCGCCTGACCGAAAAATTCTACGGCATCATTCGGTTTGCCCTCGTGGAGGTAGAGATCTCCGTATTCTCTCAGGACTTCTGCCGGTGTATTCTGCCCGTAGAGGATATCTCTTCTCTTCAGGGAATCAGGGAGCTTGGTCATGGCACTACTGGTGCTCAAACAAATACGTATTCACTGTATCCAGAAACTCATCTTCAATAATATAGAGCTTCTTCTCACGGGAAACAAGGGTATAGAGCATTCCCTTTTGCCGGGCCACCTCGTTAACACCACACCGTTCCATAATTTCTCCAACCCCCTGCTTCCTCCTCTTCTTGGTGACCCCTTTGACCTCAGCCACAAATGAGAGATAGGTCTCCACCGGCATATCTGTATACAGGGGAACATGCTCCGGGAGGTAGCCGATCCTTATCTTAACCTCAATCGGATTCTCCCATATGTCGTAGCCTGCTACCCTGACCCTGCCGCCAGAGGCGGGGATAAAACAGGTGAGGATCCTCATGGTAGTCGTCTTGCCCTCCCCATTCGGCCCCAGAAACCCGAGGATCTCCCCTTTGTTTACCCGAAAGATGACATCGCTGAGTGCTGGCAACACGCCATAGTACTTTGTCAAACCCGTTACTTCTATCATCAGTTCGCCTCCGTAGCCATAAACCCTCGCTTACCTAAGATCCTGCCCAGACCCTTACTCCTCCCCATACCTTCCAGAAACCGTAGGCTCTCTTCAATATCCTCTCGGCGGTGCATGTTCAATATTAAAGGATGGGGCCTCTTCATCCGCTGGCTCTCCTCCGCAACACTCCTCAGGTCGATATTTCCCCTGCCCAGGGGAAGGTGTTCATCCGTTCCCCCTCGGTTATCATGGAGATGGAACAGTAAGATATACTCGGCCAGAAATCTGATATACTCCCGGATGTCCAATCCCCAGGTATGGGCATGACCAATGTCGAGAAGGGCCCCCAGATGAGGTGATCCCACTCGCCGCAGGATGTGCACATGCTCTTGGGGGGTGGCAACCAATCGATGGGCCCGCCCTCGAGGACTGTTCTCTATGGCGAGCATGACGCCCATACGGCCCGCCATCCTCGCCATCACATTGAGGCTGGTCAGTAAATTGATCCGGGAGTTCTTCAGATACACAGGGGGATAATCCTGGGGGAGCCTGCCGGGATGAATGATGACGATCTTAGCCCCGATCTTCGCGGCGAACCGGATAGACTCGACGGTCTGCCGAATGGACGCCCTCCTGATCAGGGGGTTGAGACTGGCCAAGTTGATATCATAAACGGCACTATGGACGATGGGCTCCAGTGAAAAAGAGGTGAGTTTTTCCCGTATAGACTCCACCTCCTTTGCATGCATATCCTGAGGTAATGCATAGGGCCTCTCACTCCTTATCTCCACATACTTTAAGCCGAGGGAGGCGACGAAATTCATAAATCCCCCCAGCCCTTCCTCCATCAGGGGAAAGGTAGCGATGCCGAGATCCCTTCTTGTCCACAACTTCTCCATAAACGCTCTTTCGACATATCGGTGATACAAATAATGGGGGAAGCACCTCCCCTGCCTGAGGGTTCACCTCATTCCCCCTCGTGCGCCGATGTAGCCCTCAGCGCAAATGCATGAGCTGTCCCCGCTCTTCTCCTGACTACAATAACTTCAGGCCATCCTTTTAAGATCCCCCCCATCTCCCCGTGTATTAACCCCAGAGGGTTGGTGTCGTTAGGCTGTCGATAATATTCAATCCCTTGAATGAGCGAGCTGGCGTAATTCCCTACGCCAGCCACAGCCACGTTAAGCTTTTCCCCCACCAGCGACACCTCCCTCTCACAGAAGGGATAACCCATGAAAATAGAAGAGAAAGAAAGAATACCCCCTGTAAAGGGGCTTAAAAAGAATAAGCCTCCACATCCCGTTTTGTCAAGATCAAAAATGAGCATCTGATATCGAATCTACTCCATTCCTCCCTCCATTTCCTCGGTCTTGGTCAGCTTTTCTATACTGCAACCTTCTACCGTTAAACGAGAGCTGAGGCCCTACACATGACAAAAAAGAGTGAAAAAATTGTTATTGACATGTACTTTTTATTATGCTAGCGATTTTTTTATCAAAATGCGGGCTCAGGGAGGTATGGGGTGATGAAGGATGACCTTGTGCAGAACATGAATATCAGAGAGCTCAAATTGGACGACCTTGATGCCATTGTGGAAATAGACTACAAGGTGTTGGGGACAAGACGGCCTCCTTATTGGCACCAAAAGATTGAGGAGATGGAGCATGAACAGCTTCCTAAGTCCCAGGTGGCTGAACTCGATGGGAAAGTTGTGGGATTCATAATGGGAGCGGTCAGCGGCTGGGAGTTCGGGATGCCCAATACCATCGGCTGGATAGACACCATCGGAGTAAATCCCGATTATCAAAAGAAGGGAATAGCCACCCTTCTATTTAAAGCCATCATGGAAGAGTTCAAAAAAGATGGCGTAGAAAATATCTATACCTTGGTTAAGTGGGAGGACTGGGATCTGATATGTTTTTTCAAGGCCGTCGGCTTTACCAGAGGGGGTAACATAATCAATCTGGAATATAAGATTAGATAGGCCTTTATTTTTCTTCTTTTCCTTTCAAATATTCCAGATATTCCGCCATGCTCTTGAAGTGACGGGGGTCCTTCACCGCCTCCTCATCGTGAGGCGTTGGAAGGGAATCGTTATCCTTAACGCCCTTTCTATTTCCCGCTCCCAGTTTGCCCGCCTCTTTGGGGGTCTGTTTGGCGATCTTCCTCTGTTTTCCCATGGCTTCTGCACGAATCCCCTCCTTACAGGCATCGCAGATATCGCCCCGCCCTTCCATCGGCCTCCCACACGTTAGGCACCGTGTCGACATCTTCGCCTCCTCACACCACGCATAGTTTAAACCTGTGCTACGTTAAAGGATAATGGTTCACACGATAATCTTACAGCATTATCAGCCAGATTGGGAGAAAAAATATGTCCGCCTCCAATGTTGATATCTTCTCCGTAATGGGGAAAGGAAAGGTGAAAGGGTTATCCCCTCTACAAAAAAAAGAAGGGGCTGCATAAACGTTAACATTGCTTACCCCTTCCCTGTTGAGTTTAGGCATTAGATAGTGTGTATCATGAACCTTTTTACCCTCCTGCCTGAAGTTCTCGGAAGATCAGGGTGAAACCAGTCTCTTTGCGCTCGACGAGCTTGCAATACCTTCATTGTTCAGCGCGTCTTCCATCGGTGTTCACTTCTTTTTGCCGCCTTTGACCTTGGCCGCCCCCTCGATGGCCATCGTCAACTGCCTGGTAATGTAGAAGATCGCTATAACAGCTATCACGATAGCCACGACAAATGCGGCCAGCATGGTGATGACTGCCGTTCGCGTCCGGGCCGCTGCCTCCTCCATGTCCTGTAAAGCTTTTGCACGCAGTGACCTCACCAGCTCGACGAGCGGCTCAGCGCCCATCCGTCCCTTGCCTCGCATGATCGCATCCGCAGCCTCCCGACCCTGGGCTTGGTAGACCGGCAGGGCCTGTTCCCATGCATCGAGGAAGCCAGTATAGTCGCGCGTGAATTCATCATAAAGCTTTCTCTGCTCGTCAGTAACATCCGGTCCTGCAAGGATCTCTTCGAGCATAGGCTTCCACATTGTTTCCATCCGGCTCCGTTTAGAGTTGAATGTCTCAATCTCTTTGTACAAGGTCTCCCGATCCGTGCCGCGCAGGAGTATGTTTTTTGTCGCCCAAACCATTTCGTCAAAGT
This sequence comes from uncultured Thermodesulfobacteriota bacterium, assembly GCA_964519535.1. Taxonomy (GTDB): domain Bacteria; phylum Desulfobacterota; class B13-G15; order B13-G15; family RBG-16-54-18; genus CAYWLI01. The sequence goes on along the minus strand of CAZFIR010000164.1, from coordinate 3,849 downwards.
TGGCCCGCATACCGAAGGCAGCCAGTGCTGCGGTCATTTCGTGCTCAGACATATCTTTGAGAGCTGCACTAGACTGGCTCAACTGATACAGGGCGAAACCCCCGGCCAAAATCATCACGACCACAGCCACACCGAAGCCTAACCCGAGTTTTTTCCCGATATTTAGTCTCATGGTATCTTCCTCCTTAACAATTATAATATCTGCCCGGTTCTTTTCTTAGTTGCATGCATCACATGCCCTTCTTGCCCTAACGATACGTCCTGTCCGTAAAACGACTTGCGTCCCTTTTGCTCTTCATTACACATATTGAGCGATGGGTTTCATCTCGCCTTTATCTCTGTCATCGAAAACGAGCCTCTGCTCTTTGAATGCTTTAGCCCCATCTCTTTCCCGAGGTATTGCTCTCACAATGATAAAATCTATTGATTGCAGATATTCACCCCCTTATTGTTTAAAAGATATCTACAAAGCCGGCTACCCGTGCGAATCCTTTTATGGCGCGGTTTTCTTTGCTCCTTTCTGTGCTTTCTTATGTTCCTCGCGACGCCCTCGGCGTACCCGGTCAGAGGGGGTTCGGGCTTGTCTCTTCCGCACGCCCATCTCCTTCTTCTCGGCATGTTCCTTCATGGCATCAATACCACCTTTCAAAGTCCTGCTCAAGGGGTAAAAGGTAATATAGATACCATAACCCAAAATAAAAATGATTAGCACAGCCCCTACGACAACCAGTATTAAGGTAGCCATTGCCTCTAACATCGCTTATCCCTCCGCTCTATTGTTATCTTCCACTCAGTTCAACGCTTATTGTTTCATCTTATAATATCTGTCTTTTTATCTTTTTGTAGCATAACTTGCAAGACATTTTTTTAATACTGCCACGATATCCGCAAAATCACTATCAGTGTAGCTCATAAAACGAGGGCGCAATGTATGTCCTTTCGCGATCGTGTCTTTATCGCGGTCGGGCAGAATAAGGATGATGCGGACATCCCGAAGCAAATCGCGAATGGAGAGAAAGTCTAAGAGATCTCCATTACTAACTGCGACTAGAACCACCAGCGGTAGATCATTAGCGGGCTGCCGAAGCCGCTGCGAAAGATGCTCAATGGTTCTATAGATCTCCATATTATTCTTGGGGATGAACTCTTCGATCATCGTGCGAAGCTGTTCACCAATCCCTTTGTTCACGGGAGTATATAAGAGCAACTGTATTTGATCTTCAGACCTTTTTTCCACAACTAACTCTTTGGGCTTGATATAAGTCGCGTGTACCTGCTTCCTTTTCGCTCTCGTCTTGTTACCGTGTTGATACCTTCCTTTGGTAAGACTTACAAAGATTATGCCAAAGTTTATATTAAATTTTTATACTATAATTTCAAATAGTTGCGTTATCTCAGGGGAACGTGCAGGGTGGGTAAACTTTGAAAATCTGTCTCACGAAACAAGAAAAAATCTTACAAAATAAGAACTTTACTTACGTTACGATATAGTCAGGTGGTTTAGCGATCATTGAACTACCCGGCGGTGCAGCTGTCGGTCAATATATATCCTCATCTCTCCAAAATAATTCCTTATAGATCAAAGAGTCGGCTACTTCTTACTCAAAAAGCTCAACAGTCAATCCAGGAGTACTGAAGGACCTTACACCACATCATCCCTGCGGGGACTTTAGCAAATAAACTAAGTTATCCTGCACATTTGTAAATTGGACATTTTTTACTACAAAACCCCAGGGTGCCTTCACATAGGCTGCCGTAAAATTAAGGATTCCGCGAATTCCGCTTTGTACTGCCTGATCAGTTGCCTTCTGGGCCTCGGATGGAACAGTGGTAATCAGAGCGATATCTATCCGTTGTCGCTCGTTTACCTCCCTGAGGCGGCTGAGATGCTGAACTTCCACCGAGCTACCTGTCTCAATTGCTATAGTACGTGCTGCTACCGTAGGCTTCATATCAAAAGTAGCCACGATCTCGTAATTTCCTTTTAAAAAATCTTTAAGGCTGAGAAGATATGATCCTAGGGTTCCCATGCCAAGTATTGCGACGTGCAGCGTATGATCTAACCCCAGTATAGTCTTAATTCCCTCACAAAGTTCGATGACATCATAGCCGACCCCTTTTATCCCAAACTTACCAAAACGGGCCAGATCCTTTCTCACCAAACCTGCCGTTACACCACATACCTGCGCAATATCGTATGAAGAAACCAACCGCTCCCCTTGCTCCTCCTGCTCTGTCAAATAATGCATGTATATGGAGAGCCGGTTGATAATGGTTTCTGAGAGATTTGTGTACAACAACTCCTCCCTTACGATCAAACAGGGTGAAGACGTGCCTACCCTCAATCATCCATCAGCGTTCTTTGCTCTGTTTGCGATAAGGTTTTTGAGGAATATCTCCGCTTCTGCCACGTAAAGAAGAGACCGAAGGCAGTTTTTTCTCCCCCTTTTTTAAGGTTTCTCCTACACAGGCCATATCGGAGCAATTACCTTCCCATATACTTCGTTGAGTACTTGAGCGAGGGCCGCATATATAGCGGAGAGCCCGCAGATTATTCCTTCATAACCAGCGATAGTCTTTATCATGGCATTCCCCGTAGCATCTCCGATGGCCAGCAAGAAAAACAATATGGTCAGTGAACCAAAAACGAGCTGCAGAGCCCTATTGAGTCTTAACGTACCAATGAACATGACCGCGGTGAAAATACCCCACATAATGAGATATGCCGCCAACGCAGGGATTACCGGACCTTGCCACCATCCTAACTTTGACATCAATAGTAAACCAACCAACGTAAGCCAAAAAAGACCGTATGAGGTAAACGCCGTCGTTCCAAAGGTATTATTCTTCTTCCACTCCATGATCCCGGCAATAATCTGCGCTATGCCCCCATAAAATATTCCCATGGCAAGGACCATGGTATCTAAGGGATAGAAACCTGCATTGTGGATATTTAAGAGAACGGTCGTCATACCAAACCCCATCAAACCGAGTGGTGCAGGATTAGCCGTAGTATCCTTGATTGACATCGTGTTTTCATGTGCGTGCCGTCCTACTTGTTTCGCCATAATCTATCTTCCTTTTTTATTTCTATTTGATCAGCCGTCCGTCGGAAATATGCCTCAAATACCTTTTTACTAACGCATCATAGACACATCACCCATCACACTGCTTTTTGTTTGGTCATGATCTTCGTGCTGGCATATGCCGAATCAACATAACAAGCACCTCTTTTATACTTCTATGAAGCCGGGGATGGAACACAATATCGGGTGTAGCACCGACGTCTAGATCCCCGACTTCATAGAAGGAGGGGAGGAAAACTGTTGTGTACTAAACTACTGTCTACCCTTGACCAGGGCATCGACCACTGAGGGATCGGCCAAGGTAGACGTATCGCCGAGTTGGTCAATGGCACCCTCGGCGATCTTGCGCAGGATCCGCCGCATGATCTTACCGCTCCGGGTCTTGGGCAGACTATCGGCAAACTGCAGCTTATCGGGCGTGGCTATTGGTCCGATGACGGTACGCACATGGGTGCGCAGTTCCTTAAGAAGATCGCCGTTTTTCTCAACACCAGCCTTAAGCGTCACAAAGGCATAGATGCCCTGCCCTTTAAGATCATGGGGATAGCCGATGACGGCCGCTTCCGCGACCTTCTGATGGGCGACAAGAGCACTCTCAACCTCGGCCGTACCGATTCTGTGCCCTGAGACATTGATGACGTCGTCGATCCTGCCGAGGAGCCAGTGATAGCCATCAGCATCCTTTCGGCACCCATCCCCGGAGAAGTAGTATCCCTTGAACATAGTAAAATAGGTATCTCTGAAGCGCTGCTTGTCAGGATCG
>CAZFIR010000163.1:0-3176 GCA_964519535.1 uncultured Thermodesulfobacteriota bacterium | reverse complement strand
CGGGCCCTGGATGAGATAGACAGCCCCCTGGAGGAGATCACCCCTCGGCCTGCGACCCGCGAGGAGATCACCGCTGTCCACGACCCGGAGTACGTGGATCGCATCGCCGCCACAGCCGGGAAGGAAGCGCGTCATCTCGATCCCGATACGGTAACCTCACCCAAGAGCTATGAAGTCGCCCTCCTCGCCGCGGGCGGGCTGTTGGCGGCCATCGATGCGGTGATGGACGGCCTGACAAATGCCTTTGCGCTGGTGAGGCCCCCTGGACACCACGCCGAGCGAAACCGGGCCATGGGGTTTTGCATCTTCAACAATGTCGCCATCGGAGCCCAATACGCTCGATCGCAACACGGCTTAGAGCGCGTCCTCATCTGCGACTGGGACCTCCACCACGGCAACGGTACCCAGAAGACCTTCTATGCGGACCCCCAGGTGCTCTACTTCTCCACACATCAATATCCCTACTATCCCGGCACCGGCCACTATACCGAGATCGGGGAGGGTGCAGGAAAAGGGTACACCGTCAATTGCCCCCTCTCCCCTGGCTATGGTGACGCCGATTACACCAACATCTTGCGGCATTGCCTCCGGCCCATTGCCGTGGCATATCGACCGCAACTGATCCTGGTTTCGGCGGGCTTTGACATCTACCGTCAAGACCCCCTCGGCGGGATGGCAGTTACCGAGGAAGGCTTTGCCCGCCTCATCGACATCATCATGGATGTGGCAGATTCGGTATGCGAGGGAAGGCTTGTCGTTACCTTAGAGGGGGGGTACCATCTCGATGGTCAGGCACGCTCCGTCAAAGAGGTGGTCAAGAGGATGGCCGGCGAGAGTGCGCTTGACAGAGACTCGCGGGAAGAACAGGAGGACAAAGAATATCCCCACATTCGAGGGCTCGTTCAGATAATACAGGAGACCTTGCGAGATTTTTGGCAATGGGATGGGTAGCGACAGCGTGAGCTGTGGCTACCCATCGGCTTCCGTCTGCAAATCCCGTTACGTCTTCACGTCCACCCGCTCTTTGAGCTCCTTGCCCGCCTTGAAGTAAGGGAGCTTTTTGGGGGAAACGTTGACCGTTGCCCCGGTCTTGGGGTTCCTCCCTTGATAACTCCCATAATGCCTGGTTACAAAGCTCCCGAATCCCCTGATCTCGACCCGCTCCCCTCTCCGCAGGGCCTTCACCATTTCTTCAAAGACGACATCGACTACGACCTTGGCAACCTTGTGGCTCACCTTCGACCTCTTGGCAACTTCCGCGGCGAATTCGGCCTTGTTCACTGTTTCACCTCCCTTCCGCTCGACATCCCTCAACATGCTCAAAGCAGATGTTCCCTGATATAATCCACGGCATTTCTGAAAAAGGCAACCCCTGCCCCCTCCTCAGGGAGGGCCTCTCTGGTCCATCGGGGATGGTGGGTCCGGTGCACGTAGGCCTCGGGATGAGGCATAAGCCCAAAGATCCTCCCCGTCTCATCACAGATACCCGCCACCCCCCCCACAGAGCCATTGGGATTGCAGGGATACTCCATGGTCGCCTCGTGATATGCTTCATCGGTATAGCAAAGACAGATCAACCCCTTCTGCGTAAGCTGCCGTGTGATGGATGGGCTGGCAGCGAGGAATTTCCCCTCGCCGTGCCTGACCGGAAGATAGACCCGCTGCAATCCTTTGGTGAAAACACACGGTGACTGGGTATCGACCTTAAGGTGGACCCATCGGTCCTCAAAGCGGCCTGAATCGTTAAAGGTCAGGGTCACCTCCTGCTCACCGTACCCGCCCCCAAGAGCAGGGACCAGTCCCAGTTTGGCCATGAGTTGAAAGCCGTTGCATATCCCCAAGATCAGCCTTCCGTGCCCGATGAATCGCATCAGTTGATCCCAAAAACGCTCCCCCGTGGAGGCAACGGTGGCGTGCCGGAAGCGATTGGCACACGCCTTGGCCGCCCCCAGATCATCCCCATCCAGAAATCCCCCGGGGAGGCACAAAAGGTGATACGCATCCAAGGTACGCTCCCCCGCAAGGAGCTCATTGATGTGGACCGTGTCAATCTGCTCCGCCCCCCCCAGTCTACAGGCATGGGCGGTTTCATATTCACAGTTGATCCCATTGCCCGCCAGCACCATAACCTTGACTTCACCGGCCACCTAATGCTCCTGCGAGGACGTGCGCTTCGGCGGTCGGCGAAGGGTAAAGGTCACTACCATGCCGATCACCAACAGGGAGCACCCTACCCAAACGACGGGCACACCGGGGTCATGGGCAACCTGGATCCCCGTATAGTACCTTTTTTCTATGTCTTTAAAAATAAAAGTAAAATCCCCTACTTGCAAGCCTTCCATCCCGGAATCACGCTTGAAGAGCCAGAACCCTTCCGGCTGTTCGTCGGGGGTGAAGAGGACAAGCAGGATCGCCTCCCCCACGTCGTGGACATGTTCTCGATATTGCATAAAGCCTATCTGGACCTGGGTATCGGGAATGGGTACCACCTCCCCTTGGCTGATCTGAAGGGTGTGGGGCGCACCTTTCCCACCCCGCCCCCTCACCTCTACTATGGAGCGAGCCCTGATCCCGTAGGACGCCTGATAAAAGGTGAGGCCTCCATAGGATATGGGATGATTTACCCGGAGGGGCGCTTGATCGATGACCACCCGGTCCCTTTCAATAAACGTAAGGGTGCTGACGTACTCCCGGGGGGCCCCGTCCGGATAGAATGCCACCCGAAAGGCGTCACACCGCACCTGAAACCCCAGCGGCCTCATCTGCTGTTGCGGATTGTTGAGGAAGATGTCCTCCACTATCTCACCCTCTGTAATCTCCACATATCCCTTGAATCCCCACACGGCACCGATGAGGCCACCAACCAAGATGAGGAGCACGCTCAGGTGAGTGAGATAGGTCCCCAATCGGGCGTAGCCGCTTTTGGTCTTGAGCACCTGTCGCCAGACACCGGGAAGGCGCTTCACAGAGCAGGCGATTAAGTTGATCGCCAAGAGGATCAGCACCCCGATAAACCACCATGAGTGGTACATATCGAAGATGCCGAGCCCTTTGAAAATGTAATAGGTCTCTTTGCTGTAACGCTGGAGGTACTCACCCTCGGTGGCGTTTTGCGTGATCACGGTCCCGATGATGGAAAGCGCCGCCACCACGATCAACAGTGGTATGGTCAATTT
>CAZFIR010000162.1:0-4200 GCA_964519535.1 uncultured Thermodesulfobacteriota bacterium | reverse complement strand
CGTTGTTTGCCGCTCACCCTTGACGTCCCTCATGTTCGCTTCGGCCCGCTTGAGGTTTTCCTCAAAGGGGTGATAAAACTCCTCCAGGACCTGTTTCCAGGGGACCTTCTCCGCCTCGATCTTGTCCAGGTTTTCTTCCATGTGCGCGGTGAAACCCGCATCCATGATCGTGGGGAAATTCTCCGTGAGGAGCTCCTCCACCAAAAGCCCCAGATCAGTAGGCTGAAATTTGCGATCGATGAGTTCTACATATCTCTTATCCTGAATGTTAGAGAGGATGGTGGCATAGGTAGAGGGCCTCCCAATCCCTTTCTCCTCAAGCTCCCGGACCAAGGTGCTCTCAGTGAAGCGTGAAGGCGGTTGGGTAAAATGCTGCTTGGGAAGGAGATCGAGCAGCTCCAACGCATCTCCGGTCTTGAGCACTGGCAAGATCCCCCCCTCTTCTTCCACTTCCGGGTTATCTTTGCCCTCGATATAGACAGCGGTAAATCCAGGGAACTTCATCACACTCCCCGTGGCAACAAAGAGGTGATCATCGGCCTTGATCTTGATGGTGGTCTGGTCAAAGATGGCTGGACGCATCTGGCAGGCGATAAATCTCTCCCAAATCAATTTATATAAAGACCGCTGATCAGGGGTGAGAAATTTTTGAATTTTTTCCGGGGGCCTATCCAGGGAGGTCGGTCTGACGGCCTCATGGGCCTCCTGGGCGCTGGAACGGCTCTTGTAGAAATGGGGCTTGTCCGGGACATAGTCCTCACCAAAGCGTTTCTTAATTAATGCCCTTACTTCGCCGATCGCATCCTGGGAGAGGCGTACGGAATCTGTCCGCATATAGGTGATGAGCCCTACCTGGCCCAACTCCCCAAGATCGATCCCTTCATACAACTGCTGGGCAATACGCATGGTCTTTTTAGCTGAGAAACGCAGTTTTCTGGAGGCCTCTTGCTGCAGGGTACTGGTGATGAAGGGGGGTGATGGATGGCGTCGCTTTTCTTTTTTTGCGATATCTTCGACCACAAACTGTTTTGCCCGCAGCTTGTCTGTGATCTTTTTGGCCTCTTTCTCTGTGTCGATCTGGACCTTTTTGCCCTTGATCTGGGTCAGCCTTGAATCAAAGGGAGGAGGTTTTTGCGGATGCTGGAGTTGGGCCGTGATGGACCAGTACTCCTGCGGTACAAACGCCTGAATTTCCCGCTCTCGATCGCAGATAAGTCTCAGGGCAACCGATTGGACACGACCGGCACTCAGTCCCCTCTTTACTTTCTGCCACAAGAGGGGACTAATCTTATATCCGACTAATCGATCTAAGATTCTGCGCGCCTGTTGGGCACGATAGAGACCCTCCTGCAGTTCCCGATGGTTTTTGAGGGCATCGGCTACTGCCCGGGGGGTGATTTCGTGAATAAGTACCCGGTATATTTTCTTCCCTTTATCCCCCAATACTTCGGCGATATGCCAGGCAATGGCCTCTCCTTCTCGATCGGGGTCAGGGGCGAGGTATATCTCCTTGGCATTGCGGCCGGCCTTCTTAAGCTCACTAATAATCTTCCCCTTGCCCCTGATCGAGATATAGTGGGGTTCAAAGCCGTTCTCTATATCCACCCCCAGCTTGGTCTTGGGGAGGTCCTTGATATGTCCCACCGAGGCCTTTACCACAAAGTCCTTGCCTAAGAATTTAGTGATGGTTCTTGCCTTGGCCGGTGACTCTACGATGATCAGGGATTTTCCCATAGTGCCTTCCTCAATTGCGGACAAACATCTTGCCGCCCAACTGACTGATGACGCCCTTTAGTTCCAGTTCCAATAAGATGGTGGATACCCGTTGGACTTCCATCTGACTCAACCTGCTGATCTCATCGATGTGCAGGGGGTTCTGGGAGAGGATCTGCACGATACCATCCTCCTCATCGTTGAGAACAGGGTGTTCCTCCCGGTATGTCGCCCCCTCGTATTGGGGAAGGATCTCCGTCAATATGTCCTGTGCATCTTCCACCAGTTTTGCCCCTTGTTTGATCAACTTATTGGTCCCCGTACTGGTAGCCATCCCCACATTTCCCGGTACGGCAAAGACTTCTCGTCCCTGCTCCAAGGCATGAAAGGCAGTGATAAGTGAACCGCTGTCAGCCGTTGCCTCCACGATCACCACCCCCAATGAGAGACCACTGATAATCCTGTTCCTCTTGGGAAAGTTCTTCCCCTCGGGGGGGATGGAGAGAGGAAATTCCGAGATGACCGCACCATGATCGATAATTTCCAAAAAGAGTTTCTTATTCTCCGGCGGGTAGATGATATCGATCCCGCAGCCGAACACTGCAATGGTCTTCCCACCGACTTCCAAGGCACCGAGGTGTGCACAGGTATCTATCCCCCGGGCCATGCCGCTCACCACCGTTACCCCCCCTGAAGCTAATTCTTTGCTGATCCTTTTGGTTACCGCCCGGCCGTAAGGAGAACCCTTGCGGGAACCCACTACGGCGACCATGGGGGAGTCCCATACATTCCACGTTCCCCGCACATATAACAGGGGCGGTGGATCGTATATCTGGAGGAGGTTTTTCGGATAGCCTTCATCGCAATAGGTAAGGATGGATACACCCAGATCTTTGGCCTTTTTGAGCTCCTCGGCCGCAGCCCCTTCGACGGAAAAGTCTTTAATCGATCTTATGGTCTTTTCACCGATCCCCTCCACAGCGGCCAATTGTTGTACAGGTGCAGCAAATACCTGCTCAGGGTCTCGAAAGGTGGCCACCAGATTACGATAGGCCATGGGACCAACACCAGGGACCATGTTCAGGGCAAGCCAATAGAGCTTATCTTCCATCCTCAACTAACTGATGAACTGCTGGTTCAAAATTTTTTATTACATCCGGAAAAGTCTGGTTTTCAAGAATAATTGCCTGAGGATCAATAGTCAAGGGATAATGAGGCTATAAAATACCAGACTACTGAGTAACAGCCATGATCTCGTCCCCCACGTACACAGAGAGTCGGCTGTGCAGGATAACAGCGGTAGCAGTCTTCCGCTGCGTACTAATAATAACCATTCTCGCAATGGGTTCGTCAGGTAGTTTGACCTTCTCTTCTGAAACAGGATCTTTCACCACCGCACCCCGGCGAAAGACATCGAAGAGATGGCCTGGTTGGATATGATTTTCTTCACCTTGATCGATATAGACCACATCACCTTCGGCCAACTCAAGTTTTGGCAGTTTCGACGCTACCACCCATCCGTAAACGGGGTGGTCCAATCTGCGTATGGCAAGCTCTTCTTGAGGGGGGAAATAGGGAGCAATTACGTCACCCCGCGCAATAGAATCGTAAGAACGCGTTATCAGAGCAGTTTGGGCCCTGCCCTCTTTTGTTGCAATAATTGTAGCCCTCCCCAATATCTGAACTTTTCTTCCGATCATTTTCTTCTTAAAAATAGGGTGTTTTATCGGATCACCTACCCGGAAAATGGTGAACTGATCGCCTTTTTGGGGTGAAATTCCCCTCTGAAAGTTAATGTAGACCTCATCTTCCTCAACCAATTCCAGTTTGCCCTCTTTGGCTTCAACAACTTTGCCGATCCCCTCCATCTCTTCCTTCTCCCCCGCTATGAAACCGGCCGAACGCACCTCTGGATAGATAACGAGCCTGATAATTTCAGGGGGCGGCGGAAGAGGAAGCGGGGCCTCCTCCGTAGGGGGTAAAACTGGTTTCACTTCTTCCACTGGAGGCGGTTCCGTCTCTTCTAGTTCTATCAACACTTTATAGGGGTAGAGACGGATGCGATCTCCTGGGTAGATATGGTGTGGGTTAGTGATATATTGGTTTTGCTGCCAGAGTCTCGGCCACAGAAAGGCATCGTTGTAAAACCTTTGAGATATATCCCAGAGTGTGTCCCCCTCTTTCACAATATAGTCCCTCTCCGCATCCAAGACCTTCGGAGGGACAGTGGGTTCCTCCGCAAAGACAGAAGAATAACACAGCATGATAATACCGAGAATGATTACCACATTTCTCTTCATCGCGCCTGCTCACCTCAACACAACATACTCAAAACACTTAATTTGGGTTTACAACAATATTGAACTGCTGTCAAGTAAAAAGTGCACTTTTTATAGACGGAAGTTAGCATTGACGACCTGTAAAGACAACCGAGGACGGTAGTGATGGTGCCTTACCGATGGAGGGTGGTATCGGTAATGGAGTAGA
>CAZFIR010000161.1:0-5040 GCA_964519535.1 uncultured Thermodesulfobacteriota bacterium | reverse complement strand
GTGTGCGGATTGAAAAATTCGTATGGCTTGAAGACATTTTTCTATGAGCTGGAAAATGATGAACTCATGGCGGTGTGCAGGCCCATGGAAGAACATCAGAGCTATCCGAACCTGCTCCACGGAGGTATTACAACCGCGCTGTTGGATGAAACCATTGGACGCGCCATCTTGATTAAAAGCCAGGGAGAGGTGTGGGGCGTGACGCTGGAGTTCACGACCCGCTACAAAAAACCTATACCCCTTGATGTTGAGCTGCGGGTTGTCGGTCGCATTACAAAAATGGGAAAGCGCGTCTTTGAAGGCACAGGGGAGCTCTTATTACCGGACGGTGAAATAGCGGCAGAGGGCAATGGCAAATATATCAAGCGGCCCCTTGATAAGATTGCGGATTTCGATTTCGAAGAACAGGAATGGAAGGTCACCAAATCAGAGAGGGATCCGGTTGCAGTTGACAGGTGATGAAAAGAAACTTGTGAGGTTGAGCTATTGTACAGAACGACCTCAAACAAACAGCGGCGGTGGGATCTGGGCTTGAAACATCCGAGCATGATAGGAATGCAATCGACATATCATCTTTTAAGGCCTGTTGTCTGTTCCTGCTTTTTTAACAATGGTGTCTTCGTAAAAAATCCAAAATAATGCGAATATACTCTTCAGGTTGTTCTTCATAGGTATTGTGTCCACAGTTGGGGAGTATGGCAAGTTCGCCTTTGGGAAGGTGGCGATACAATGCGACCCCCTGTTCAACATCAAAGAGGAAACTCCTGTCTGGATAGAGTACAAGGGCCGGACATCGTACCGATGGCAATACATCTCTCAGGTCAAAGAACCCGGTACCATAGGCCCCACCATAGGTTCGGAACTGATTGTAAAAAGATTCGGCATGGTCCTTGCCATGCCACTGGGCCAACTTTCCCCTGATCTCGGGTTCCAGATCTCGAAATGGGTTTGGCATTTTCAACGCGTTAAATTCGGCCATGCTCATGGTGCTGTAACACTGTGTGCTTGACACGGTAATCGTTTTGACGTGTTGAGGATAGGCGACAGCATAATCTATTCCCACGACTCCCCCCTCACACTGACCGAGGATATGAAAAGAATCGATATTGAACAGATCCCTCAAGAGGGCCAGTTCTTCGACACTCTCAGGACGAAATACATCGCTTTCATAAAATCCTTGAAAATCATGACCCTTCTCGGATTGACCATATCCTCGTCTATCATACATTACTATTCGATACCCTTTTTCGACGAAGGCCGGATAGATATCCTTCCACATCTTGGTGCATCCAAAACCATGATGGAGCAGTACAATGGTGTCACCATCGCCATGAATCTCGTAGTACAGCTTGAGACCATCGATATCAGCAAAAGGCACGTCTATCTCCTTGTATTTATTAGTATTTTATTATCACGGGTGTTACTCCTTGTTCAGGGGCCACTCGCCCCGCTCCTTGAGCACTGCGCGGAAGACCTCGAGGGCGATATTTACCGTGGGCATGCCGCAGTAGGTGGCACACTGGAAAAATACCTCTGTCAGCTTCCGGTGGTCGCAGCCGACATTCAAAGCTGCATTGATGTGGAGCTTCAACTCATCGGTCGACCGCGTCGCCGCCAGGATGGCGCAGGCGATCATCTGACGCTCCTGGGGCGTCAGCACGGTCCGGGAATACAGGTTGCCGGTGATGAACAGGGAAAAGTCCTTTGCCAGCTCCCTGTCAAATTCCTTCCAGAGAAGGTAGGGGGGGTCCATTGTAATCCCCTTGCCGAAGAGTTTCTTGGCCGTCTCCCGCGTGCGCTTTTTTATTTCGTCGTCCCTCATGGCAGCCTCCTTGGGTCGTGGATGGGTAACGCAGGGTTATGCAATCACTATTTGGATCCCTGAATTGATCACTTCTTATCAGCGTTTTTTATGAGCATTTGAAACCTGCCATTAAGGATAACTAATTGGGTAACAAGGTCTTGAATAGCAATTGGAAACCTACTATTGAGCGCGCCCAATTGAGAGACAAGATCGTTGATGGCACACGCTGCCTTCCCCTTGGGGCGACCCGGTCGAGCCTGCCTCCACCAGGTACACTCTTCTCGTTTACAATCAACCAAATTCGTCCCTTGCGACATCAAGGGGCAATACCCGACGATCTCTACCTTTTTCCACTGCTCCTCGTCGTATCTATCGTCCATGATACCCCCCTTCTTCTTTGAAATGTAAAAGCTTTCTTTATCCCAAGATCCCCTTATATGTTCCGAAGTCTTTTAAAAATATTGTAATGCAGCAAGTATCTTTCCTTCTTGTTACCACAGTTCTCCCTTCCGGGCAACAAAAAGGCCCCGGACCCTGTAGCAGCGATGACAACGGATGTCATTCAGAATGACGTTGGAGGGCATTGTAAGGTAATACGTTGCCTGCACACAACCCATATCTCGGGAAATCCAATAAGGACGCCACCTTCAGAGATGCATATAAATGTTTCCTGGCACGCCGTTTGCGAATATTTGGAGCAGGTAACAAGGGAGATGACAAAGATCAAGGCCATATTGCAGCACAACCTAAACTCGCTGCACATCTATTGCCGTCTGGTGGACTTCGGCATGGCGAGGGCGCAAGCCAGGTATCTTGTAACCAAGATTGACAAGCTCAATCTTTACAAGGTATTGTACGGATAAAAAGGACCTTGAGGTCCACAAAAAAGCCCCCTTTAGGGGCTGGTTTGCAGATGGGTTTTGAGGGCTTGGCTTAATTATTCCAAGCAGGAAGCGGAGCGATCGAGGTAAGACCTGACCTGCCGCTTATTTCTATTTTAACCTTGGGAAAGGATCATCGCATCACCCACTGTCCGGGCTTGATATCCCAGGGAGCATAATCTTAATTCAATCGAAAGGAGCAAAACATGCGCACACTATCTAAAACAATACCGGTGTTGATCGTGATCGCCATTGCGCTCATGGTTCTCGGTATTCCCCAAAACGGTTAGCCATCTGAGGACAAATCACCCTGCCAATGGGTGAAAACAGAAACATTTACCTTCCGCATTCACCCATCTTCCCACGGTGCCGATACGGATATTAAAATACAATATTCCGCGACACTCAGCACTGCCGGTACTGTCAGCCTAAACCTACTGAGCGTTGAGACCGACCCATGGGCCTATGCCAAATTGGAAGCCAAAATCGTTACCACGGAAAGTGATGCCTATGGCGTCCGCTTGGAAATCCACACGCTAGTATTGTTGAATGAGGTGTGGCCTGATGTCGTCGATGGCGAGATCGTCCCCCTGTACGGACCTACACAAGATATCGGTGAGATCCAACGTGTCATCCCCGGTTTCTCATGGGGTGCCCAATCGTGCCCCGAAATCAAAAATGTACAACCGGAGACCTCAATATTGACTTTTGAAGGCCACACGATACCGGAGCGCAGCTACGCAACCAGGGTAAAGGACGTGCAGGGAGATGTACAAATAAAAAACGAGGGCACCGGACACATGGAGAGGCCCGTGCCGGGGACAGAGGTTAAGCCCGGTGACACGATCGAGACGCAGGAGGGGGAGATCACCTTTTATACGATGGCGGCAAAAGTAAAGGCAGGCGCACACACAGTCGTAAAGGTCGCATACGATGAACTCATGCCTGGTCCGGCAAAATATTTTCTTAAAATGGTGCACGGATTTCTCTGGGCGCGAGCAAAAAAAGAGGAGAATTCCCTAAAGGTAGCCACGCCCAACGCGATTTGCGGGGTTAGAGGAACGAGCTACATGATATCGCATGACCAGGCGACCAACACTACCATAGTGGAGGTGGAAGATGGGGTCGTATCTTTTTCAGATATCAATAACAGGAAAACCGTCGAGGTCCAGACAGGCATGAAGAGCGTCATCAAAGGCAACGGCCTGCCGTCCGACCCCGTGCCTATTCAGTGATATGATCACCCTGCCCGTTGTTGGCCCTGCGGGCAATAACATGGCCCCTGAGGGGGCCGGGCTAAGGTAGACGAAAAGTAGAAATCAAGATCTGGGGCCTTATATCATAACGTGACTGTTACGCATCCATAAGGATTCATCCGGTTACAGTACCCCCTCACGGTGCTTCCTATTGCTTTAGAACAGATGAGGGTAGTAGATGTCAAATACCAGGATATCCTCTTCGATATCATGAGGCTGGTGCTTTACCCCTGCCGGGATTCGCATAAAGGTGCCGGGCCGCACGTCAAAATCCCCTGCACCCTCTACCCAGATCTTCCCCTTGCCCTCCAGATGGTAAACGATATCGTCCTGCTCATGCACATGGGCCGGTATCACTGCCCCCTTTTTGACCCGCACCAGGACAATGCTTAAATCAATGTTGTCCTTCTCGTGAGATAAGAGCTTTTTCATAAGCAAATCTTTGAAACCAGGGTGTGGTTCCCATTGCATGTCATTGACTTGAATATCCTTAAGCATCACCTGCCTCCTTCCAGAACTTTTTCTGACTCCATTGTTATCATATTTATCCCCTCGCGGGCAACAAAAAGGCCCCTGATGAGGGACTGGACGGCAGATGGGAGTGGGCTTAAAGTAATTGAGACGACAGGTGTATGGTCGCACTATCCTCGTTCTAGACCACACCCTGTGCCATTCGATGCAGCAACCCGCAGAAACCGCCCGCTTGAAACCGTAGGATTTTTACAGATGCCAACAAAACCGTGAACTTCAGTCGTGGGCCGCCTTAAGCCGTCCCCCTCGGGGCATGTTCAAGTCTTCACCTGAAGACAGGGGGTTTCCGCCGATGCCCCGAAGGGGACAATAACCATAACCGTACGCTTCATGTTCATAATCAGGGACAATGGTAACACGGGTCGGCAACAGTAGTCACCTCGTATTCCTCGCGATTGTCCGTCTCGTCCGATTCCGGTATCGCATCGTCCGGATCGACTTCACAGTACAGCCTGAACGTACGCCCTGCCGGGCACAGTGCGGTATTGAAGTCGATCCTCTCGCCGCGTCGTACTTCATCCAACTCAGTGAGTGACGAGAGTACATCCTCGTAGAGCACCTCGCCGCC
>CAZFIR010000160.1:0-10348 GCA_964519535.1 uncultured Thermodesulfobacteriota bacterium | reverse complement strand
GGTATTTCGCCAGGTTATATCGGTCACGTAGCCTTCTTCCCCTGAATCAAGTTTAACATAATCCCCTGGGTGCAGCTGTTTTGCGGCGATTATTTGAAGCCCGGAAAAAAGATTGGCGAGCGTCGGTTGCAGGGCCAAGGCAGCTGCGAGCCCTCCCACGCCCAAGGCAGTCAATATGGGGGTAATGGAAATACCAAGAGAGTGCAGTATAATGAGTGTGCCGATGAGGAAGACCAGCAATTTCGTTAGGTTTTTAAATATCGAGGTTGAAGGAAGCGGAACATCTTCTCGCTGGACATAGATGCCCACAAAACCAGCCGTCATCTTCGCGAGAGCCATTGTTCCTGAAAGGATAACAATGACCAATAGGATTTTCTTGAGATGTATCAGCAGAGCTGGGCTCATCGGGATACTGAGGATTGCCCCGTAGACGCCGGCGATAAGAAGCCAAATAACAACCATGCCGCGCAGGGAGTTGATGATAACAATGTCACCTTTCCACCGCGTTTTCTTGGCTAACCTTTTGAGTTTAGCGAGGACAATTTTTTCGAGTACAAATCCAACCAATAAACCACCTATGATATAGATAGCAGCAACAGTCCAGTGCTCAAGAGTATGAAATTCATTCATCCTTCAAACCCCCTTCTCGGACTACCAGAGATTGGGAAACTACTTGATACGTGCAAGCGTTAATAGATAGTTTGATTATTTTCTTAGTTTCACTTCCTTACTCACGCTCGCTCGTGCCATGGTTACCGCCTGTTGCCTTAGCGACAATATAACCGATAATAAAGCCGATCAGCATTGTCAAAGGCACCAGGATAATCTGTGACATACCTAATTTCCAAAACAGCAATCGTAAGGTAACAACTTGGGTGTTTTGGACAAGTATTATCACAAAGAGTGCAACGAGAACTAATATAACGATGGTTATAGGCTTCATGGCAAATCCCTCCCTTGCATCATTTTTTAGATTAACCCTTTGAGATTATCCAGTTTCCCATAGCAAATGAGGCGGTCTCCGGTAAGAATTCGTGTTTCCGCATCGGGAACATGGATAACCTCCTTGTCCCTTTCAATGGAGAGAACTATCAGGTCTCTCTCCGTAAAGCCAGAGTTGTTCAAATTCGACCCCGCCACCTTCGATCTCTTCGCGACGATGATTTTAGCGATACCGTATCCATCGGCTTGCTGTAACAGTTCCTCTACATACACCTTTTCGAAGTGTAACTTTTTTTTTAGAAGTTCACGGATCTTATTGGTCAAATTTTGTGCGAACTCCCGGCGAGAGGCGATTCGATACAAGACGAAGATCGAGACTACGATAATCACGAGATTGAGGGAAGGCCGAAAGACACCCGTCTCTTTAAGAGAGAGGACAAGGGTGGCGATGACCGAAACGATACCGACATTTCCCATGATCATCAAATACATGACGATCTTTCTCCTGTGGGGATGATTGACCACCGATTCAGCCTCCCTGGTGGTGAATCCGGTTCCGGAAAAGGCCGACAGGGCTTGAAATCTGGCCCTCGATCTCTCCATGCCCGTCATTTCTAAGGCGATCGCCCCAATGCGGACGATCAAATAGGAGATGCAGATGAAGATGATCAAGAGAACAACGCTCATGTACCCCCCCTACAGTATTCTATATTGTGCCACTATAGTGTGGAAATGCAATCCTTTTTTAATGTTACTACAAGGGTCTTTATACCTTGTTTATGGAAATTTTTCAATTTTTTATTTGGTTGTCAAGAACATCCTTGTACACACCCATTCGGCATCTGATATGGCGTTTTAAATAATTAGAACCGACTCTGGGATAGTGCGAACGTTCACGAAGGGCTTGACTACCAGCCTGAGGATGAGGCATTCTTACAGGTGATAGGGTCACTAGCAAAGCATCGAGGGATTGATGATGCCTATGAAAAAGTTTGGCGCGTTTATACTCCTCGCCGGAGTCTTTTTCCTCTTTGTGTTTCCCGTAATGGTGAGCGGCATGGTCTTTTTTCACTGCGCAAATGCGTTCAGCACGCCGAAAGCGATCAGGCTTCCTGTAAGTAGACAGAGTCTCTTGGAAAGAGGACATCGAAAATGCGGAATGGAGTTTGGCCGATGGACGTCTTAAAGTGGGTTGCGATAGTTTTTGTTGCAGGGTTCATAGGATATTTTGGTAAATATCTTGCCAAATTCCTTATAGGGCGACTTCATAAACGCAACGTTGAGAGATCTCCTATCGCTCAGCCTGCAGAAGACAAACAGAGCAAGTCTGATTACAAACGTGAGAAAAAGAGGCTTAAACTTGAAATTAAAAGGCAAAAGAAGAGGGGGGATTCCTAGCGAGAACGTGAGGGCGTAAGGCGCCCCTATCTCTTTGCCTCTCTACGGCTGAGATGCATATGTGGATTGCATTACTCATCGCCATGGGAGCAGGGTTGTCGACAACCATCGGGAGTCTGCTCGGTCTGTTTGTAAAAAGGACGAGTCCCTGGTTCATCTGCTTCACAGCAGGGGTCATGATCCTCGTCTCCTTTCTGAACATTGCCCTATGCTGGGCCTTATCGTCGGTATGATGGTAATGGTCCTCAGCCTGTGGATGCTGAGATAACGGTTTCGCTTCATGGGGCGGTGCTGGAAGCAAAACAATTCGCTTTCTATAAACTTCGATATAAGGAGGGTAGGCTTATGATCGACGAATCAAAAACCACGCTTCCTATCAGCTTTGATGCCTTCATTCCCCCGCAGATGGCTGCCAAGGCCGAAGAGATAGGCGTTGCGAAGGCCACCATAGGCTGGCGCAATACCTTTGCATTGGGGGTATTGGCGGGGGCGTTTATCGCCCTTGGGGCCATCTTTGCCACTACTGTCACGGCTGGCGCAGCAGGTCAGATCGCCTTCGGCGTGGCGAGGGCACTGGGCGGGTTGGTCTTTTGTCTCGGGCTTATCCTGGTTATCGTGGCTGGGGCTGAACTCTTTACCGGTAACAACCTGATTGTGATGGCCTGGGCCAATCGTCGCATCTCGAGCTGGCAAGTGCTGAGGAATTGGATTATCGTATATGCTGGCAATTTTCTCGGCTCCATTGCCACGGCGGCGTTACTGTTCTTTACCCGACAGTATATGTTTGGGGCAGGGGCTATCGGTCTCAACGTTTTGAATATCGCTCAGGCAAAATGTGAGCTTGCGTTTGTGCAGGCGCTTGCCTTGGGTGTGGGCTGCAATGCGTTGGTCTGTCTGGCGGTATGGCTCTGTTACAGCGCCCGAACTACAACCGACAAAATACTGTCGATCATCTTTCCCATTACCGCCTTCGTCGCCTCCGGATTCGAGCACTGCGTGGCAAACATGTACTTTATACCCATTGGGCTGTTTGTAAAAGCGAACGCCTCAATCGCTTTTTGGGAAGCAATCGGTAAGACCCCTGCGGACTATACCACGCTAAGCTGGAGCAATTTCTTTTTTGTAAATCTGTTGCCTGTTACCATTGGTAACATCTTTGGGGGATCAGTGATGGTTGGGCTTGTCTACTGGTTTATCTACATTCGCCAAGGTGTGGTCCCTCGAGCAAGGTAGGGTGATGGTTTAAGACCGGAAGGGTCAGCGCAAGGGATAATGGAAATTGCTTTGTGCCTCAATGTCCTGGACAATTGGGGGCACAAAGCATATCATACGTTAAATTATTATCTATAATGAGAGAGAGAGGGAAAGCAGATGTCCAAGGCAGAAGAGTTTTTGAACGAGGCCTTTGCCGGAGAATCCCAGGCCAACCGCAAGTATCTGGCCTACGCAGCCAAGGCCGATGAAGAGGGTTACCCCCAGGCGGCCCGTCTCTTTCGGGCGGCCGCCGAGGCGGAGACCGTGCACGCCCACAACCACCTGCGGGCCCTCAAGGCCATCGGCGGCACGAAGGAGAACCTGCAGGATGCCATCAATGGCGAGACCCATGAGTTTAAAAGTATGTACCCGGAGATGATCGTGGCGGCCAAGGCCGAGGGGCACAAGGATGCCGAACGGTCCTTTTCCTATGCCAATGAGGTTGAGAAGATACATGCCCAGCTCTATCAAAAAATGCTTGAAGGGCTGGGAGGCGCGCAGGAAGACTATCCCTGTTACGTGTGTCCGGTATGCGGATACACGGCCGAGCGGGAACCCCCTGATACCTGCCCGGTGTGCGGGACAAAGGGCGACAAGTTTAAGAAGATAGATTAACAGGTGGTTCGGGTTAGGGGGTCTTTCTTTCCCCCTCCGAGGACCACCACGAGCGAGGAGTATTGCCATGACCAGTCTGCGTGATCTTGTCCTGCGCAACCGGAGCTACCGGCGCTTTGACGAATCATACCCTATTCAACACGAGACCCTGGTGGAGTTGGTAGGGCTTGCCCGCTGTACCCCTTCGGCAACTAATCGCCAGCCCCTCAAGTATATCCTCTCCGCGGATCAGAAGATCAACGACCGTATCTTCCCCTGCCTGGCCTGGGCCGCCTATCTGCAGGACTGGGAAGGCCCTGCCCCTGGGGAGCGGCCGACCGCCTACATCGGCATCCTCATTGATGAGACTATTACGCAAGATTGGTGGTGCGACGACGGCATCGCGGCGCAGACCATATTGCTGGGGGCGGTGGAAAAGGGGCTAGGGGGTTGCATGATCGGGTCTATTAATAAGGAAAGGCTGCGGCGGGAACTGGCTATCCCCGAGCACCTGAAGATCAGGCTCGTGTTGGCCCTCGGCAAGCCCGCAGAGCGGGTGGTGCTGGAAGATCTGAAGCCGGGGGGTGACTTCCGTTACTGGCGTGACGAAGAGGGTGTCCACCACGTACCCAAGCGCACGCTCCCGGAGCTTATCGTCACGAAAGGGAACTAAAGTGAGGAGATGCCTTTTTGCGTTTCCGCAAGAATCAGGTGTTTATCGATAACTCCGGAGGAAAACCATGGCCTCAAAAAAGATCGCCTTCATCGTTAATCCCCGAGCCGCGGCGGGCTCTGCTGGCAAATCCTGGCCCGCCATCAAGGCCTTGGCACGGGACCGGCTGGGCCCTTTTTCCGCCTACTTCACGAGCGGTCCGGGAGATGCCATCAGACTTACCCGAGAGGCCCTCGGCCAAGGCGCTGAGGTGATTGTCTGCGTCGGGGGAGATGGGACCCTTAATGAGGTGGTGAACGGCCTTATGGGAGAGGATAGGCCCCTTCGGCCCGATGCCATGCTGGGGTTCATCCCCCGCAGTACCGGCTGTGATTTGGCCAAGACCGTTCACATCTATCGGGAGCTTGACCGGGCCCTGGATATCATCAAAGATTCTCATACTCGCATCCTCGACCTGGGACGGATTCGCTATCAGGACCGTCGTGGGCAGCCTTCCTACCGGTATTTCCACAACGTTACCAGCTTCGGCCTTGGTGGTGAGGTAGATGAGCGGGCCAACAGGACCACCAAGGCCTTCGGTGGTTTCCTCTCATTCTTCTGGGCCATGGTGATTTCTCTACTGAAGTATAATAAAAAGAGAATACACCTGAAGGTGGATGATAGCTTTGACGGGGAGGTCACCATCTGGAATGTGGCCGTTGCCAACGGGCAGTATCACGGCGGCGGCATGTGGGTGGCCCCGGGGGCGCGGGTGGACGATGGTCTGTTCCATGTCACGGTGGTCGGGGACCTGACCCTCCCCCAGGTCTTTTTGAATCTCCCGAAACTCTACAACGGAAAGATCTATCAGGTCGCACAGGTCAGCTCTTTCGTCGGCAAGCGGGTGGAGGCCTTCTCAGATCAGCGGGTGCTCTTGGATGTGGACGGTGAGCAAATCGGCGCCCTCCCCGTCGTCATTGAGATGGTGCCCAGGGCGGTGCACCTGATCACCGCGGCATAGCCGTCTGTTTTTGCCAACAAAGGGGTTTAGAGGTTATGTCATCAGCAGGGGGTGGATGCGAATATGGGCATTGGATGCTCAGGAGGGGCGGATGGGCAAATCGGTCATATGGCTGTTATGCCTTTTTGTCATCGTGACGCTGGCGGTCCCAGAATTGGGTACGTCTCACCAAGAGGATTTCCTTACGCTACCGCAGCCCGCCTCTGATGGAGAGATCTCCGTCGAGCGTGCTCTCAAAGAACGCCGGACCATTCGTGCATTTCGGCCTGATCCCCTGAGTATGGTCCAGTTGTCGCAGCTTTTATGGGCTGCCCAGGGGGTAACGGATGAGCGCAGGGGGTTTCGGGCGGCCCCTTCGGGAGGAGCCCTCTATCCCCTGGATGTCTACGCCATTGTGGGTGAGGGAGGAGTCGAGGGCTTGGGGCCTGGGATCTATCGTTACCACCCGGCAAGTCACAGCCTCAAGTTCATCAGCAAAGGGGACAGGCGGAGCGAGGTCGCCGGTGCCGCCCTGTCGCAGATGTGGATAGCCCGGACCCCGGTCATCTTCGTCATCACCGCGGAGTATGAGCGGATCACCCAAAAATACGGGGAGCGGGGGGTCCGATACGCACATATTGAGGTGGGGCACGTGGGGCAGAACATCTTCCTCCAGGCAGGGGCCTTGGGTCTGGGGGCAGGGATCGTGGGGGCCTTTCGCGATGCATCAGTGGCCGAGGCCATCGGGGCGCCCAAGGAACACGAACCCCTTATTATTATACCCGTGGGATATAAGAAGTAAGGAGTAGATAATGATTGCCTTTGATGATTTCATGAAGCTGAATATCAGGATCGGTACGGTAACAGCGGCAGATAAGGTAGAGGGTGCCGACAAACTCATCCGCTTAGAGCTCGACCTCGGAGGAGAGCAAAGGCAGGTTGTGGTGGGTATGGCACCCACCTACACGCCAGAGGATTTCATCGGCAAGCAGGTGCCGATACTCGTCAATCTGGAGCCGCGGAAGCTCAGGGGGATAGAGAGCCGGGGGATGATCCTGGCAGTGGATGTCGACGGGAAGCCGGTCATGCTCATACCTGACAAAGAGGTGCCCCCGGGGAGCGTGGTGCGGTAGTTTGTAGTTGAGGTTGGCGGGGTGTCCTGTTCATCAGCACAATCTTTCCTCTCAGGGTCATATGAAGGCCCTTTCCACATGCGGCAGATGCTGCTGCCTGACTGATATAATGCATTCTAATGATTTTTACTTCATCCTAATCTAGTCCATAATAACAATTGAATATCTGCGAAGGCCTCTCTAAACCCCCTAAATTAATCCTTGACATTTTATTATTATTTTACTATTAGAACCTTTATATTTAAATTTAAATAGTAAAATTTAAATAAAAAAATTAGAGGGAGGGGGGGATATGAAAGTTCTATTTTTAAATCCACCGTTTGGATCGTGGGTCTATTGGGGGAATCATAAGGCAATCAACGTGGCCCATGCCCAGATGGCAGCCTGTTTGCGGGAGTGGATGCCCGAGGCTGACATCAAAGCCCTGGACTGCCGGGCCCTGGATATGGATGAAGGGCAAATGCTGCAGGGCATCCGAGACTTTGCGCCGGATAGATATCATCTATATGGGCGATGCCTTTCAGATGACCGGGACGATGACCATTATTCCGAAATACCAGCGGACGGCGCACGTGATTAAACAGAAATTCAAGGATATTCCCATCTGTACCGGTGGCTTTTATATCGCCGCCCGGTATAAAGAGATGCTCGCCGAGACACCCGATTTTGACTATGCTATTGCCGGTGAGCAAGAGGTTACCTTTACGGAGTTGTGCAAGGAGCTGAGTAAGGACGACCCCGATGTTTCTGCGGTAAAATGCCTCGCCTATCGTGATAATGGTGCCGTGAAAGTCACCGACTATCGTCCGCTAATTGAGAATTTGGACGATCTCCCTATGCCGGCCTATGACCTCTTTCCGATGGATAAATATATCGGCTACGGAAAGCTGTATCCGTATCAGGAGATTTTTACCTCGAGGGGTTGTCCCTATGGATGCAGTATCTGTATCGATTGGATCACGGTCGACCCGAGGGGTGACAACGATTGGTTACGGCACAGGACCAAGTCCGCTTCGCGAGTGGTTGACGAGATGGAGCTTCTCGAAAAGAAATATGGCGTAGTGCACGTTAACATATGGGACCTTAATTACGCCGTGAAACGTTCCCGCGTTGAGCAGTTTGTTGAGGAGAAACTCAAGCGGGGGTTGGAGGCAACGTATTGCTTTTTAGGTCGAGCCAATACGCTCGCCAGGGATAAAGATCTCCTCAAGGATCTGCGCCTCTCGGGTTTTATCAACGGTGTCTTTGGTCTCGAGGTTGCGAATGAAGCGACGTTGAAGAAAATCAAAAAGCGCATTACCGTGGACCAGGTGCAGGAAGTGGTTGGCCGCATGTCAGGGGTGACGTGGATGATCGGGTTTCCTGATGAGGACGAAAAGGCGATCCGAGACCGCTTTGCCGCATTAGACCGGATTGACCCCGATGTGCAGTCTCTGCAGGTGATGCTCCCCGTGTCCGGCATTCCCATCTATGATGAGGCGGCTCCTTTCATTGAAGAACACGAGTTCAACAAGTGGGATTTTCATCACCCCGTCGTGCGCACTAAGCACTTGAGTCCACAAGAACTAGGTGAGCTCGCTCTGCAGGTGAACCAGGAATTTTACACCAAAAGGAATCGGGTCGGACGCCTGCTTGAGAGCAAAGTCCTTCATCCCAATGCCATAGCTGTGTTCGCTAGCTACATGGAGAGCATGCAGAAATATCAAAAGGCATCGGTAGAAGGGGAGTTGATTATCTAGTTGTTCCTAGCACGGTTGTGAGGAAGGGGGTCAAAACCACCCAAGGCTGTGGGGTTTGACCCCCTTCGTTTATGGTTGCTATGGCTGAACTCAGCACTGTAACATGCCGAAGAAACAGTGGGAATCAACATGGGGCTCCACAGAATACTGATGCGGTCATTGTTGGGTCAAGTGTGCGCTGCCTGACCTGAGGTGTCGTGTTGATGCAGCAGGTCAAAAAGGGGTTATTGGTTTGGAGCGGCATAATGCGAATACCGGACATATATGCTTTTTCGCGACTTCAATATGTGCGAGCCTTTTTTGACTTCTTTATTCACTTAGAATTTCACGCTTCCAGGGCAAAAAACAAGAGAGGATTCTTTTCCTTATGGGTGAAACCTCGCTCCGCTAATGTGCAGGAGTCAGAGGGAGGCCGGGCTTATCACCGGCCTTCCCCACCCAAACGATAAAAAGGCCCTTGTGAAGAGGCGTGGGGGTAATAATTCCAATGCAGGGGTGCTATCTGCATCTTATATAGAGTTGATCCTGAAGGCTTTCTTACAGTCGATGTTACTCAATTGTCTGCGTTTCTTGTGAGAAAAAGTCCTCCATCCTCTACAAGGGGCGTACAGCTATACGAGCAGGAGGGTTAGTGCCATGATATCTTCTGCAGCAGGGTCGACAACAATCAATACCTGAACACGATCTAACTTATTGACAATGTAATAATAATAATGTTATAGGGAACTATATAGTGAAGAGACCAGACGTTACCGCGGCGGAGGTCTTTCGAGATGAAACAAAAGCACCGGATTATGAGTAAATATAATACTCTCTGGTGCTTTTTTTTGTGGGATTGCCGCTGACCTCGCCGTAAGATGGAGGGCTTACGATCAATAGTTCCCTGAGGCGGTGCAACAGAGCAAAGAAGAAAGAGGAAGAGGATCCCTGTAGCGGAGGGATGAAAAAAAGGAGGAATACGATGAAAAACAAGGTATGGAATGTGTTATTCGTATTTTTGATATTAGTGGTCTTTTTATGTGGTGCGTGCGCCCCAAAACCGCCACCCAAGGATAAAATCCGTATTGGCAGGGCGGTCTCACTCACGGGCCCCAATGCTCTGATTGCCAAATCGGCCTCCATTCCAATTTATGATATGTGGATTGACGAGGTCAATGCCAAGGGTGGGATATATGTGAAGGAGTATAAGAAGCGTCTCCCTGTAGAGCTCATCGTATATGATGATGAAAGCAATGTGGAGAAGATGGCGCTATTATTGATAAAGTTGATTGATGAGGATAAGGTCGACTTTGTCTTCGCCCCCTGTGGCACCACGTACCTTTTTGCTTCCGCCCCGGTCGCCAATAATCACGGGTATATACTATTGGGAGCCGAGGGTGGCGCCCTGAAGATCAAGGAGTATGCTGCTGCCTTACCCTACTTCTTTCCCATCTTGAATTTTGCCGATACCCAGATGCCAGCCATGGCTGACTTGTATAAGGCAAACGGTATTAAATCGGTGGCGATCATCTATATTGATGAGCTCCACGGCGTAGAGTATTCAAGTACGGCGGCTACGGAACTTGAGAAGCGGGGCATTGAGGTAAAAATGGCTGAGAGCATTCCGATGGGCGTTAAGGATTTATCACCCCTGTTG
>CAZFIR010000159.1:0-11590 GCA_964519535.1 uncultured Thermodesulfobacteriota bacterium | reverse complement strand
CCTCTCCCTCGCCACGAGCCTGAAGGAAATCTCCCGAGACCTCGGTATCCCCCTCATCTTCAAGGCATCCTATGATAAGGCCAATCGCACCTCCATTTCCTCCGCGCGCGGGCCGGGGCTCGTTGAGGGGTTGAGGATCTTACAACGGGTGAAGGCAGAGGTGGGCCTTCCCATCCTCTCCGATGTGCACCAGATCAGCGAGGTGTCCTGGGCAGCGGAGGTCCTGGACGTGATTCAGATCCCCGCCTTTCTCTGTCGCCAAACCGACCTCATAGTGGAGGCCGCCAGGACGGGGAAGGCCATCAACGTCAAAAAGGGGCAATTCCTGGCCCCCTGGGATATGGCCCACGTGGTTGAGAAGATTTGCTCCACCGGCAACGAGCAGATCCTCCTCACCGAGCGGGGGACCGCCTTTGGCTACAACAACCTCATCAGTGACATGAAAGCGCTTCCCGTCATGCGGGGTTTGGGGTATCCTGTCATCTTTGACGCCACTCACAGTGTCCAACTCCCCGGCGGGGCGGGGAAGGCCTCAGGAGGCAACAGAGAATTCATTCCCCACCTGGCCAGGGCGGCCGTTGGGGCAGGGGTGGACGGGATCTTCCTAGAGGTTCATCCCAATCCAGACAAGGCCCTCAGCGACGGGGCCAACTCCCTTCAACTCGATGTCCTCTCCCCCCTGCTGAAACAGCTCAAGGCTATCGATCAGATTATGCAGGAGGATGCGGGATGATCATCGAACGGGCCAAACGGGTACTGAACATAGAGGCTGAGGCCATCCAGCAACTGGTGGATCGCATCAATGAGGACTTCGTGCGGGCGGTGGAATTAGTCCTTGCCTGTGAAGGAAAAGTGGTGGTGACCGGTGTGGGGAAATCAGGGATCATCGGACAAAAGATTGCCTCCACACTGGCCAGCACAGGCACCCCCGCCTTCTTTCTGCACCCCACCGAAGGGATTCACGGCGACCTGGGGATGTTGGAAAAGAAGGATATCGTCCTGGCCATCTCCAACAGCGGAGAGACGGACGAACTCTCGCAGATCCTCCCCGTCATCAAGCGATATGGGAATAAACTGATCGTCCTCACCGGAGGGGCCACCTCAACCCTGGCCCGGGCCGGGGATGTGGTATTGGATGTCAGCATCAAGGAGGAGGCCTGTCCCTTGGGATTGGCCCCCACAGCCAGTACGACCGCCGCCCTTGCCATGGGGGACGCCTTGGCCGTTGCCCTCTTGGAGAAACGGGGGTTTAAGACAGAGGACTTCGCCATCCTGCACCCGGGGGGCAGACTGGGGAAGCGGCTCCTGCTCAAGGTGAGTGACCTGATGCACGTGGGAGAAGAGTTTCCCAAGGTATATGAGGACACCTTGATGAAAGAGGCCCTGGTGGAGATTACCTCAAAGCGGCTGGGGGTGACGGGGGTCATGAATGCAGGCGAAGAGTTGGTGGGGGTGATCACCGACGGTGACCTCCGCAGGACCCTGGAGCGATACCCCGATTTCCTGGAAAGGACGGCCGCGGAGATCATGATCCGAAACCCCAAGTGGATCGAGGCCGACATCCTTGCGGCGCAGGCCGTTCAGCAGATGGAGGAACACGCCATCACCTCCCTGTTCGTCTTCGACAGGGCCGGGGACAAGATCCCCCGGGGCATCATACATCTCCATGACCTGCTCAAGGCCGGGGTGGTCTGAAATGGGGAGGGCAATCCCCGAAAAGCTGCGGGCGAAGGCGGCGAAGGTGAAACTGCTGGTCCTTGATGTCGATGGGGTGTTAACCGATGGCAGGATCATCATAGATCATAGGGGCAGGGAGATCAAGGCCTTCGATGTCCGCGACGGACATGGCATCAAGCTCCTCAGGGGGGCGGGGATCGAAGTGGCTATCTTGACGGGGAGGAGTTCTCCGGTCGTCCAAAAGAGGGCCGATGATCTGGGGATCCCCCGCAGGTGGGTCCGCCAGGGGGTGCACGACAAGGTGGCGGCATATCAGGAGATCGCCTATGAGACGGGGATCGGTAATGACGAAACCTGTTTTGTCGGAGATGACCTCGTCGACATCCCCCTCTTGAAGCACGTAGGGATACCCATCGTTGTGGCCGATGGTGCCGAGGAGGCAAAGCAGGTCGCCAGCTATATCACCCAATCTGCCGGTGGACGGGGGGCGGTGCGGGAGGTATGCGATCTGCTCCTACAGGCTCAAGGCAAATGGGAAGCGGTCCTCGCGAGGTATGAATGAAACTATCCAAGATGATCATCCTCATCTGCATGGGTTTTGTCGTTTTGGCGGTCGGAGGCTATCTCCTCTTCGGAGGGGGCGGCGATGAGGAGGGTGAGGTCATCCAAGAGATGGAGCAAGCGGACCAAACTGCCGACCTTGCCCTCGAAGATATCCACTACGTAGAGACCAAAGGGAAAAAGAAAGAGTGGGAACTCAGGGCGAAGTCCGGCCAGCACTTTCGCAAAGACGACTACACCACCTTGGAAGACCTGATGATCACCTTTTACGCCGAGGAAGGCCGCATCATCACCCTGAGGGGAGACAAGGGATCCATGAAGGGGAGAAAGGAGATTGAGGTGCGGGGGGATGTGGTGATCACCTCCAGTGATGGCTACCGCGTGAACACCGATTCCCTTCGCTTTGAAGATGAGAAACGACAGATCTTTACCGAAGATCCTGTCGTGTTCGAAGGGAAGGGGTTGCAGGTGAAGGGAGTAGGGGCCGTGCTCGATTTAAATACGAAAAAACTCTCAATTTTGAGAAAGGTCCAGACGGTGATCGAAAGATGAGAGGGCTCACGTATATCATCTCGTTCATCATGATGGTGCTGTTGGCACACCCGGCCGCTACCCAGATGATCGGAGAATTCAAAGGGCAACGGGGGCCTGTGCACATCGACTCGCAGCAGTTGGAGGCCGACTATCAGAAAAAGCTCATCACCTTTATCGGTAACGTCGTAGCCAGGCAAGAGGAGTTCACCCTCTATGCTGACCGCCTGCTTCTCTTTCTTGATGAGAAGACGGAGGAGATTGAAAAGATAGTGGCCCGGGGAAATGTGCGTATGGTACAGGGCAACAGGAAGGCCACCTGTCGCGAGGCCACCTATTACCACCGAGAAGGTATGGTGGTCATGCAGGGGGAGCCCGTGGTGAGAGAAGGGGACAACTGGGTTCGCGGGAAGCGAATCATCTACTACATCGACGCGCAAAAGAGCGTGGCTGAGGGCGAGGGAGAGGAACGGGTAACAATCACCATCATCCCGCGCGGGGAGAAGCAATGAGTACAAAGGCAATCGAGACACTGGAGACCATTGATCTCACGAAATCCTACAACGGGAGGATGGTGGTCGATCGAGTGAGCCTCAAGATCCGTGCGGGAGAGGTTGTGGGCTTGCTGGGTCCCAATGGGGCAGGGAAGACGACAACCTTTTATATGATCATTGGCTTGGTCAGACCCGACCGGGGAAGGGTATTGTTCAATGGGGCGGATATCGGAGGGCTCCCCATGTACCAACGGGCCAGGAGGGGAATTACCTACTTGCCGCAAGAGCCCTCGGTCTTTAGAAAATTGACCTTCGAGGAAAACATCTTGGCCATCTTGGAGACCTTGAATCTCGTCCGTGAAGATAGGCAGACACGACTCCAGGAGCTCTTGAAAGAACTCAACATCGCCCACTTAGCCAAACACAAGGCCTACTCCCTTTCGGGAGGGGAACGGCGTAGGGTGGAGATCACCAGGGCGCTCGTGCTGTCGCCCTCCCTCATCCTCTTTGACGAGCCCTTTGCGGGCATTGATCCCCTGGCGGTTATTGACATTCAAAACATCATCCATCAGCTCAAAAAAAGGGGTATTGGGGTGATCGTGACCGACCACAACGTTCAAGAGGCCCTGCACGTATGTGATCGGGCTTACATATTGAATGAGGGAAGGATATTGGAAGCAGGGACCCCGAAGAAGATCGCGGCGAGTCAGAAGGCCCGTAAGATTTATCTCGGTGAGCACTTCAGATTGGAACGCAGGGGGCGCGGGAAGAAGCGTAAAGAGTCCCCGGCGGTTGAGCAGAGGCGGGGCCGAGCAAAGAAGGGGGCACGGACCCCAAAGACGCTGAAAGGGTAAAAGCGATGGCCTTGGAGCTCAAACAAGATCTCAAGTTGACCCAACAGCTGGTTATGACCCCCCAGCTTCAGCAGGCCATTAAGTTGCTGCAACTTTCCCGGATGGAACTCCAGGAGGTCATTGCTGAGGAGATCAAGGAAAATCCCGTACTGGAGGAGGACAGCAGTCTGGAGGAGAGCAGTCCGGAAGAGAGCGCGCGCAATGAGGATGCCACTGAGGCAGAGACCCCTGAGCCTGTCAAGGAGTTCGACTGGGACGAATACATGGAAGGTCACGGTATGAGCACCTACACTCCACCGAGGGCTGCCGGAGACGAGACCCCATGGGAAAACTTCCTCACCCGCCAGGTCACGTTCTCCGATTATCTACTATGGCAGCTCAGGATGAGTCCGGTGACCACCCAGGAGCAAGAGATCGGGGCCTTTATCATCGGCAATATTGACGAGAACGGCTATCTCCAAGGATCCCTGGACGAGGTCTGTCGGGAATTGGACTGCCCAACCAAAGCGTTAGAGGATGTGCTTCATCTCATTCAGACCTTCGATCCCGCGGGGGTAGGGGCACGGGATCTGCGGGAATGTCTCCTCATCCAGCTCGAGGGGCTTCCTGAAAGAAACCCATTGGCAGAAGAAATCGTGGCGGACTGTCTTGCCTACTGTA
Organism: uncultured Thermodesulfobacteriota bacterium; assembly: GCA_964519535.1. Taxonomy (GTDB): domain Bacteria; phylum Desulfobacterota; class B13-G15; order B13-G15; family RBG-16-54-18; genus CAYWLI01. Next base: position 6,813 of record CAZFIR010000159.1, on the reverse strand, counting down.
GGACGAGGGACTACCGTGGAGTGGCCCGGAAATTAAAGGTCCCCCTTGCTCAGGTCTTAGCGGCCGTTGAGATCATCTCTCATCTCGATCCAAAACCAGGGCGACCTTTCAGTCCTGATGAGGTGCGGATCATTATACCCGATGTCTACGTCTACAAGGTCGAAGGGGATTACATCGTTGTCTTAAACGATGATGGTGTCCCAAAACTACGTATCAACGGTTATTATCGTGAGCTGATCGACGCCGACAAAGATGATATCCCGCGCGGTTATCTCAAAGAAAAGATGAAATCCGCGCTCTGGCTCATCAGGAGCATCCAGCAGCGGCAGGTAACCTTGTACAAGGTCACCAAGAGCATCGTCAAGTTCCAGAGGAATTTCATCGACAAGGGGATCAATTATCTCAAGCCCCTCGTCCTGAGAGAAGTGGCCGACGATATCCAGATGCACGAGTCCACCGTGAGCCGGGTGACGACGAACAAATATGCCCACACCCCACAGGGGACTTATGAGCTTAAATTCTTCTTCAGCGGCAAGGTAGGGGGGTTCGGTCAGGAGGTGTCTGCCAAACGGGTGCAAAATCTAATTAAACAAATCATCGCCGAAGAAGACCCTCGAAGGCCCTATAGCGACGAGAAGATCTGCCAGTTGCTTAAGGAGAGGCATACTATCACCATAGCTCGCCGGACAGTAGCAAAGTACCGGGAGATGATGAAGATCCTTTCCTCCAGCGAGAGAAAAAAGATCATGTAAGATCCCCCTGGCTGGGGAGGTGATTGCCTTGACAACTTCCCCCTCTTTGACTAATATTTTTGGTTTTATAGGAAATGCCAAACGGTAACGAGCGGAGGCGAATAAGATGCAGATCAACATGACCTTCAGACACGTGGAGTCCTCTCCCCCCTTAAAAGACTATATCGAGGAGAAACTCCACAAGGTGAAAAGGTATCTCAGCGAACCCATTGAGGCCCACGTGGTAGTCTCGGCAGAGAAGTTCAGACATACGGTAGAAGTGAGCATCATGGCTGGCAATGGCACTGCCATACACGGGATGGATAGCATGGAGGACATCCATGCGGCCATAGAGAGTGTCGTTGACAAGATTGAGCGTCAGATCAAGAAGCAATTGGACAAGTCAAAACGCCCGAAGAGACGACAAACGTGGTCACCCTAAACAAGGGAAGGCGATGAACATAACGGACATATTGGATGAAGGTTCCATCATAGCGGAACTTACTTCACGGGACAAAAAGGGTGTCTTGGAGGAATTGGTCTCCGTCCTGGTCGTGAACGGCAGGCTGGCGGACACAGAGAAACCCGTGCAGGTCCTCTTGGAAAGAGAGCGGTTGGGCAGTACGGGGATCGGGGATGGAATTGCCATCCCCCATGGCAAGTTGAATGAGATCAAGGGCATCATCTGTTCCTTTGGCCGCGCCAGAGTGGGCGTTGACTTTCAATCCATCGATGAAAAACCGACACATCTTTTCTTTTTGCTTCTTGCCCCGGAGGACAGCGCCAGCGAGCACCTCCAAGCCCTGGCCAGGTTATCACGGCTCTTAAAGGATGACCACATGCGGAAGCGGTTGATGGAGGCCAACTCCAAAGAAGAGATTTATCGTATCATCGCCGAAGAGGATGCGCAGTATGCGTCCCCATAGGGGAGGATGATGGCGCGGTGCACATCCCTCCGCATCAGTCTGCATGGGGTCTTAATCGATATCCTCGGGGTGGGGGTTCTTATCTTAGGCAAGAGTGGAATCGGTAAAACCGAGTGTGCCCTCGACCTGGTCATGCGGGGACATCGTCTCGTGGTGGACGACCTCATCCAGGTAGAGAAAAGACAGGACGGTACCCTTCATGGCTTCAGCCATGAGTTGGGCCGTCATCACATGGAGGTCAGGGGGTTGGGCATCATCGACATCGAAAAGCTCTTCGGCGTCTCAGCTACGAGAGACAAGAAACAGATCGAGCTGATCGTGGAACTGGTAGACCCGGAGGAATGTATCGATGACCGCTTGGGATTGGAGGACAATACCTACACCATCATGGAGGTGGAGATCCCTCGTAAGAGCGTAGCAGTCAGGCCCGGGAGAAATTTGACCGCTATTGTGGAGGTGGCTGCCAGGGATTACCTCCTCAAGAAGAAGGGATATCACGCGGCCAAAGAATTTGAAAAGGAACTCCTCAAGAAACTCAAAAAGAAAAGGCAGAAGGTGATGTGAAACCGCTGCAATTGATGATCATCAGCGGCCTTTCGGGATCGGGAAAGTCAACGGCAATGAAGGCCTTAGAGGATAGTGGGTTTTACTGTATAGATAATATGCCGGCAACCCTAATCCCCACCTTTATCGAACTCTGCCAACACTCAACGAGGGGGCTCTCGAAGGTTGCCATCGTGGTGGATATTAGAGGAAAGGAGTTCTTGGAGGACTTCCAGAAGGTGGCTCAAAACCTCCGGGGCAAAGGGCATGAGGTGAAAATCCTCTTTCTTGAATCGGCGGACGACGTGTTGATCAGGCGCTACAGCGAGACCAGACGCAGCCATCCGGTGGGAAAAGAGAGGGGTCTTTCCCTCCCCGAAGCCGTGAAGGAAGAACGGGGGGAGATGGCCTTTCTCCGGGAGATCGCCGATGAGGTCATCGATACCTCAACCCTCAACGTTCATCAACTGCGGGGTGTTATCATGGAGCGCCTCCTACCCGCGACGGCTCAGCGGATGAAGGTAACGCTCCTCTCCTTTGGCTACAGTTATGGGATACCTACCGAGGCCGATATTGTGATGGATGTTCGCCTTCTCCCCAATCCGTTTTTCGTCAGGGAGCTTCGGGGACGCACCGGGGAGGACCAAAAGGTCAAGGACTATGTCTTGAAGCAGACAGAGACCACTACGTTTCTTGAGCGGTTCAGCGGGATGATTGAATATCTCATCCCTCTTTATGAAAAGGAAGGAAAATCGTATCTGACCATTGCCATAGGCTGTACCGGGGGTAAGCACCGCTCTGTCGTCATCACCGAGCACATGGCTGCAATGCTGGGCCACCGGGGTCAAAAGGTTACGGTCAGACACCGAGATATAGAGCGAGGTTGAAATGGAAAAGATGATAGGGGTTGTCATCGTCACCCACTCGGCCTTGGCGGACGAGTTCCTCATGGCCACGCAACAGATCGTCGGTACTGTGGAGGGGATAGAACCCATTTCCATCGACCCTTCCGATCCTATAGAAGAAGTGGAGAAGAGGATCAAGAAGGGCATCAAGAAAGTGGACGCAGGCAAGGGGGTCTTGATACTGACCGACATGTTTGGGGGCACGCCCTCCAATATCAGTCTCTCCTTTCAGGAAAAGGGGAAGGTGGAAATCGTGACGGGCGTCAACCTACCGATGCTGATCAAGCTGTCTACCTTGAGGGAGGAGAAGACGCTCGATGAGCTGGCCTCATTTATCAAGGCATACGGACAAAAAAACATCCACCTGGCCAGTGAGATCTTGGATCGCAATACCGAAGAGGAGAAGAGATAGTGGAGTTGGTTGCGGAGCGAACTTTTACCATCAAGAACAAACTAGGCCTCCATGCCCGGGCGGCCAATATGGTGGTTCAGGTGGCCAGCAACTTTAAAGCCGCCATCACGGTGGATAAGGATGGGATCGAGGCCAACGCCAAGAGTATTATGGGCCTCTTGCTGCTCGCTGCCGGGCACGGTTCGCAGATCGTCGTCAGGGCTCAGGGAAGGGATGCGCAAGAGGCCGTTGCAGAGATAGGCAAACTGATCGAGGGCAAATTCGGTGAAAAAGAAGACACCGTCCACCAGCGAAGAGAAGATCCTTAAGGGAATCGGGATCTCACCGAGGATCGTCATTGGGAAGGCCGCGCTCTTGGAGCGACGGCGCTCTACGTTCATTCCCCGCAAGGTTACGACGGGGCAGGTGACCGCCGAGGTCAAGCGGTTCGAAAGGGCCATCGAAAAATCGAAGGAGCAGCTGGAGGAGGTCAAGCAACGGATCTTGGAAAAGGGATTCAGGCAACACTCTTACATCCTCGATGTCCACCTCAAGGTGATGGAAGACCGCATGTTGCGGGATGAAACCATCAAGATGATCCAGGAGCAACTTGTGAACACGGAGTGGGCCCTGAAGGTCACCTTGGATAAGATCTCCGAGGCCTTCGACGCCATCGAAGACGAGTATTTAAAAGAGAGGAAAGAGGACATCAAACATGTGGTGGAGCGGATCCTCCAGAACCTCATCGGAAGTGATCCCCGAAAGGTAGAGGACCTCGAAAAAGATGTGATCGTCGTGGCCCACGATCTCTCTCCCGCGGATACGATTCAGTTAAACCTCCAACGGGTGATCGGTATTGTCACCGATATAGGAGGAAAGACATCTCATACAGCCATCGTCTCGCGTTCCCTGGAGATTCCTGCGGTCGTGGGGTTGGAAGAGGTCACTGCATCTGTAGTCGGTGGGGAGACAATCATCATTGATGGGATCGAAGGGGTGGTGATCGTTGACCCCTCGCCGTCAACTATCAAGACATACCACATTAAGCAGCGACACTACCGCTATCTGGAACGGGAACTCTTTAAATACGCGACCCTCAATGCCGAAACCCAAGACGGGCACCATCTCACCCTGCAGGCCAACATAGAACTGATCGAAGAGGTCCCCTCAGCCATCCAGTACGGGGCCGAGGGGATAGGCCTCTATCGCACCGAATACCTCTATTTGAACAGAAAGACCCTCCCCGATGAGGAGGAGCACTTTCAGGTCTACAAAAAACTGGTTGAGGAGATGGCACCGTACTCCGTCACTATCAGGACCCTCGACCTGGGGGGGGACAAGTTCTCCTCCCATATCGAGTTGGCCGAGCAGGTAAATCCGGCTATGGGGCTGCGGGCCATTCGGTTCTGCCTTATGGAGCAGGAGATCTTCAAGGCCCAGTTGAGGGGGATCTTGCGGGCCAGCACGTATGGCAAGGTCAAGATTCTGCTCCCCATGATCTCCGGGGTGGAAGAGCTGCAGGAGGTTAAGGCCATCCTCGATGAGGTCAAAAAAAAGCTGCGGGCCAGGGGTGTCGAGTTCGATCCGGAAATCCCCCTGGGGGTTATGATAGAGATTCCCTCTGCCGCCATCACCGCCGATATTCTCGCCCGCGAGGTCGATTTCTTCAGCATCGGTACCAATGATCTCATCCAGTACTCCCTGGCCATCGATCGGGGGAATAAATACGTATCCTATCTCTACGAGCCCCTCCACCCCGCCATCGTGCGCCATATCAAAGGGGTGGTGGACCTCGCCCATAAGGGAGGAATTGATGTGGGGATCTGTGGGGAGATGGCTGCCGATCCCCTCTATACCCTGATCTTCTTGGGATTGGGGCTCGATGAGTTGAGCATGCACCCTATTGCCATACCCCGGGTAAAAAAGGTTCTGCGGCGTTCTACCCGCACCGAAGGCGAAGGTCTCCTGAAGGAGGTCTTGCAATTCTCCACCGCCAAAGAAACCGAATACTTTATCCGGAAGGAGATGGCCGAACGATTTCCCGAGGACTTCATTCACTGTATGGAATAACGTAAAGAAGGAGGAACAGGTATATGTCTATGACCGATTTTTTGTTCACCTCCGAGTCAGTGACGGAGGGGCATCCCGATAAGGTGGCTGATCAGGTCTCCGATGCCATCTTGGATGCCATCATCACAGAAGACCCCCGCGGGAGGGTAGCCTGTGAATGTCTGGTGACTACTGGCCTTGCCCTTATCGCGGGTGAGATCACCACCGAGTGTTATGTGGACATGCCCGGAATCGTCCGGGCGACCATCAAAGAGATCGGATATAATGACTCCGCTATGGGCTTTGACTGGGAGACCTGCGCCATACTGACCTCTATCGATCAGCAATCTCCGGATATCGCCAGGGGGGTCAACAGCGAAGAACAGGGTGCTGGTGACCAGGGCCTCATGGTCGGTTATGCCTGCACTGAGACCCCTGAGCTTATGCCCATGCCTATCGCCTTCGCCCACAAACTTACCAAGCGACTGTCTGACGTCCGCAAGGCCAATATCCTCGATTTCCTGCGGCCTGACGGTAAGTCTCAGGTGACTGTCCGATACATCGACAGCAAACCGGTGCGCGTGGACGCCGTCGTCATTGCTGCACAGCACACCCCGGATGTCACGTACGAGGTGCTTCAAGAGGGTATCATCGAAGAGGTGATCAAGCATGTCATACCCGAAGGGCTGAGGGATAAGGATACAAAATACTACGTCAATACGACCGGGAGGTTTGTAGCCGGGGGGCCGTTGGCCGACTGCGGGATGACGGGCCGCAAGATCATCGTCGACACCTATGGCGGACAGGCAAGTCACGGCGGCGGTGCCTTTTCAGGCAAGGACCCCTCCAAGGTGGACCGCAGCAGCTCTTACATGGCCCGGCACGCGGCTAAAAACGTCGTAGCTGCCGGCCTGGCAGACAGGTGTGAGATTCAGATCGCGTACACCATCGGAAGGGCCGAGCCCCTCTCCTTTATGGTGGACACCCAGGGGACGGGAAAAATCCCTTCCAACGAAATCGCCAAGATCATTCGGGAGGTCTTTGATTTTAGGCCCGCACGGATTATCGAGTATCTGAACCTCCTGCGCCCTATCTATAAAAAGACGGCCTCTTATGGCCACTTCGGCAGAAATGAACCGGAGTTCACCTGGGAGCAGACAAACCGGGTGGATGATTTGAAAAAGGCAGCAGGTCGATAAAAACCCCGCAGCGTGGGGTTTTTATCGATCCCGAAACGCGCAGCGTTTTGGGAGAAAAGCAGGATTCAA
>CAZFIR010000158.1:0-3094 GCA_964519535.1 uncultured Thermodesulfobacteriota bacterium | reverse complement strand
CTTTTACTGCACGCCTGACGATATCCTTGGGAAGCCTATAAGCCGGTATCACGTAGGTCAGCATCCCGCCGGCCTCTTCCTGTTTGTCGAACACGGTAACGCGGTGCCCCGCCATTCTGAGATAGTAGGCCGCCGAGAGACCGGCCGGTCCTGAGCCGATAATGGCCACCCTCTTGCCGGTATCGGCCTCGGGTGCGGTAATGACTTCGTCTGCGTTCTCCAAGATATAATCACCCATGAATCGCTCAATGTCCCTTATTGATACCGATTCATCGAAATCGCCTCGATTGCATTCCTGCTCACAGAAATGTGGACATACCCGCCCCGTTATTACGGGAAGCGGGTTGGTGTCGAGCAGTGTCCTGGCTGCGTGGGGGAGGTCACCCTCCCTGATGTGGCTCACATACGAAGGTATATCCACCCCTGCCGGGCAGGCAGAAGAGCAGGGCGTGCTCTCTTCTCTCAAACCTCCGAATATCGAGTGATACCGGTTCTCTCCGGTCAGGGCGTAACAGCCCTTGCCACCCTTGAGGTAGCAGAAGATTCTGCCCCCGATTTCATGGGGATAACGATAATACCAGCAGCGCACGTCTTGACACAGATTGCCGCCGATAGTGCCCATGTTACGGATTTGGGGCACCGCCACGGCTTGGGCCGCCTCGGCAAGCATGGGATACTCCTCTTTAAGCAATGGGGAGGCGGCGACATCGGCCAGCTTGGCCAGCGCCCCTATTTTCACCCCCCCTTTATCCCGTTCAATGCTATCCAGACCGGGAATGCTCTTGATGTTTACCAGCAGTTCCGGATAGGTCGGCAGCACCCTATCCTTAAGCACCCCGAGCAGATCGGTACCACCGGCGATCAACTTACTCCGGTTTTCACGTAACAGTTCTACCGCTTCATCCACCGTCTTCGCGTCTCTATGTTTAAAAGGCTTCATTGTGTTTCGTTCTCCTTATATTTTTCCCAACGCCTTGAGAATTTTATCCGACGTCAGGGGGTAGCTCATGATCCTCTGACCGATGGCATTATAGACTGCCATCAGCACGGCGCTGGGGCCGGGCGATGTACTGATCTCCCCTACCCCAATCGCCCCGAAGCGATGACTGGGTACCGGCGTTTCCAGGATTACATTGGTAAACGCTGGCAGGTCCGGAAAGGTGCGCCATTTATAATCAATCATATTACCGTTTAACATGCGTCCCGTTTTTGGATCCAGCACCGTCTCTTCAAAGATGGCGGTATCCAGCCCTGCCGAACCGAGCGCACCGTGAAGCTGGCCTTCCAAGGTCATGGGAGAAATAATCTGGCCGGCATCGGTAGCGTTGACGACGTTTATCAGCTCTAAGTTGCCCGTATCGGTGTCCACCTCAATCTCTACAAAGGTCATCAGAAAATTGCACAGAGAGTAATCCGGCTCGAAACGACCCTCACCGGTAATCGTCCGAGTGAATCCCATGATGCGGCGCCACGGGACTCTTTTCTCGGGGCGACCGATGACATATATGATTCCGTCCTTGGTATCCAGATGATCAGGCGTGGTATCGAGCTTGGTCGCCGCCAGCTCCAGCAGTTTGCGTCTGGCATCTTCCGCCGCCGCTATGACCGCCGAACCGGCGGCATAGGTGCCGCGCGAACCCATCAAAGCGAACTCGAAGGGGTTCACCTCTGTATCCGGTTGCGACATCTTGATATTCTCCAGGGGTATGTTCAAGACCTCGGCCGCCATCTTGCACAGGCTGCTTCTCTGCCCATGCCCCGAATCAGAGTGGCAGGTATTCAACATTACCCGGCCGTCGGGGGACAGCTTGACCTGGGCCTCGGAGGTGTCTTCGCCAATATCGGCATTACTGTGCACACCGACGCCGACGCCCCTCCGCTTGTTGCCGTTAACAGCAGTGGGTTTACCCCACCCCTGCCACTTATCCTTCCAGCCGAATACTTCGGCCCCTTTGTCAATGGCCTTGGTAAAATCCGCCCCCCGGAAGTCCCACCAGTTGCCATCCCTCCAGAACCAGCCCCCGCCTTTCTTGACGATGTTCTTCTTGAAAAACTCCACCGGGTCGACGCTGGCCTTCTCCATTGCTAGCCCTAATAGCGGTAGAAAAGAACTTTCCAGCTCCTGTCCTCCGAAGCCCCTGACGATGCCCGCAGGGCAATGGTTGGTGAAGACAAGCGCCGTGCTTAGGTTCCAGTTGGGACACTGCACAGCAATTTGTAACTCACCGCACCCGACGGCTACCTGGTAAGGACCACACTCCGAAGCTGCCCCAATGTTAACCAGCCACCGGCCTTCGATGGCCGTTAAGGTGCCATCCTTTTTGAGACCCACTTTGGCTTGAATGCGAGAGCCCAACCGTAAAGAGTACGCGTGAAAGTGTTCCTCCTTGGTATAATATATTTTCACCGGCCGGTTGGCCGCTTTGGAAAGCAGGGCAGCATAACCCACCGGCGTCATGTTGGCATTTTTGGTGCCGTAGCTGCCGCCGCACTGGGTGCTGATAGCCCGAAAATCGGCCAAATGAACAAAGGGCAAACCAAGAAACCTGTGGTAGGCGATAGACTGCGACGGGGTGTAGATAGTCAGCCGATCCGGTGTTTCCCATGTGGCGATCACGCCGGGGGGTTCGGGGGGATGGGGATTGGGGAAAATCTCATACCCACAGGTCCCCTCGGTGACAACATCGGCCTCGGCAAACCCCTTTTCCACATCTCCCATCTCAAGAGTCCGCAGGATAGTAGGCTCGTATTTAAGCGGCTCTGAGAACGCATTATTGGTAAATTGTTCGTACAACTGTGGTTGGCCGGGCTCCATAGCTTCTTCCACATCATATACGAACGGCAGCGGTTCGTATTCTACCTCGATCAGTTCCAGGGCATCCTCGGCTATATCTACAGTATCTGCGGCTACCATGGCCACGGCATCACCTACGAAGCGCACCTTGCTGTCCAGTATCCTGATATGCTTGGGTATCCCCCATTCCCACCCCTCAGTATCCTTATAGGTAAGCACGGCCCTGACGCCTGGTAGCGCTTCCGCCTGGCTGGTATCAATATGTTTGATATTGGCATGGGCGTACGGGCTCCTCAAAAC
>CAZFIR010000157.1:0-20679 GCA_964519535.1 uncultured Thermodesulfobacteriota bacterium | reverse complement strand
TTACATTTGCCGCAGGTGCCTTGACCCCCGCAGAGGCTGACCAGATCAACGCCTGATAGGCGCGCGCACTCGAGGATGGATTGTCCTGCAGGGGATCGATTTCTCAGGCCCAAAGGTTGGAACTCGATCTGGAAGGATTTTTTATCTTTCATAAACCCCGCATTCCTTTCTGCACCTTGTCAGTGCTTGAATAATCCCTGTTTTTTGCGTCGTCGATCGAGGCAACCGCGCGCCGAATCTGCAGCTATTCTTCCAAAGACTGTACCGTGCAATTGCTCAAATATTATCTTAGTCTACCATGTAAGGCCATAAAAAAACAGGAGACGTAACAAACAAGGCCGGCTGTTATGGAGAAGGGGAGGAATGTCTGGTTTCAAGAAGGCGTTTTGGCGATCCCAAGGAGATATTACTCGTCCCGCGGGCCTGTTTGCCTTTACATCGACCCGCAATATCCTGAAATCATGCGGCGCCCGCAGCATCATTTCACACCATGGTGCCTATTCGTTATTGACTCACAAGGGCCCCTTCCCTATACTCAAGTAATGAAAGAGCGAGTATGGTCTCAGTCCAAATTACCTGAGCGGAGTATCATACATGCCCATCGTAACAACGTATCAGCGTGCGTTTAACAGCAAAAAGCTGGACCCGTATCCTGTTCAAGCACTGAAGCGGGTTGATCGACCGACAACCCTGATTAACGATGATGAGGTTCAGCGGGTTGATGAACGCGAAAGCGGCTTCATGCGGTGCCGGCGGGGTGACCTCGGGCCGCACTTCAAGCAAGAGGTGGACCGGTTTATACAGAAATACCCGCTTTCTGGGGCCCTTTCCTGGATGTCTGGCAATCTCAAGGAACTGGTGGAGGGGATCCCTTCGGAACACAAGGCCCCTCTGCCAGATGATCCAGGAGTGTTGGCGCGCCATATCAGGCAAACCGCCTATTTCATGAGGGCGGACCTGGTGGGGATCTGTGAGTTGCCGCGCTATGCTGTCTACACCAACACATTCCCGACCGGTGAAGAGGTACAGCTCGATCACAAATATGCTATCGCCATTTTAGTGGACCAGGACTGGCGGACGGCCGAGGCGGCGGTCGGCAATGACTGGATCAGTGGGGCCATGAGTTTTTTGTCCTATTCCACCTCGGGCTTTATTGCCTGCATCCTGGCCGAATACATTCGAAGGCTCGGGTATCCGGCCAGGGCCCATCATGCCAGGAACTATCAGGTGGTGCTCCCCCCGATCCTGCTCTGGGCCGGTCTTGGAGAAATGTGCCGGGTGGGGGATATTGTGCTCAACCCCTTCCTCGGGACGAGGTTCAAGGCGGCCATCGTCACCACGGATATGCCTCTGGCCGTCGACAAACCCATCGATTTCGGGCTCCAAGACTTCTGCGCCACATGCGAGAAATGCGCCAGGTACTGTCCCTCAGGAGCGATTCCCTTCGGCCCCGATGCCACAAAGATGCATAACGGCTATGAAAAGTGGGCCAATGACGTGGAGTCCTGTACCAAGCAGCGGGTCGGCAATCAAGTCGGGTCGAGCTGCGGAGTGTGTATCAATGTCTGCCCCTGGAACAAGCCCTTTACCCCCTTTCATCGGTTTATTGCATGGACCATGCGGAAGGTGCCTCTGGCCAGAAGATTAGCGGTCTGGGGGGATGATCTCATGGGTTACGGCGAGCCTAAGCTTGAGAACAAATGGTGGTTCGATCTTGAGGATGTGCACGGAGACGGTGTGCTAAGGGTCCCGCCACGCGCCGGCAAGAGGGGTGACCATCGACCCAAGAAATAAATAGATTAGGGTATAGTCTCATTTAAGCCACCTTCTCTTTAGCCAAAGACTCGAGGAGAAAAAAGACGGGGGTGCTAGGTACCCTCCCAACTCGTCGTGAACCCTTTTTTCACTTGACACGTGATTTGAAACATGATACGAAAACCACAATTCTATACATAGAATAGTTTTCTGTATATAGAATTGTGGTTAGATGTCGGGTACAAATAACCGCTCGATACGAGAGCGACAACCAATTGTTAAAGTTCCCCATTAAACTTAAGAGCCAGATAAGCCGTGAGATCTATACAGTGTCAATAACCCAAAGAGGAGGATGTCGTATGTCGTCGTTAGAAGGCAAGATTGCATTGGTGACAGGGGCTTCAATGCCGAAAGGCATCGGAAAGGCCATTGCCCTTACGTTGGCACGACACGGGGCGGATGTGGCGGTGACCGGCTTTAGTCACATGGATGGGGTCAAATCTGTTGCCGAAGAGATACAGGCAATGGGCCGCCAATCTATAGCTCTCAGAATGAATGGGAGGGAGTATGCGGATGTACAGAAGGCCTTTGCAGCCATAAAAGATGAGCTTGGGCCGGTGAATATCCTCGTGAACAATGCTGCCCAGATGCGTCGTATGGTGAGCATAGCCAAGGCCACCATAGAAGACTGGGATGCCGAGGTCAAACTCTGCCTGAATTCTGCCTTTTATTGCATTAAAGAGGCATGGGCAGAGATGTGTGCCAATAAGTGGGGCCGGATCGTCAATATGACCTCTGTCGCTGGTGTCTTGGGTGGTTACGGACAGTCGAGCTACGGTGCTGCCAAGGCGGGACTGATCGGTCTGGCAAAGTCAGCAGCGTTGGAGGGGGCTCGTTACAATATTACTGCAAATTGTGTTCTGGTCGGAATAGCCTTTACGGAGGCCTATTATGAGCCGATCTCGGAAGAGGTCCGTCAAAGGATTGAAAAGAGAACAGCCATCGGCAGGCCTGCTGACCCTCAGGAAATCGCCGATGCCGTTGCCTATGTGGTATCGGATGAAGCCCAGTACATGACTGGTGCCGTGATGAATATGGTGGGCGGTCTTGACCTGTTCGTATTTTAGGGCCTCTTCCTTGCTGAAGAAGCACCAATAATCATTTTTATTAGGAGAGGTTTTTGAATAAGCCAACATAACTCATGCCCTTCTTGGCAGAGGCGGAAGAGTACTCCTTGGACAGCTTCCTGATGAGGAAATCGATTCAGTTCTCTCCAACAAAAAGCATCAAATGGTTCATTTCTCGGTGGCAACCCTGCGCCGCGGGAGCATGATCAGTGGTAGGACAGATGTAAGGGGGTGAAGGCACGTTTTTATCGCGTTACCTTATCACCTTAATTAACAAGGGAATGGAGGGGGCGAGGAATGACGAAGCTTCTGGAAGGAGTTACACCGTATAAAAAAGAAGATGCTGAAAAGTATAACACACTTCGATGGTGGTCTGGGCTGACCTTCGGAGATATCCTTGACAGGGCTGCCGATATCCACCCGGACAAAGAGGCCTTTGTAGATCGGCGGACGCGGCTGACCTATGGGGAGGCTCGCGAAAGGACTAATAAGCTGGCCATCGGCCTGATGGATCTCGGCATCCAGCCCCTGGACCGGATCCTGATTCAGCTTCCGAACTGGAACGAATTCTTTTTTGCCTATTTTGCCCTTCAAAAAATCGGGGCTATCCCCGTATTGTTGATCGACCGATATCGCCAGTTTGAAATCAACCACTTGATTAGCCTTACCGGGGCCACGTCCTGGATTGTCGCGGCCAAATATAAAAAAACGGATTACATGCCCATTGTCCATGACATCCTGAAGGAACATCCGGAAGTTAAGCACGTCATTACTGTCCGGGGAGAGGGGGATCAGAAACCCTTTGCAAGCCTCGAAAGACTGATCGAAGAGACTGCATTGACCGAGGAAAATCTGGCCCGGCTCGCCAGCAGGCGACCGGATCCCATGCAGGTTGCCCATATGGGGCCGACCGGAGGGACGACCGGAGCGCCTAAAATTGTCCCCCGCACACACAACAGTCTCATTACCGGCACCGAATACTGCTCCAAGTCGTGGGATCAGAGCAACGAGGATATTAACCTGCTCGCTGGTCCGGTAGGTCATGATTTGACATTCTCCAAGGGCTTTCTTGGAAGTATCATCACGCTTGGAAAGATCGTCTTTTTGGACTCTACAGACGATAAAGAGCTATGTGAGACCATGGAACGGGAAGGCGTTACTTCCGTTATTTGGGTCCCGACGCTGGCGCAAAGGATGATCCAATACAAGGACCTTGATACGTATGATTTGAGTTCCTTGAAAAAGATGCACAGCGCAGGGGGGGCAAGCCACCCTGAACTCGTCAGAGAGGTTACTGAGAAGTTGCACATGAAATTTTACAATGGATACGGCGCGACAGAAGGTATGACGACCATTACCCGCACCACTGATGATTTAGAGACAATCTGCACCACGGTGGGGAGGCCCACATGCCCTTATGATACATACAAGGTCATTGATCGAGATGGCAATGAACTTCCCCCCAACAAGGAGGGTGAACTGGTCCTTAAAGGCCCCGGCGTATTCACGGGCTATTACAATAATCCAGAGGAGAACAAAACGGCATTTACCAAAGACGGATTCTTTAGGACCGGCGATGTCGCCAAGATCGATGCAAAGGGCTACATCACACTCACCGGGAGGATCAAGGAAATGATCAACCGGGGCGGCGAGAGTATCAGTGCCACGCAGATCGAAGGACTCATCAAGCGTCACCCGGATGTCGCGGCTGTGGCCGTTATCGCGATGCCTGATCCGGTTATGGGCGAACGGGTTTGTGCCTATATCCAGCCCAAAGCCGGGGCTCAACTGGCCTTTGATGAAGTCATTTCCTTCTTGAAAGGGCAGAAGGCCTCTGTGCTTCAGCTTCCAGAGCGGATCGAATTTATCGAAACCATGCCCCATACCGGTGCGGAAAAAGTGGACAAACGATCCCTTCGCCAAGACATAGAGAAAAAGCTCCGGGCAGTTGGTTAGGCCATCACGGATGGGATGATCGAGACATCAATGCAAAGCGATTGAACGAGGGGAGAAGTAAAAAAAGCGCCTGCCGCTGTTCTCGTCATAACCCTTCTTATTATAGAATGTGTTTTCCCTTGACAAAGTTTTCTCGGTAATTTTATAACAAGCTATATATCTTTTTTCATCTTGCCGACTACCGAATATCGCACGCCGAGCGATATCAATTAGAAAAAGGAGGAGCCGTCATTATGGAAACCAAAGTATCAAGCGCAAAAAAGGAGATCGTTATCAGTGACAGCGGACCGACCGTCTTGATCGGTGAACGCATCAACCCGACCGGCAAGAAAAAGCTGGCAGAGGCGCTCAAGGCAGGTGATTTTGATGTGGTCCGCCAGGAAGCAATAGCCCAGGTCGAGGCAGGAGCGGATATCCTGGATGTCAATGTCGTAACCCCTGGTGTGGATGAGATCTCCATTCTTCCCAAAGCCATTGAAATGATCAGGGGTGCTGTCGACGTGCCCCTTTGTATCGATATCAACAACCCCGCGGCCTTGAAAGAAGCCCTGAAGGCATATGAGGGAAAACCCATCGTAAATTCAGTCTCCGGTGAGGAAAAGTCCCTCAATGAGGTGTTACCGCTGGTAAAGGAATATGGGACGGCCGTCATAGGGCTCACCATCGGTGACAGCGGGATACCTAAAGAAGCCGAAAAGCGCCTGGAGGTCGCCCATAAAATCATCGAGCGTGCTGAGTCCATGGGGATTCCCCGTGAAGATATCATCATCGATTGTCTCGTACTGGCAGTGGGATCGGATGATCGGGCCGGGCTCGTCACGCTCGATACCATCCGAAAGGTCAAGGCGGAACTGGGCGTGAATCAGACATTGGGAGCGAGCAACATATCCCACGGGTTGCCCGACAGACCAGCGGTCAACCAGGCGTTTTTGGCCCTGGCTATCGAAGGGGGGGTGACCTGCCCCACCGTGGATGCAGCAAAGGTGAGATCAACGATCTTAGCCATCGATCTTATCCTTGGCCGCGATCGGTTCGCCCAGCGCTACATCAAGGATTACAGACAACGCCAAAGCGATAGTACTGGATAAGCGATTCCGGGGTTACCGGGGACTGGAAAAGGCATGAGGAAATACTTCAGAAAAACAGCAGGGAGGGATTACGAACAGGTAAGGCAATCACTTATTGATAAAATGTATTATGATGAACTCATGAGGCTCCAGAGCAACCACTGTATGAGGGGTTTCTCCTTGGAAATAGAGCAGGTCACCCTCATTGAGTTCATATTCTTTATTACCATGCTTTACTATACTTTTGCCCTTGGTTACGTAGGCAAGCTCAGCTCCTCTGTTTGTATGTTTGCTGATAAATTCCCCCGTTTCAGCCTTACCAAAGCTAATGGCAATATTCTCATCTATGAACCCCCGCGGGGCGAGGAGCCTCAATTGTAACTTTTCGCTTGAAATAACAGGCTGTTTACTGGCCTTGATATGAACAACCTCATTTTCCTTGTGGTCGAAAAAGGACAAGATTGGATAATTAAGATGAGAGGCAATATCAGTCAAGAGAGCTACTGATGGGCTTACTTTACCGGTCTCAATTCGATAGATAGTCAAGTAGCTTACCCCCACTTTTTCAGCAAGCTGCTTCATTGAAAATCCCGCCCGCTTTCTTAATGCTCGAATTCTATCACCTACTGTCATGTTGTTTATATGTATATCATAATTTTTAAAAAAATTAAATATGTATTAAAAATATGTTAGGTAGGATGTAGGGATTAGAATACGTTATTATATTGCACGGAACCTCATAAACCGTCTCTTTTTAAAGGGCCCAGAGGGGCTTACTGTTATAGATAGGATTGCGCCCTGAGTACGAGTGAACTCATTATTTTCTTGGATACGCGCGATGATGGTGCCGGTAACCCAGACCCGCAAGGCCATCGCAATCTCGCCCAGAGGTCAGGATCAGCCCGACGTCATGTTACCGTGGCCATAGCGTACAGCATAGCGTGAGCACAATTTGGAACTATGATGGTGCGTACCCTATTTAAGGCTCCTTACTCATTAATGTACAAAAGATATAATTACCATGAATCGTCTTTGCTCGGCGTGGTTTATCAAAATTGAATAATATGACTTGACTTCTATTAAAATATGATATATTACAAAACACAAAACAAAAAATAAAGGGAGGGGGTAAGGCTGAACTCGTCCCGATACAGATGAGACGGCAATGAGTTACAGTTGAGGGGTACCTGTTGGTAAAGGGATCCCTTGAAGAAGGTTTTTAGTACAGCCCCAGGATTCAATAAGGTTGCGGAGCATGCCTATTGTGCGATTGCCGCTGAAGTTAGAGTGAGAAAAAGGGTTGATGTCCAACAGGCGCATGAAGAAAGGGGGTGAAGGGAGAAGAAAAAAGGCGAAACGGGATATTTAGAGAGAGTGTTTTCACAAATTGGTGAAAGGTGAAGTGAGATTGTGTGATAGCAAGCTTTTGAATCATTTTAGAGGAGTTAGAAAAGGGGATAAAATGAAAAACAGAGTATTGCTTGGGTTATTGGTATGTACGGTAGCCATGGTTTTGTTTGTCGGTGCTGGGTGTGGCCCAAAGCCGCCAGCCAAAGATAAAATCATCATTGGCCAGGCAGTTTCTCTCTCAGGCCAAAATGCTATTATTCACCTGGGGGGGGCTTTGGTGCCCCAGACGTTGTGGGTTGATCAGGTTAATGCCAAGGGCGGTATATATGTGAAGGAGTATGGCAAAAAATTACCTATAGAGTGGATCCAATATGATGATAAAAGTGACCACGGCACCATGGTGAGACTCATAGAAAAATTGATTTTAGAGGACAAGGTTGACTTTCTGTTACCCCCGTGTAGCACCTCATACCTCTTTGCTGCCGCCCCTGTCGCCAATAAGCACGGGTATATACTCATGGGGGCCGAGGGTGGCGCGGAGAGCCTCACGGAGCTCGTGAAAAACCTCCCCTACGTCTTTTTGGTCTTGAATTATTCCAACACCCAGATACCACTTTTGGCTGACCAGTTTGTGGAGTGGGGCATTAAGACGGTGGCGACAACTTTCCTTGAAGACCTCCACGGGGTTGAGTATTCAAACAGGGCACTTACAGAATTTGGGAAGCGGGGAATCCAGACAGTTATGCTCAAGAGCCATCCGCTGGGGATTCAGGACATGTCGCCCATATTGAAGGCGGCTCAGGCGACGAAGGCCGATGCCTTTTGCGCTTTTACCTACCCCGGTGAGAACGTCCTTCTTACCAAGCAGGCAATTGAGCTGGGCTATAACCCAAAGGTCTTCTTCGGCAGCGTTGGGCCCTATGCTCTCTGGTTTAGAAACATTTTCACCGCTCCGGCAATTGAAGGACTGATGGGTGGCGGTGCCTGGAACCGAAAAACTTCCCCCGCAGCCGCTGAATTCTACGATGCAAGCCTCAAACGCTTCGGTGAAGGAGGACTTGATCAGTGGGGAAATCTATACTATTGGGGTTCGCTGCAATTTTTCGAGCAGGCTATCGAGAAGGCCGGAACCCTGAACCAGAAAAAGATACGGGATATAATGGCTACGGAGAAGTTCGATACAGCCCTGGGGAAGACCTGGTTTGATGAGAATCACAATTTGGCAAAGGAATGTCACCCCGGGGAGATTGGTCAGTGGATAAACGGTGAGTGGGAGGTTATCTTACCTCTGGACAAGGCCACTGCAAAAGCCATATTCCCCAAGCCGGCGTGGCCGAAGAAGTAGAACCGAATTGAGTTACGTGAGCAAAAAGGGGCTGTCTAAAGGGTGCAAAAACAACAATCCTTGAGGGTGGTTGTTTCATCCAGAGGACTTATCCTGCGCCTCTTAGACAGCCCTGCACCTCTCGTTGCCAACGCGAGGAGGCAACTATAAGTGTTAGGTGTACTGGTGAGGGGTAGTTTTAGGTTAAAAACATTTCATGCCGAAATAATCCTTCTATAGAATTAGGTAGCCATGCTTGAAATGAAGATAATCGAGAGAGATTTATCCATATTCAACAAGTTCGATTTTGATAGGTAACAATTTTTTAAGTTCTTATTTTTAAAGTTCTTGGCTCAACTATGGAAGAAGATTATAAATTGCACTAAAGGCTTCACAAAAGGCGGGTTATTATGATTAAAAAATGCTGCCAAGAACCTCATTAAATTATTTTAAGGAGGATGTGCAATGACTATGAGGCCGCTTCAAACTGATTTGTCCGTATTTAATAAACTTGATTTTGAGAGGCCACCGGTGGGGGTTAAGTACCTCTTCTTCAGGCCCAAAGGAATGGAACAGTTACCGATGGACAAAAATCTAGCATTCTGTGAAATGCTTACAGAAGCACAGCGGGCTACGGCACCCTTTTTTTTCAGCAAAGAGAACAATGAGACCTGTGTAGGAAAGATCTTGTTGGGGATGACGGAGATGGAGCCATTTGCGGAGGCCGGGCAAATTGGACCCAGATTGGGTATGGTTCAGGAAGCAAGGGTTAACCACAACTTCTATCATCACGTTCCAAGATTCGCAAAGGGTATAATTAACTATGTCGCCTTCGCCCCACTAGACAAAATAACATTCGAGCCAGACGTCTTAATCATCACTGCTACCCCGAAACAGGCAGAAATCGTGATGAGAGCAATGACCTATTCAACGGGCGAGCCCTATACCTCAAAGACCACCATCTTTATGGGATGCTCATGGATCTACGTTTATCCCTTTGAGACCGGTAAAGTAAATTACTTGATGCCCGAATGGATTCATGGAATGACGGGAAGAGAAATTTTTGCGCCGAATACGGTGTTGATTTCCATTCCCTACCAATGGCTCCAGACGGTGACGCAGAATCTGCGAGAGATAAAATTACAGTTTCATACGAGCAAAAAGGAGTATCTGGAGGAATTTCAAGAGATACTTGTCGATTTAGTCGAGGAGTCCAAGAATCCTTAACAAGTAAGGCGTCAACACCGATATCATAAATAGAAAGGAGGGATGAAATACGTGAGATTGTATGATAACAAGACCCAAAACAGTTTGTAAAAGTCTTTGGAAGGAGGGAAAAGCAAATGAAAAAGAATGTATTGTTTGGCTTGATAGTTTTGGCACTCTTAGCATTGCCTTTGTGTGTTGCTTGTACTAAAGCAACCCCGCCAACCCCACCAAGCCGAGGGATTGACCCTATTGTTTCCACGCAGTGGTTAGAGGATAACATGAAAACTCCAAACCTGGTTATACTTGATAGCAGGGCTCCCGAGAACTATGCAAAAGGTCATGTCCCCGGCGCAATCAATGTCCCCGGTCTTGGCAACTTCTACTTATGTCTGTTCGCCCCAGACTGCGGGCTTTGGATGGAATTGCCCGAAGAGGAGGCGCTGCTTACTACTATTGGCAACGCGGGGATCACTGGTGATTCCCACGTAGTTGTTGTGGGTAGAACAGTTGACCCTTATGCTGCCTATGCCGTCGCTGATGCTGCCAGGGCTGCTATTACGCTCCTGTATGCCGGGGTCAAAAACGTGGCCCTGCTTAGTGGGGGATACGACAAGTGGGCAGCAGAGGGAAAAACTACGTCTACGGTACCCGTTACGCCAACAGCAGTAACATACACCGGCGCAGTAAACAAGGCAATGTTTGTCACAAAGGACTATGTTGAAACAAAGATCGGGAAATCAAAATCCGTCATACTCGAGGGTAGAGAGCCTGATATTTACTATGGTATAATTCAGGAACCTTGGACTACAAGAGCAGGTCATATCCCCAGTGCGAAAAATTTGCCCGCTCCGTGGTTCTGGACTTTTGAAAAAGACAAAAAAGGAGCGATAACGTACGGAACGTGGAAAGATGCCGATGTAATCAGAGAAATGGCCCTTACTGTACTTGGTGAGGATGCGTCCAAAGAGATCATCGTCTATTGTGGTGTTGGGGGGTATGCTAGCCCCGTGTGGTTTGCGCTAACCCAGATGATTGGATATACAAACGTAAAATTTTATGACGGCTCGATGCAGGAATGGTCAGCAGATCCAAAGGCACCGGTAATCAAATATAGGTATCAGTAAGACTGTTCTACGGGTTACGCGTGGCTCCCGGGATGTCCCTGAAGACAAACGGAGGAAACAGTTGGTCGATCACGTCCTGGGAGCTAATTCGTTGCTCAACTAGTATTGCGAGACGATCACGGGTGTGCTTATCCAGGATTATGCAACTGACCCCCTTTGCTGTCCTAGTTTGTCAGAGCAGAGGGAGTGGCATACCAAAGTTTTTTCTTGATTGTTTAGAAAATAGGTTTCAAATCCCCCCATCCCTCCTTTAGAATATGGGGGGGATGGGGGGATTGTCGATTTTCATCGTTCGCGGGAGGCGAGGCCGCCATGGGAATTGCTTTTCAAATAGCCAAGCCCAGGAGGGAGAAAATTGAAATAAAAGCCGCGGTCACTTTTAAGCAATCGGATAAGTTCAAGATTGAACAACTGGATCTCAGTGGTCCGAACGACGATGAGGTTTTGGTTCGGATCGTTGCTTCCGGCATATGGCACACGGATTTGGCCGCCCGGCACCAGCGTTTACCGATCCCGCTGCCGAGTGTTTTAGGGCACGAAGGGGCCGGCGTGGTTGAAAAGGTGGGGAAGTGGGTGACCAAGGTAAAGCCGGCTGATCATGTGGCAGTGAGCTGGATGTCCTGCGGGCAATGCGCCTCATGCAAGGCCGGATACTCAAAGCGAATGATACAATGCGAGGCGGAGTCCCTGCGCACATTTTGCAATCTCTTTCCGGGGGATGATACGTCTATAGATACGTATACAGGGATAACCGCCTAAGGGAGGGGACAACGCATGAACCTGGCGACAAATTTAGAGTGGGCGGCTTATTTCTTCCCCCAGCGGCCAGCCGTGAGCGAAGGGTGCTCTGAGACCAGTTACGCTCAGCTCAATGAACAGGCCAACAGGGTGGCCACAGCCCTTATAAGCCTGGGGATCAAGCCTGGTGACCACGTAGCGCTGTGCGCTCCTAACTCGGGCGCTTGGCTGGTCTTCTACTTCGGCGTGCTAAAAGCAGGCGCCGTGGCCGTAACCCTTTCCAGTCTCCTCACCCCAGAGGAAATGGCTTTGTTAATCAACCACTCAAAGCCGAGGTTCCTCTTTACCTCTCAGGAAAGACTCGATCATCTGCAGAACTTGAGAGGCAGAGAAGGCCTGGAAAAGGTGATTTGTCCGGGCGGCGATTTGGATCTTCGACAATTGATGGACATGGGCACTGGTTCCTTCAAGGCACTTGATCGGGACCGCACAGACACTGCCGCCGTACTGTATACCGGAGGCACCACAGGCACACCAAAAGGGGTGATGCTCACCCATGAGAACATCAACACGTCAGCACACAATGTTGCCTTCAGTGAGCACTCAACTGAGGCCGACCGGGCTCTGTGTTTTCTCCCCTTTAACCATGTATTTGGCCAGATGCACATTATGAATGCAACGATCCTGAGCGGCGGCTGTCTGGAAATATTGCCTGCCTTTGATCTGGATCGGGTCCTCGACATCCTTGCGGCCGGCCGGGTAACCAAGCTCTTTGCCGTGCCAACCGTGTATGTCCGCCTTCTGGGTGTTCAAGGCATAAAGGAAAAGATGGGAGCAGTTCGCTACTCCTTTTCGGCTGCGGCCAGTATGGCCGCAGAAATTGTCCGACAATGGAAAGAGCGTACAGGTCTCACCATTCAAGAGGGCTACGGCCTGACGGAATCCGCCTCCGCGGTGACGTATAATCATTATTATCGCCATGTCATAGGGTCCGTGGGAACCACCGTGCCCGGCGTAGAGGTGCAGATCAGAGACGAGGATGGGAATAGGGTAGAACGCGGGCAGGAAGGTGAGATCTGTATCCGCGGCGGAAACATTATGAAGGGCTACCTGAATAATCCCGAGGGGACCAACGCCGCTGTCTGGGAAAAGGGTTGGTTTCGCTCCGGCGACATTGGCGTCCTCGACGAAAATAACTACCTCTACATCGTCGATCGGGTTAAAGACTTGATTATTACTGGCGGTGAAAACGTCTATCCTCGGGAGGTGGAAGAAGTCCTCTATACGAGATCTGAGGTCCAAGAATGTGCGGTGATCGGTCTTCCCGATAAGGAATGGGGCGAGCGGGTAACGGCCTTCATCGTCCCCCAGCCGGGCAAAACCATCGATAAGGCTGAGCTCAAGACCTTTCTGAAGTCGTGCCTCTCCGTCTTCAAGGTACCAAAGGAATACCACACCGTGGACGATTTGCCCAAATCTCCGGCCGGCAAGATCTTGAAGCGGGAGTTGAGAAAGCAAGTTTTGGAAAGTAATAAAAAGTAGTACGCAGACCCACCTGCTCGTTAGTAAGGCTTAATCATTAGACTTGTCATGTTCCTCCTGCTCTATACCCCATCGACCTATACAAAGCGCTCGTAAATCTCACGTTTCCAACATCCAGATATCTTGACAAAGGGGAAGGAGATTACTATTTTAACAATGCCACAAATAATTTTTTATAACAATATATTAAACTAATTATTACAAAGATGCTTCCTCTCACACAAAGAGACAAGAACATCCTCAAGATTGTCATCAAGGACTATATCAATATCGGTGAGCCCGTGGGTTCGCGCACAGTAGCCAAGCAGTCCGATCTCAACCTGAGCCCCGCCAGCATCCGAAACGTGATGGCCGATCTGGAAGAGATGGGCCTACTCTCTCAGCCCCACACATCGGCGGGCAGGGTCCCTACGGAGAAGGGGCTACGTTTTTTTGTCGATACACTGCTCGATCAGCAGGGGCTCTCACCCCCGGAGCGGGAAGAGATCATGAGCACCTATCGTGACTGTGGGGCTGATATGTCACAGCTCATGCGGGGGACCTGCCGGATCCTCTCCGCCTTTTCCCACTACACGGGCATTATTATGCCTCCTTCCCTGCAGGAGACCATCTTCAAGCGGATCGAGTTCATCAGGATAAAGAGCAACCATGTTCTTGTCATCTTTGTGGCCTCCTCGGGCCTCGTCCAGAATCGGGTGGTGGAGATGGATGAGGATCTCAGTCAGGATGAGCTGGACAAGATTGCCCATTACCTCAACGATCTGCTGGCCGACCTTTCCCTTCGGGAGGTGCGGGAGCGCATCGTGGAGGAGATGCGTCGTGAGAAGATGGTCTACGACGAGTTATTACAAAGGGTCTTGCAGTGGGGAGGGGAAGCCCAGGAGGCGCGGGATGAGCGGGACCTGTATATCGAGGGGCAAACGAACATCCTCGATGAGCCGGCGTTTGCGGACGTGGAGCGGATGAAAGAACTCTTTAAGGCCTTTGAGGAAAAGAGCCTCTTGGTCAAGCTCTTGGACCGCAGCATGAAGGCCCAGGGGGTGCAAGTTCTCTTCGGCTCGGAGTGTGGGGTAGCGGGCATCGAGGGGTGCAGCCTCATTACCTCTACCTATGGCCACCCCGGCCGCTTTCTGGGCATCCTCGGGGTCATTGGCCCCATGCGCATGAACTACTCCCGGGTGATTCCGATGGTGGACTATACCGCCAAACTCCTCACCGATATCTTGGAATCTGAGTGGGGCAGTCCTTAGTGCTTCGATTCGCAAATAAGGTGACATGTCGTGATTATTTACCACGTTTAACTTGCTCACTCAGCACTAAGTCCTGAGTGAATAAATTATATGATGAATTTATGAATCGAAGGACTTAGTAACATTTTAATAACGTAAAGGGGTGCTAGGGATGACGGAGGAAAACAAGGGGCAGGGACAAGCCTCTGCCGAGCACAAGGATCAGGTAGGCAAAGACAAGAAGAAACGCAGCGGTAAAGAGGGCGCAGCGGATCTCGAAGCCGCCTTGAAAAAGGCCCAGGAGGAGGCAGCGGAAAACTATGACCGCCTCCTGCGGGTCTCAGCCGACTTTGAGAACTACAAGAAGCGGGTGGCCAAGGAGAAGTCCGACCTCATACGGTATGGGAATGATGAGCTCATCAAAGAGCTGCTGCCTGTGATAGATAACCTCGAGCGGGCCTTAGAGCACGTCTCATCGGAAGGGGTACAGGAGGGTATTACGGGAGGGGTTGAGATGACCCTGCAACAGTTTCTCGGAGTACTCCAACGGTTTGGGGTTACCCCCATCGCCGCTGAGGGTGAACCCTTCGATCCCACCAAACACGAAGCGGTCATGGCACAGGCCACCGGCGACTATGATCCTGGGCATGTGGTCAAGGAGCTGCAAA
The DNA here is from genome assembly GCA_964519535.1 of uncultured Thermodesulfobacteriota bacterium. Taxonomy (GTDB): domain Bacteria; phylum Desulfobacterota; class B13-G15; order B13-G15; family RBG-16-54-18; genus CAYWLI01. Next base: position 5,590 of record CAZFIR010000157.1, on the reverse strand, counting down.
AGGGATACCTGCTCAATGACCGGCTCGCGCGTCCGGCCAAGGTAGTGGTGGCCAAGGCCGACGAGGGGGCAGAATCTGAAAATGAGGAGGCGTAACGCATGGCGCGGGTTGTAGGAATCGATCTCGGGACGACCAACTCGGTGGTAGCGGTAATGGAAGGGGGCGAACCAAAGGTCCTCGTTAATGCAGAAGGTGGTAGAATTACCCCCTCGGTGGTGGCCTTCACCGACAAGGGGGAGCGGCTGGTTGGGCAGATAGCCCGCCGCCAGGCCATTACCAATCCTGAAAACACCGTCTATGCCGTCAAGCGGCTCATCGGCAGGCGTTTTTCAGATGCAGAGGTACAGAAGGACGTCAAGATTACTTCTTATAAGATCGTTGGGGCGAGCAACGGCGACGCCTGGGTCCAGGCCCAGGGCAAGGATTACAGCACCCAGGAGATCTCGGCCATGGTTTTGCAGAAGATGAAGCAGACGGCCGAGGACTATTTGGGGGAGCAGGTGACCGAGGCGGTCATCACCGTCCCCGCCTATTTCAACGACGGCCAGCGCCAGGCCACCAAGGATGCGGGGAAGATCGCAGGGCTCGAAGTCCTGAGGATCATCAATGAGCCGACGGCCGCCTCCCTCGCCTACGGCCTCGACAAAAAGCACGAGGCCAAGATCGCCATCTTCGACCTGGGCGGCGGGACCTTTGACATCTCCATTTTGGAGTTGGGGGACGGGGTCTTCGAGGTCAAGTCCACCAACGGGAACACCCACCTGGGCGGGGAGGACTTCGATCAACGAATCATTGAGCATATTGCCGATGAGTTCCAGAAAGAACAGGGGATCGATCTGCGTAAAGACCGGATGGCCTTGCAGCGTCTCAAGGAGGCAGCGGAGAAGGCCAAGATAGAGCTGTCTTCCTCCTTGGAGACGGATATCAATCTCCCCTTTGTCACTGCCGACGCCTCCGGCCCCAAACACCTCACTATGAAGCTCACCCGGTCGAAGCTGGAGGCCCTGGTGGCCGACCTCATCGACATGGTGGAGGATCCCTGTCGGCAGGCCATCTCAGATGCCGGGCTTACTGCAAAAGATATCCATGAGGTGATCCTGGTGGGGGGGATGACGCGGATGCCCCGGGTCCAGGCGAAGGTGAAAGAGATCTTTGGCAAGGAGCCAAACAAGGGGGTCAACCCCGACGAGGTGGTGGCTGTCGGGGCGGCCATCCAGGCCGGGGTCCTCAAGGGAGAGGTCAAAGACGTGCTCCTGCTGGACGTCACCCCCCTCTCCTTGGGGATTGAGACCCTGGGGGGTGTCTTCACGAGGCTCATCGAGCGCAATACCACCATCCCCACCCGCAAGAGCCAGATCTTCTCTACCGCTGCCGACAACCAGACGGCCGTGACCATCCACTGCCTGCAGGGCGAGCGGGAGATGGCGGCGGGCAACAAGACCTTGGGACAGTTCGAGCTGATCGGCATACCCCCGGCCCCCCGGGGGATACCCCAGATAGAGGTCACCTTTGATATCGATGCCAACGGCATTGTGCACGTGACGGCCAAAGACCTGGGCACCGGCAAGGAGCAGTCCATACGCATTACCTCTTCCAGTGGGCTCAAGGAAGAGGAGATCGATCAGATGGTCAAGGACGCCTCTTCCCATGCCGAAGATGACCGCCACAAACGGGAGCTGGCCGAGGAGCACAACAAGCTGGACGGGTTGGTCTACACCACGGAGAAGTCCCTGAGCGAGCATGGCGATAAGATAGACGCCGGAGACAAAAAAAGGATAGAGGAAGCTATCGAGAAAGCGCGCAAGGCCCTGGGCTCAGATGCAGTAGCCGAGATCAAAAAGGCCCATGACGACCTGACCCAGGAGGCCCACAAGTTGGCCGAGGCCATGTACGCCAAGGCCTCCCCGCAGGAGGGGGCGGCCTCCGGTGGAGAAGAGGACAAAGGGAAGAAGGAGAAAAAGAAGGAAGAGGACGTTGTGGACGCCGATTTCGAGGAGGTGAAGGGGGACAAGGCATAACGGATCGTTCTTACTAATTTTTACCAAGGGGAGGGGGGCGTCAACCCCCTCCCCTTTTATGTGTAGCCGGACATAGGAGGAGAGATCAGTGATCTCCGGGTGATGAGCTAGAGAGTTCCTTCGCTCTGTTTCCGCTTCCATTCCAGATCAGCCATGGCAGCGCCAAATCGCATACTCGAATCCATGAGTGCCAGTTTGATCCAGTTGAGCATAGATGTATAGTATTGTACTCTGATGCTCGATCTGGCGAATCTAATATATTGCTCAAGCTCGGCATCGGATAATGAGCGGAACATATAGAGCAGGAGGGGTGTTATCTGAAGATGAACTCTCGGTTCAAGGAGCGGGCGGTTTTTGTCGGCCTCATCGAGTATCTCGGAGAATGATCTTTGTTGTTCGGCAGGGAAATTTGCGGTAATAACCGTTGTGACGACAAGTTGTGTATTGACGGCAATGTCAAGGATGATGTCCAGTGTTTTAGTGGCGGAGGCCACCTCCTGTATCAGTTTCAGACGAGTTGATGAAGGTGGCGTATTTTGGATGTCAGTCATATATCCTTGTAGCTCTGCCGGCGCTTTGGGCGCCAATGAGCCCTTAAAAAGCTGCGTACATTTTTTGCCAAAAGGGGAGTTGAGCCAGTCGAGTATTCTCCCCATCTCTTCTTGGCTCATCTGGGCCTCCATGTGTTTGAGCACCGTGTCATCAAGATTGCCTGCTGCAAACGATTCTGCAATGAATTCCTTGATAGTTACGTAGACATCTTCCGGTATCTGCTGAATGCGATCGTCCTGCTCGCGTACCTTGTCGAACCCAATCTGTATAGCCAGGGGGAGACTTCTGAGTTGTTCCTCCATCCCCGATCCGATGTAGAGGGCATGGGCCCGAGATTTTCTCGAGAAGGTGCCGCAATCTCCGCATGTGCGGGAATTTGTTCTATTGTATAGCCGCTGGCTCTCAGGAGTTGCAATAGGTTCTCAGGTCCGACGAGATGCCCGGCCCCGACAACGACCAGGGCAGTATCACCGCATGCTATCAAATCCTTAATTTTGCCCACCCAGGCCTTATTCCTCTGGGTGAGGAAGCGGTTATAGATATCAGGGTGGTCTTTAAAGCTTATGGCAAGGATTGATCCGAGTTGCGCGGCGTCGCCGGTTTCCCACGCCCTCACGATAGAGTCAAACATGGTCCTTACCACCTCGAGGTCTTTGAGCATCTGTTGCAGGAAAGACTCCTCCTCCTCGGTATTCATCTCGGCAAAGAGGCCTATTTGATAATCGATCGATTCCAAAAAGACCATTTCTTTTTCGTCTTGCTGGGCCTTGTTGAAAAAGTATTGGTCAATGCCGTAATTGGGATCGAACCCCATTTTTTGAAGCTCCAGAAGCATGAGTGTTAAGGCACACATCCACGGCTTCAGGCGGTTCATCTGAGCCATGGGAAGACCGGCCGCGGTCACTTTTTTCTCCAGCCAGCTATACGTTTCAGGGGAGATGTTCTGCTTGAGGGTTTGCCCCTCGGGGTAGAGGGCCAGGGAGGTCATCTTGGCTTGAACAGGAGGAGCATTCATGCCGCCGATATCCGTCTCGAAGACGACCTTTTTGCAATTCCTATAGGCTGCTTCGATATTCTTATCTAACGGATACGAATCGCTCTTGAGAAGATGTACAGATCCGAGTAGGTAAATGGTGGCCTTGTCGGTCTTGAGGGACCACAGGAAGTCTTTCTTTGCTATATCCTGTGCATAAACTAAGTTGACCGATGCCCAGAGGGATGTGAAGATGATGAGCAAGGAGATAACGAGCCATTGAACCCTGCCTCGTTTCCCTATGCTGTATATGCCCATGAGGTCTCCCCTTTGATTCTTGAATGCCAAAGACCCACATATGAGCTATCGCTAAAAATCATGCAATAAATTAAACTTATTTGTCAAGAGAAATGGGAAGCGTGCTTTGACCTTGACCTTTGCTTGTCAGTGTCCTATCATTGACCTCATTTCTTCGCGTTATACGGAGGGAACGCTCTATGAAACCTGAACCTATAGCAGGTGGCTTTAAGACGCAGATACTTCAGCGACCGCGCCCCACAAAAGGGATCCCGGGGCGGTACCAGGCCTCCGTTGTGGTCCTGGAAGGATTTGCCGAGGGCATGGAATATCCGATCAAGGAAACATACGCCGTGATCGGCAGGAGCAGGGATGCCGCTGTTCCGCTCAAGGATCCTATGGTCTCACGGGAGCATGCGGCAATCGTATTCCATGAGGATGCCTTCATCCTGAAGGACCTGGACAGCACCAACGGCACATACATGGGGGGGGCATTAATCAAGGAGAGCGAGCTATCCCACGGCGACAAGTTTCACATCGGAAATACGGTCCTGCAGTTCATTCTCCAGGACAGCATCAGGGGCAGGACCTACGAGATCGGATAAATGAGAGTAGTCTCCTCGGTGCTACCGATCTTTAAGGGGAAACACCTAGGGTCTGGCCTTGACATAGGACAAGCCCCCTGAACACCCTTCAATCATTTTTCTCGGCAATATACCATTTCTTTTTAGTATAAACATTAGTCATACTCAATAACCGCATCCTCGGAAAACAACCCTTCTTCCCACGCCCATGAGGATGGCACCAGGGGGGTGGGCCTGCCCTCGAAGTGGATGATCTCCTGGGGGATGTCCCGGAGAAAACGGGAGGGTATCCTGCGCTGTCCCATGCCGAAGAGGTGCCGGGTGATCGCGCCGGTCATGTAGAGCCGCTCCTGGGCCCGGGTCATCCCCACGTAGCAGAGGCGGCGTTCCTCCTGAAGCTCCTCCGGGTTTTCCAGGCGGAGGTAGTACGGGAGCAGGCCCTCCTCCAGACCTACCATGAAGACGATCGGGAACTCCAGCCCCTTGGCGCTGTGCAGGGTCATGAGGCTGACCCGCTGGACATCGCCTTCATATTCGTCGAGGTCGGTGATCAGGGCCACATGGTCGAGGAATTCCCGCAGCCCCTCGATCCCCGAGCCGGTGAGCCCCCCGATGAGCTCCTTGACGTTTTCCATCCGCGTTTGACCCTCCGGTCCCTGATCCATCAGGTATTCCATATATTTAGTCCGCTCAACGATCAGTAGGGCAAGCTCGGCCAGGGACAGGGCCTTGACCTGGGCCCGCAACCCCTCAAAGAGCGAGAAGGCCTCAGAGGCCTTTTTCCGCACTCCTGCGGTAAGATTCTCCATCCCCCCGGCCTCCCCCAGGGCCTGGTACAGGGTGCACCCCTTCTGACGTGCTACCCCCTCGAACGCAGCCAGGGTCTTGGCGCCGATCCCCCGGGGGGGGCAATTGATAATCCTCTTCAAACTGACCTCATCACCGGGGTTCACCATGACCCGGAGATAGGCCACGAGGTCCTTGATCTCCTTGCGCTGGTAAAACCGAATCCCCCCCACCACGGAATAGGGGATTCCCCAGCGCATGAAGGCCTCTTCAATGGCCCTGGATTGGGCGTTGATCCGGTAAAAGACCGCGCACCTGCCGTACTTCCCCCGTGTCTCCTCTGCGATGCGCCCCGCCACCCAACTGGCCTCGTCTTCCTC
>CAZFIR010000156.1:0-2927 GCA_964519535.1 uncultured Thermodesulfobacteriota bacterium | reverse complement strand
AACCCGATGAATTCAGCGTTAAGGACCCCGATGTCGTCATATCTGCGGTCAAACACTACCTGGATGCGCTGCAGATGCAGGTCAAGACCAAGAACATGGGCTCTATCTTCGGGGGGAGGGCACCGCACTACCAGAGCATTGTGGCCGGGGGCTTTACCCAGTATCCTGACATCAACCAGATCGCGCGCTTCCGCTCGATGCTCGATGAGGTGGCCGCATTTGTCAATGAGGTCTATATCCCCGATGTGGTGGCCTTCGGGACCGGCCCTCTTCTTCCTTTGGCCAAGGCCGGTATCGGCGGGGGGTACCACAACTACCTCTCCTACGGGAGCTTTGAAATGAATCAAAGCGGCAAGCAACTCCTCTTCAAGCCGGGGGTCATCATGGGCCTCAACGGAGGTATGGCAATAAAGCCGTTTGATCAGAAGAAGATTACCGAGTCAGTCCACTCCAGTTGGTACAAAAACGATACCCCCAAGCACCCTTATCAAGGAGAACAGATCTTTGATCTCAAGCGGTCGGATGCCTATTCGTTTGTGAAGTCCCCTCGATATGATGATGTTCCCATGGAGGTCGGCCCTCTGGCCAGGGCGCTTGTAGATCAGGATCCAACGATTCTCGGACTGATAAAAAATCAGGGGGTCAAACCCGGTGCCGTAGCCAGACATGCAGCCAGGGCGGTTGAGACAAAAAAAATCGTTGACGCGATGTACGGGTGGTGCGACCAGCTGACAACGGCCATGACCAAACGAGGGTTTAAGATCCACGACACGGCCCATTGGGAACCACCGGCAACCGGGGAAGGGGCCGGTTTCTACGAGGCCCCCAGAGGTGCCCTGGGACACTGGATACGGATTAAAGATCACAAGATCGCCAGCTACCAGGCAGTTGTGCCCTCGACATGGAATGCGTCCCCCCGGGATGAAAAGGGTAAGCGAGGACAATATGAAGAGTCACTGATCGGTGTTCCGGTACCTGACCCTGAAAATCCCATCAACGTAGTACGAGTGATCCGCTCTTTTGATCCGTGTCTGGCCTGCGCTGTTCATCTGATCGATCCGAAGACGAATGAAATACGTAAGTTCATAGTCGAGTGATGTCGGCAACGGAAAGGAGGGAACCCTTAAAGCGTCAGCATAAGCACATCTTGATTTTGGGCGTAGGGAACCTGCTTCTCAGTGATGAGGGGGTTGGAGTCCACGTAGCCCAGAAAATGATGAAGATGGATCTGCCTCCTGAAGTACAGGTCGTAGAAGGAGGTACTGATGGGTTCGGCCTGGTAAACGTTATCTTAGAGGCCGACCGTATGATTCTCATTGATGCCGTAAAGGGGGGAGGGCAGCCCGGGTCTATCTACCGGTTTGACATAGATGACTGCCCTCCCTACCCGGATCTCTTCAAGACCTCGGTCCATCAAATTTCTATCCTCGAGGTAATCAACCTTTCAAGTCTCATCGGTTCGCCTCCTCAGACCACCATTATCGGGGTAGAACCCCAATGCCTTAATATGGGGATGGAGTTATCACCTCAGATCGAGGCAAAGCTCCCAAAGATCATTCAGATGATAAAAGAGCAAGTGGAGATCAGTTTAGGGAAGAAACAGGACATCACCTCGAAAAAAGATAGATGCAACCGTCAGTATCAGTAGCGGTTCCAACTCCTTAATCCCCCTATAACTTTTCTTGCGTATCTCGCCGTGTTGTTCTTCCGTCGTCTGCATTGGTCGAACTGAGGGGTAACTCAGCTCGACCATTCTCCCCGCCGTCGCTTTTCATCTATGTTATTTTCTCTTTACGACTGGCTACGCCGTCCCCGCTTGTCTGTTGTAATGAGGCGGCGCGAACATGCGTTTATGCAGCTCAGAGAAGAACGATCGTGCCGATGTATATGACCCGGGTGCTTATCTATTAGAGATTACTTTTCCCGACAATTAAGGCAAAAGCAACGTTACCTCTTCACCGTGTCTTCTCCCCCTGACTCCCAGAGGCGTGACCTTCTTTTCCCCGCACGAAGTACGCCACCCAGGGTTTAGAGATGGCCCAAGGAGAGGGCCTCTTGAACGCCCTGGATATGGCCTCGCAAATAGGGGATGATCTTCGGGATTAGACCAAAAGGAGATCGATTGGCGGATGGAAATAGCCCCAGAGCTAGAAGATGCGATCCTCGCAGTGGCCGAGTGATCCCTAATAATATTTGAAAAAACAAACCAAAACAAACTAGAATAAACCAAAACAAACTAATAAAAACAAATAAAAGTAAAGTAAACCGAAGAAAATTAAAGCAAAACCAAGAAAATAAAGTAAAGGGTGTTCTTTTTAAGCCAAGGATTGACAAAACGAGGGACTTGTGATAAATGACAAAACGAGGGGAGATAGGAATATTTTTATTAAGCGTTTGAACAAGCGGGAGAGGTGTAGGATGGAGGTGGCCTCTTCCTTTTTTTTCAGTAAGGAGGTGAAGATTTGACGTTTTTGCTCTCAATCAAAAATCCGAAGAGGGGAGGAAGACATTAGATGAAGGTAACGCGACGAGACTTCATAAAGATCTCAGGAGCAACGGCGACAGGCTTGGTATTCAGTCAGCTGGGGTTTGATCTGTCCCCCGTGTCTGCCTACGCCTCCAAACTACGCATCAAAGGGGCGAAGGAGACCACAACCATCTGCCCTTACTGTGCGGTTGGTTGTGGGATCATTTGCCACTCTAAGGGAGGAAAGGTAGTCAACACTGAGGGGGATCCTGACCACCCCATCAATCAGGGTTCTCTCTGCGCCAAGGGGGCTGCCCTCTACCAATGGGTGAATAACGACAGCAGAATCACGACGCCCTTGTACCGCGCCCCGGGCAGCGACGGTTGGAAGCCTGTTTCCTGGGACTGGGCCTTAACCGAGATCGCCAAACGGGTCAAGGAAGCCAGGGATGAGGGGTTC
>CAZFIR010000155.1:0-17182 GCA_964519535.1 uncultured Thermodesulfobacteriota bacterium | reverse complement strand
GGGGTTCGACAGGGGACCGGCTCTTGGGAGTGTAAGCTTCTACGATCAGACAAGCGTCCAGTTCGTCGGCAAGCTACCGGGCGGCACTCACGTCTTTTGGGTGAAATCCGACTGCGGCAAGAATAGCGTGAAGTTTAGAATCGGCAAGTAGGATGTAGGAGACGAAACAAATGAAAGCAAGCACAAAAAGAGTTCTCATCACAATAGCCCTCATATTGAGCATCAGTGCAGTGTATGCGCTGCCAGCGATCGCCGACAACTATGTTGGTAAGATCACTCTGGTTCAAGTCACTACACAAGGCACTCGTTTTTATGTCAGGGCTCAAAGGCTGAGTCTTTACGCCAAGGGAGAATATCGGGACGTTTTATTGGAGGGATTTTATAAAAAGTCAAATTTCTCTATTGGTTACACACCGATGACCTGTCCAGGCGGCATCACCGGTACATGCGGGAAGGTTACTTTCGTCAGTGTGGATGTATCAAACTTTTGACTAGTAGCTGTTTGCATGAACTCCTGAAGGAGCAAAGACGAGGAAGTTCCACTTCTGAATGAGTTCTTATCACTATAGAATAGAGCTCAGCCCGAGGAGATGATCTCCACCAATTCGACTTCGAACGTCAGATCCTCTCCTGCCAAGGGATGATTGGCGTCCAGGGTTACGGACTGTTCTGATATATCCGTCACCATCACCCTGATGGGGGGACCATCCGCCTGGCGTAAGACGAGCGGTTGCCCGACTTCTATGGGGAGATCTTCTGGTATCCGCTCCTTTTCGATCTCCACCACCAACTCATTTCGATACGGACCATATGCCTCTGCAGCAGCGATTTCAACGGTCTTGGAATCACCCACGCCCATTCCGACTACCGCCTTCTCGAAGCCGGGGATTACCTGCCCGGATCCTACGGTTAGCTCGAGGGGCTCAGCATCCTGAGAGGAGTCGAATATGCTTTCATCCTTGAGTTTGCCGGTATAGTGGACCTTAACGGTATCCCCTTCTTTGGCCTTTGTCGCGGTTTTTTTTGCCTTCGGCACTTTTTCTCCTTTCTTTTTTACCCTTTATCTAACCAAAAACAACCCGTTCCTCTTAACCTATAATAATTAGGAAGGCAAGACAAGTAACAATATCTCTTGGTGTCTCGCCCCTTACATCTCCAAAAGGATCAGCACATGGGGTGATTTCAGATTGTGAGTTGTCAAGGGACAATACAAGAAAAGGGGTTGATGTCGTCTCCTTTGTTTTGTCCTATCCGCAACTTTCCTCGTTCTTCCCCGCGGAAAGACTGAGAACCCGACACCAACCCCTTTTAGTTCTTGACCCACACTAGGCAGGTGTACTGCTCAGGCAAAACTGAAGATTTCAGGTGGAGCTTCTCCTGCCCAGCGCCTCTTTGCTTACCTTAATTAAGATCAAAAGATGTGTAGTTCTACCCTGCGATTCTGGGCCCGACCTTCGTCCGTCGCATTGGAAGCAATAGGCTTTGCCTCTCCATAACCCACCGCCTTGATGCGATTAGCCGGGACGCCCTGTGCGACAAAGTAGTCCACCACCACCTGGGCCCTCCGCTCCGAGAGCTTCTGATTGTAGGCATCCGAACCTCTGCTATCGGTATGGCCCGCTACCTCCACCCTGTTGGTCTGGTCTGACTTGATCTTCGTAACCCACTGGTCTAAGATATCGTTGCTCGTGGGGGTAAGCACGGAGGAATCGAAGGCAAAATTTACCCCTTTGAGAATTATCACCTCTTTCGGGACTGCCTTAGCTGTAACTGGGCCGCAACGCTCCGCATCCGCGGCCAGCCGGCGCGCCTGAGCCAACATGGCCAAGCCCTCCGCCGTGTGGCAGGCCCAGTAGGTCTCCACCCCTTTTTTAGCCAGTGCCTTGGCCTCGGCGATCTTGTCGGGACAGCTCTTGGCCCCTGGGGACTGCTCCGCCTTGGCGATGGCCGCATCGGTAGTGTCAAACTCCTGAGGGTACCCTAAGGCCTTGTTGGGGACCCCGAAGTAAGAACTTTTGGCATACGCTCCTACCGGCATCAGCACTAAGGCAATTGCCGCCAACCCTAACATGGTAACTACGAGTGTTCTCTTCATACGATCCTCCTTCTTCAAGATTAAAAATGTTTGAATTACTGTTTCTTTTGCTCCTTGTTCCTATTTATATTGAATCTATTGTAAGGTCCTGCAAAATCTTTCTGGACCTGCCAACCACCTCCTTTCCTAATACCTTACCTCCTCCGGCAAGGGTCCAAATGGCTACAATTATCTTCGTCCCTGAATAAGTCCGACCACTAACACGATGACGGCGATGATCAGCAGGATATGAATGAATCCACCACCCACATGACCAAGAAATCCCAACAGCCACAAAATTAAGAGAATCACCAATATGGTCCAAAGCATGTCCGGCTCCTTTCTTTCTTAGGACAGAATTCGTCCATCCATTTCAATCTACTTTGGAGACCCTTAATGACAAGAGTTATAGAAATAGCATTGCAAATGGCCTGCCAACCACCGGATAAAAGCAGATGGTTGGAAACACCCTTTAATAACATGGGATTAGATTAACAGGAGAGAACAGCAGAACAGTATGAATTGATTCATTTAGCCTCAATATTTGGTAGAACCTCAATATATTGAGGGACACTTTGAGGATAGCCGGACATCTTAGCAGACGCCTGTAACCGGGCACCTTCCCGATGGGGTGAAAAACACCTTTTTGCTTCGCCGTGGCAGGGTTGCTCTCATCTTTAATGCGAGTGTGACGAGTGACTTGTCGTTTTTTCAGCTCGCACGCGTATCCGCTTATTGCGCGACAACCGGTTGAAACGTGGCGTCTTCGTTCGGTCTGATGGGGACAGCCTCGTAGGTGAGATATCGCGTGTTTCCCGCTTTGTGGAACGTAACAAGGGGAATCAAGCTTATTCCCTGCCTGCTTCTGCTCCCCCCAAAGACAAGGTTGCCGATGCCATAGAAGGCCACCTGTCGCAATCTTCCTTGTCCATCGGTGATCTCTTTGATAGCTTGCTGTGAGTGACAATGAGAGCCGATGATGACGTCTACCCCGCCTTCCAGCAAGATGTCTGCGATTTCCCTCTGACGTTGATTTAACTCCTGGCCACGGGGAGGGCCGGCATGGAGCAACACGACGCAAAAATCTGCTGCTTGCGTGGCCTCGGCGATCTTGCCTAGGAGATAACGCAGATTTTTGCTCTCCTGGTAATTAGCCTGCTCGGGCAAGGCGGCCACACCAGTCTTTCCAATATCCGCAACCATATCTCCAGGCTCTATGACATCGGTCACGCCGAAGAAGGCGATCTTGACCCCATTGGCTTCCTTGATTTTATAGCTAAATGCCTCGGCATAGGCATCCTCTCCCGCACCAGCCCCCACGTATGTGATGCCGGCACCTTCAAGCCGATACATGGTCTCCTCGACGCCCTTGGCCCCATTAAAATCATACATGTGGTTGTTCGCGAGGGATACCACGGCAATCCCTGCCTCTTTGAGGATCTCGGGGATCCGCACGTGCTGTCTGAGGGGGAAGACCTTTGGGACGAACGTATTGTTTGCAACGATAATGGGGCCTTCGAGATTTACCACCGCGTAATCTGATCTCGTAAATATCGGTTTGATGTTTTGGAAGGCATACCCCACAAAGCGTTTTATGCCCTCTTCCTCGCCATAGCGCTCAATATGGTGGTCGATCATCTGCGCAAGGTCATCCATGGTGCCGTACGGGGGGCTCGTGCTGTAGTATCCCCCAAAGAGGGTATCCCCGCCGAAGGCGATGGTAGCGGTGTGTTCATGGGATGCTGAATATCCTGCGAGGGGGAGCAGGGTGATGATTACTATGCCCACGTATATTAAGATTTTCTTCTGCTTCATCTCGCAGCTTTTACCTCCAGGCCTTGCTCTCAGGGATCTATGAAGAAGACGCCCACCTTTCCCCCTTCTTGTGTCCTCCGATAACGAAGCAGCCCCTCGAGAAAATAGAGGGAAAGATCCTCATCCTCCTTCTTTTCGATGCGCAGCAGAAAGGCGAATTGAGTGGATGACATCTGAGGCGAGGTCCTACGGCGGTACAGTCCCCAGAGGAAGTCCGAAAGGGTCTCGCCCTCGGGGGAGCGCGTATATCGATAGATCCACAAGAGGGGATAGGTGTTGCGCTCCAGTCCTGCATCATGGAGGGGCAGTAAGGGGAAGATATGAAGGCTCACCTGCCCCCCCAACCCCCTGCGATAGTCGAAGAGGGGCCAGAGATTGGCATCTAAGGCCTCTTTCCCCGTAGCCAACGCCTTTACTACCCGATACTTGTTGATGAGGAGAAAGCGGTGAACGTCCTCCTCTTCACTCGCCACGTGGTCCCACTCGTATTTGTACAAGGGCCAGAGGAGATAGGAGCGCTTCTTGCGTTCCTCATTCCTCACCCGGAAGAGGGGGAAGAGTTTCCATTCGCTCACCCCCTCTCCCCTTACCAGCGTCAAAAAGGGCCAGGGGAATTCCCACTTTTCGAAGGAGGAATTGTAGGCCCATTGATGGAAGAAGAAGGGGGGGATGAAGATGTCCGCCCTTCCCCTGGGCGAGCGCACGGTGGCATAGAAGGGGAGATAAAACCGCTTCCTCAGCGGGGTGTCAGTGTCAAGATCCTGATCGATGTAGACGTAGCCGGGCCAGAGCACAAAACCCTTCTCATATTCGCCTGCTCGGACTCGGCGGCCCCACAGGGGCCAGACATAGAGGCCTTCGGCCTCGCCCCCCATCCGTGAGAAAAAAGGCCAGAGGATTCGCCAGGTGATCTCCCCTTCGTCCTCGATGCGGGAATAGAATGGCCAGAGGTAAAAGACTATCTTGTCACGGCCGAACCTATCATCGAGCCGCCCCACGATGGGGAAAAAACCGCCATATTTCTCACCCTCATCGGTCTGCCCCCAAAAGGCGGTCAAGAAGGAAGAGGCCTTCTCCCTCCGTTCGGGTGAAGACGAGGTCACCTCATCCCGGATGAGGCTGAAGGGGACGAAGTAGAATTTGTGATCCCCCTCTTTGAGCTGGTACTTCCCCACGGGGTATAAAAACTCCCACCGCCAGAGTTCCTCTGCGGGGTGTTTGGTGAGATACATAAAGGGACGGATCCCCCACTCGGTCCCTGCCTCATCGTTCCTCCACGTGCAGAGGGGGCCGAGGATCTCCAGTTCCCTCACCCCTTCGGAGGTATGATAAGAAAAGAGGGGCCAGATTCCGGATGACTCCCCTTGGGCAGGGGACAGCAGGAGAGAAAAGGGGATAATGAGGAAGAGGAGCCTGAGAAGGTTCTTCTGGAGCAAAAAATCCTCCTCGAGCTCAGAAAAAGAGACCCAACAGGGCACCGAGGGTGGTGATGGGGGTCTGCTCCTGCACCCCTTCCGCGGCCTTCTGCAACTTATTCATGGTCTTTTCGGCCTCATTGTAGAATTCCTCATCGGTCATGAGCTTCCCCAGTGTCCCCTCACCTTCCTTCACCTTGGTCGTGATATCCTCCAGATTGGCGACGATAGTGTTGACCCTTCCCTTGTTGTCCTGGATCATCTCTTTCAGGCCAGCGCTCGCGTCGTGGAGGTTGACGATGACCTCCTTGATCGCCATCCTGCCCTCTTCTCCACCGATGGCCTCCTGAAGGGATCTCCCAAGATCGCCCATGCCCTGGGCGGCCGATTCCAAAGAGGCAAAGAGTTGATCCATATCAGGTGCTGATTGTATATTGGTGATTGCTCCCTCAGGGGGGAGCAGGGGGGCATCAAGGGAACCCGGTTTGATTTCGATATATTTATCCCCCAAGACCCCATGGGTCTTGATGGCCGCCTCGGCATCCTCGTGGAGTTGGACCTGGCCGACCTTCATCCAGACCTTGGCCCTGCCCTGCTCCAAACCGATATCTTCCACTCTTCCCACAGGCACACCGGCCACCTCCACATTGGCATTGATCACCAGGCCCGAAACGGAGGGAAAGAGGGCGGTGTAGGTCACACCCCGTATCCTCTCCAGCCTGCTTACCCTAAAGGACATGAAGAACAGCAGGATGATCCCCGCCAACACCAGGATCCCCACTTTTGCCTCGGTGCTAACCTTGCCTCCCTTCATCTTTGCACCTCCTTACTCTTCCTTTCTTATCACGAAGTTCTGAACCACCGGGTTTGATGACTTTCTGAAGGACCGAGGGGAACCTTCCTCCACGATCCTGCCATCATGCAACATGGCTATCTGATTGCCGATATGAAAAGCAGTATGAATGCTGTGGGTAATGACCACAAAGGTTTCGCCCAATCTCCGCTGTGTCTCCAGGATGAGCTCCTCTATGGCCTCCGCCATAGGGGGGTCAAGACCGGTCGTGGGCTCATCGACGAGTACGATCTCCGGATCAAGGATAAGGGCCCGGGCCAGACCCACTCTGCGCTTCATGCCTCCGCTGAGATTCGCAGGCATCTTCTCCTCAAGGCCGGGGAGCCCCACTTGCTCAAGCTTTTGGGCCACGATCCCGTTGATTTCTTTATCATTGAGGTTCGTGTGCTCGCGCAGCGGGAAGGCCACGTTAGCCCCCACATTCATGGAGTCAAAGAGCGCCGCCTCTTGAAAGAGCATGCCGAATTTTTTTCTCATCTCGTTGAGGTCTCGATCTCCCAGCCGGGTGATGTCCACCGCATCGATCCAGATCTTGCCCCTATCGGGTTTGATGAGCCCTATAATATGTTTCAGCAGGACACTCTTTCCCCCTCCGCTACGTCCCAAGATGACCGTAGTTTTTCCTTTCGCTATGTGAAGATCTACACCCTTGAGGACCTGCAACGCACCAAATGATTTATGTAATCCCCTGATCTCGATCATTTAAAACATCGCCGCCGTCAAGAGGTAATTCGCAATCAAGATGGTCACTGCCGCCACGACCACGCTCTGGGTGGTGGATTTGCCAACCCCCTCTGCACCTCCGGTCGTGGTGTATCCCTTGTAACATCCGATGATCGAGAGGAGGAGGCCGAAGACCGCTGCCTTGATGATGCCGTGGTAAATATCAGCTAACTCCACATACCTCTCCATATTGGCCACAAAGGCACCAGCATTGATCCCTAGGACAGTCACCCCCATAAAGTAGCCCCCCAGGATACCCACAAAGTCGGCGATGACGGTCAAAAAGGGGACTACCACGATACTGGCCAGCACCCGGGGGACGATGAGGTACTTGATGGGATTTACCGCCATGGCAGAGAGTGCATCTATTTGCTCGGTAACCCTCATGGTACCGATCTCCGCAGCCATGGCTGACCCCGCCCTCCCCGTGACCATAAAGCTGGTGAGGACCGGACCCAACTCCCTGGTCATACTCAGGGCTACTGCAACGCCCACCATGGTCTCCGCCCCAAAACTCCTGGTGGCGTGGAAGCTCTGGAGGGCCAAGACCATGCCAGTAAAGGCCCCGGTAAGGACCACTACCAAGACGGACCGCACCCCCACCCGCTCCATCTGCTGAAAGAGAAGGTCTATCCTAAAGGGCGGGTAAAAAGACCAGCGGATGGTATCGCGAAGGAGAAGAAACATGCTCCCCATCTCCCTCACGTAGCCCGCAACCCCTTCTCCCACGACATTAATGGTCTTCCATGCCTTCAACATACGTTAACCTCTATAGACACGCGGGACCCTCTTTCCCACCGAGCAGAGGATTTCATAGGGGATGGTCCCGATCCGTTTCCCCAACTCCTCAGGGGTTATCTCCTGACCCAATTGGTTCCCCATCAACACCACTGCATCCCCCACTCCAACCCCGGGGATATCGGTCACATCCACCATGGTCCAATCCATACAGACCCGCCCCACCACCGGTGCCCTCATCCCCTTAATCAAGACCTCTCCGCGATTTGAAAAGAGGCGATTGTATCCATCGGCATAGCCTACGGGGACAGCGGCGATGAAGCTGGGGCGCCGGGCGATAAAGGTCCGTCCGTAGCTTATGGGATAGCCTTGAGGGACCTTTTTAAGATCCGCAACAATGCTCTTCCACGACATCACCTGCCGCAGGGAAACCTTATCTTTCAGGGAAGGGGAGGGATATGATCCGTAGAGCATGATCCCCGGACGCACCAAGGTGAAATGGGCAGCGGGGAGGTTGACCAGGGCTGCACTGTTGGCGATATGGCAGAGGGGAGGATCTATATCCAATTTTTTCATCTCTTCTATTGCGCGAGAAAACCTTTGCAGTTGTTCTGTGGTAAAGGAAGAATTACCTTCATCTGCCATAGAGAAATGGGAGGCGATCCCCTCTAGCTCTAAGTTCTTTAATTTCCGCACGCGGTTTACAAAAGCGGGCGCCTCTTCGGAGAGGACACCAATTCTCCCCATCCCGGTATCCACCTTGATATGGATGGGGACCTGTGTGCCTCTTGCGCGTGCCTCAGCTGAGAGCGCCTCGGCGATCTCCAAACGAAAGACCATGGGGGTGAGTTGATATGCTAAGACATCTTCCACCTCCTCCTGATAGATACCACTGAGGACGAGAATCGGCTTTTTGATCCCTGCATTCCTCAACTCTATTCCCTCTGCGACCGTTGCAACCCCGAGAAAGTCGGCGCGTAACTCCTCCAACTTTTTAGATACGGGGATCGCTCCATGACCGTACGCGTCGGCCTTCACTACTGCCAAGAACTTGACCGAAGGAGGGGCAAGCTGACGCAGTTGACGATAGTTATGGGCCAGTGCCCCTAAATCTATCTCTGCTTTGGTCGTATGGTAAGAAAGGGACATACAGGGAAAAGATGCCTCCATCACGATTGTCTTCACCATCTCTTTAATTAGCATCGTTCAGTGGAGGTTGTCAATAACCCCTTCATTGTGCTCACCTTGCCTTTTACCCAATTCGATGATATCTTTTGTAGAATTACCAGCAAAAAAAATGATGTAGTCTGATGCGCGTCGGTATTCCCAAGTCCTTGATGTATTATAAGCTTTTTCCCCTCTGGAAGACCTTCTTGCAGGAATTGGGGATGGAGGTGGTGCCCTCAGATGGCGAGGTCCATCAAATCGTGCGCAAGGGAGTCCCTTTTTACGAAGACAGTTGCCTCCCCTTAAAATTATTGGTCCCTCACGCCCAAAGCCTGGTGGGTAAGGTAGATGCCCTTTTTCTCCCCCGCTTGATCAGCCTGGAGGGCCGCTATATCCTCTGCCCCAAGTTCCGAGGGGCCCCTGATGTGCTGAAGTTGACCTTGAAGGACACGATGGAGATCTGGGATGGGGTGATAGACCTGCGTCAGGGGAGGAAAGGGCTGCATGCATTCTTTATCGACATGGCGAAGAGGACCGGGATAGATCCCAAAAAAGTGCGGCGGGCATACCGGCGGGGCGAGGAGTATTACCGAACATTTCAAAGCGAGATAACCAACAGGATAAATATATTGGGAGTGGACAAGCTCTTTGAGTTCGACTCGCCCCTCCCCGTCACCACCGAACGGGATTGCCGATTTACGGTGGCCTTCATCGGCCGACCCTACAATCTCTTTGACCCCTTCATCAACAAAGATCTTATCGCCCTGGCCAAGGGATGGGAGACAAAGATAGTGACTTCACACGTCATACCCTCTCACGAGAGGGAGCGGAGGGTTTCCACCCTTTCCAAGGAGATCTATTGGGAGACGGCGCGGGAGATCGTGGGGAGCATTCTCTACTTCGCCGAGCACGGGAACGCCGATGGTATTGTCTTCGTCACCTCTTTTAAGTGCGGCATCGATGCGTTGATGCAGGAGTTTCTCAAGAGGACGGTAGGGAGGAACAAGACAAGGAATATTCCCTTCATGACCCTTACCTTCGACGAACACACCACCGTGGAGGGTGTCAAAACTCGTTTGGAGGCCTTCTTAGACCTAATTGTGCAGAGGAAGGGCAGTAATGGATAAGAAGGGTGTCGTTATTACCGGCATGGGGGTCATCTGTGCCACGGGAAAAAATGTGGAGGAATTTCTCGATTCTCTGAAGGAGGGGAAACGGGGAATCGGGGAGCTCACGCTCTTCGATTGCTCCGGCTATCCGTCGCAGATGGCTGCGCAGATCGAAGGATATGATCCTCTGGATTTTTTCGATAGGAGGGAGTTGCGTCGCCTCGGTCGGGTCGATCAGTTCATCTTGATCGCTGCCCGCGAGGCCTTTGCCGATGCCGGACTGGGCAGCGCAACCGGCGATGGAGAGGGCAGCGGGGTATGCCTGGGGGCCGGTGCAGGGGGTATGCTCTCGGCGGAGGCGTACCACCGCCAACTCCTGGCTGGAAAAAGACCGAGGCCTTCGCTCCTTCTCCCCTTTGTCCCGAGCTATGCTACGGATCGGGTGGCCGAGCAATTCGGTCTGCAGGGGCCGAGGACGACCATCACCACTGCCTGCAGTTCCTCTGCCACCTCCATCGCCTACGGGGCCGGCCTCATAGCAGTGGGGGAGGTTGAAGTGATGGCATGCGGTGGGGGGGAGGCACTCAGCGAGTTGACCTTCGGCGGTTTCTGCTCTTTGCAGGTCATGGACCCCCTTCCTTGTCGCCCCTTTGATGCGCGGCGCAGAGGGCTCTCATTGGGGGAGGGTGCGGCAGTGCTGATCCTGGAGGAGAAGGAGCGGGCCCTGATGAGGGGGGCGAAGATATATGGAGAGCTTCTCGGCTCTTCCCTCGGGGGTGAGGCCTTCCATATCACCGCGCCGGAGGAGACGGGCACGGAGGAGGCGAGGATCATGAGAGAGGCCCTTCACGATGCCGGGATCAGGCCGCAGGAGGTCGACTACATCAACGCCCACGGTACCGGGACTATCCTCAACGACCAGGTGGAGACCCTGGCCATCAAGGAGGTTTGGGGGGAGAGGGCCTATCAGGTCCCCGTGAGCTCGACCAAATCGATGATCGGCCACTGCCTGGGGGCCGCAGGGGGCCTGGAGGCGGTGGTCTCTTTGTTGGCCATCGAACACCATTGCATCTCCCCGACCGCCGGATTTGAACGCGGGGATGGGGTCTGCGACCTCGATTATTGCCCCCAGCCCAGAAAAGCAGAGGTACAGATCGCCTTGTCCAACTCTTTCGCCTTCGGGGGCAACTGCACCACCTTGATCTTCGGGAAGGAGGATCTCTGGGCCTAATGGGAGCGGTGGCGATCACAGGAGTGGGGGTGATCAGTCCCCTGGGTACCGGCAAGGAGGCCTTCTGGAAGGGTTTGATCGAGGGGCACGACGGGATAGGGGAGATCGCCGCCTTCGACACGGCACCCTATCGATCGAAGAAAGGGGGTCTGGTGAAAGGATTTGATCCCAAGGCCTCTATCCACCCCCTGAAGATCAGGAGATTGGATCGGGCCAGCCAATTCGCCATCGCCGCCTCCAAAATGGCCCTGGAGGACGCGGGCCTCGCCGTCGGTGAGGATGTCGCCCCTGAGCGGACGGGGATCATCCTCGGTTCCGGCTTCTGCGGCGTGGTCAACTCCGAGGCCTTTCACTGCGGGCAGGTGCTGAGAGGTCCCGGGGACCTCAACCCCATCCTCTTTCCCAACACCGTGCCCAATGCGGCCGCCAGCAACGCCTCCATCGAACTGGGGATAAAGGGACCTAACAGTACCGTGGTCCAATCCTTCTGCACGGCAGAGGCGGCCTTTCTCTTCGCCTGCCAACAATTGCTCGCCAACAGGGCCGATGTCATCGTGACAGGGGGGGTGGACGAACTGAGCGCCTTCTTATACCGGGGATGGAACGAACTGCGCCTGACGGGATGGGATGCAGGCGCGGGGGAGAGGAGCGCCCCCTATGATCTCAAGAGAAATGGCTTTATCCCTGGAGAAGGGGCCGGGATTATGGTTCTGGAGCGAAGGGCGGATGCAATCGACCGGAAGGCACGTATCTACGGTCAGGTCCTCGGTTTTGCCGCGGCCGGGGGCTCTACACATCCAGATAAGCAGGTGGCGCGTGCTATTTCAGGTGCCCTGCAAAGGGGGGGGATAAAAGCGGTCGATTTCATCGATGGCGCCGGGAATTCCGCACCTCGCCTGGACAGCGTGGAGGCCGAAGGGCTCAGGCTTGCCGTCCCCCGTCATTTGCACGAAATCCCCATCAGTGCCATCAAGTCGATGGTGGGGGAGGGAATCGCTTCAGGGGGGATGAGGATAGCGGCGGACCTCCTCATCATGGAACACGGGATGATCCCCCCGACCATTAATTATGAATATCCTGATCCTCGCTGCAGTCTAAGGGTGGTAAGAGAGGGGCTGCATGCCCCAATCAGGAGCATATTGCACACCGGGATCTCACTGGATGGGACGTATATTGCCATCCTCCTGGGGAGGGTCGATGGAGTTTCTTGAGTCGCCGGAGAACGTCTTTGTGATCTTCACCCTTTTGCACTTTACCATCGGGAGAACTGCCTCCGTGGTCTTCGCTATCATCAACCACCTCCCTCTGCATTTCTATCTCCCCTTGGCCTGGGGGTATGACTACGTTCAGATACCGGTATACGGTTTCATTTTGGAGCGCTCCTCCCGCATCCCCTTTCTGCGATGGGTGGGGACGAGGGCTAAGCAGGCCTCGGAGACCTGGCAGCGAAAGAGACTTGTTCAAAAGGTCTCCTCATGGGGGAACGTGGGGATTGTACTGTTGTGCGCCCTTCCCATCAGAGGGTTTGGAGTCCTTTCGGCCACGGCGCTCACCTATCTCCTGGGCAAAGACAGGGTGAAGGGGACGGTACTCCTGCTGATGGGATCTATGCTGGGTATTGGCCTGACCCTGGCGTTAACAGCGGGCGTAATAGATATATGGTCGGTTCTGAAGGGAAGATGAGAAATATGGAAGGGACCTTGCCCCACCGCTATCCTTTTCGTTTGATCGACCGGGTGACGGAACTGGACCCCGGTCAGAGGGCCGTGGCAGTGAAGGTGGTCAGCTCCGACGACTTTTTCCTCCCCGGTCACTTTCCCCAGGACCCGTGTATGCCTGAGGTGCTTATCGTGGAGGCCTTGGCCCAGACCGGCGGGATCGCCCTGCTGAGCGTAAAAGAAGGAGCAATGGGAATGCTGGTTAAAGTAGAAGAGATGCAATTTCACAAGACCATCAGGCCCGGAACGCAACTCACCCTTTTTGCCGACGTGGAGTTCAGTTTCGGTAAGATGGCCAAGGTGCGGGTCAAAGCCGAGGCAGAAGGGGTGGTAGTGGCCCAGGGGATATTGGTCTTGGCGGCGGGGAAACCATGATCGCCGAAGAGAGGATACCTGAGGCCAGCCCCCTCGAAGATGAAGCACTGACGGAATATTACAGCCGCATGGCAAAAAAGTATATGAAATTTCCGATCAAGAGGGTACTCGCCAGGATACGTGCTCAGGGTATTGAGCACGGGGTCGCCCTCGATGTAGGAACAGGTCCAGGTATTTTTCCGCTGGAAATCGCCGCTGGTCTGCCGGGGGTGGAGTTTATTGCCGTCGACCTCTCCCCGGCCATGATACAGACGGCCCAGGCCAATGCCAGAGAAAGAGGGTTGGAGGATCGGGTACATTTTCAGCTCGGTTCTGCCTATGCCCTTCCCCTCAAGGATAAGAGCGTCGACTTGGTACTCTGCGTGCATACCATGCACCATCTCGAAGACCCCCTCGCCTTCTTTAACGAAGCGGCGCGAGTCTTGAAGGATGGCGGAAAATGTGTTATGGTAGATCTTCGTAGGGATTCACCCAAACCGCTCGCTCTATTTTTTGATCTCTTGTGGCGTCTCATGATTAGGGAAAAGAGGGCACGGGACGGACTCTGGAACTCTCTCAAGGCCTCTTTGACGATGGAAGAGTGTAAACGAGCATTAGAGCGTTCTTCCCTTCGGAGATGGAGGATATACCCCCAGGCCATTGAGATGTGGATTGAGTCGTATTGAAATGAAACAAACAATAAGGAGTGTTGACGATGAAATATCATAAGTCACTTATACATGGTATAATTGTAGCGGCTATTTTGGTATTGGCCCTCATACCGAACGAGGGCATGGCAGAGCCCCCGATCTTCAAAGAGTATCAGGTGGTAGAGGTTCAGCCGTTTGAGGTCCCTCTGAATGTGGCCGCTCCGGAGTCGGCAGGCCGAGAATTGGCCGATGAGATCGTGTATCAGATCAGGAGGTACAGTGCCAAGTTTAACCTCTTTGACATGGTAATTATGGAAGGTGCACAGAAGATACCACCCGGCAAGAAGGTCCTGATCGTGAAGGGGACAGTCACTGCTTACTCCCCCAAGGGCACCTGCGCTGTAAACTGCCAGTTTGTAGATAAGGCAAGTGGCCAGGTCCTTCATGAGACCGAGGCAAAAGGATTGACATTTCGGGTGGCAAACTATATCGCTCGGGTCATCTATAGCTATAAGGTAGGGGGAAAATGAGCAGGAAAAAGTATAAAATCAAGAAGGAGGAAAAAGCATGAAGACGAGGAGATTTGTAGGAATCTTGGTGGTAGTGGCGATGGTCTTTACGTTCAGCAGCATGGCCATGGGAAAAAAACTTCTTAAGGACTATAATGCCTGTGAGGTCCAGGGTTTTGTAGTGCCGCCCAATACCCCGGCCCCTGATATGTCAGGTGAGGATATCGCCGATAAGATCGTATACCAGCTCCGCAGGTATGCGCAGAAGTATGGTGAGTTTGACATCGTGGTCAGAGAAGGGAGCAAGGAAATACCGGCGGGGAACAAGACACTTCTCATCAGGGGAGAGGTCACTGAGTACTCCAGACCGACGGTGGGGAGACGGATTGGACGCTCCTTTATACCTGGGGGTGAATACACCGGGAGCGCCTACTTTGCCGCCCACTATCAGTTCGTCGACAAAGCAACCGGAGAGGTCGTCTATGAGACCGATCTGAGGACCAGCTCCAGCGGTTCCGACGACACGGTAGACTATGCCATGTTGAGAAATGCTGAAGCGGCGGCCAAGGTTATCTATAAACTTAAATAGATAAAAAAGGGTATCGCGCGAGCTTCAGCAAGGGGAGTACGAAACATAAACGGGTGTGTTGTGCACGTGCGCACCTGAACGTGTCCTCATATGCTGTTGCGTAGCTGAAGTCCCATGCCCCTTAGTGGCAAAGAGGAGAAGACACCGCTGCGTACAGTACAGCCCGGATCTCCCTTTACCACCATCCTGAACACCGGGAGCATTGACGACATTTTTCTTTGCCGGGGAAAGGAATATCTCGACGCTGCCCATGCTTACGCTGAATGATCAGGCATGATGCTCGAGGGTTAGAGATGGAGTTAATCTCATGTCCCCTCTGTGCGGACGGGGCAGCGAAGAGACGCCATCAGGAAGGCGATTACGTCATGGTCCGCTGCCTCCGGTGCGGCTTTATCTATCAAAACCCCCGTCCTTCAGAAGCGGAACGGTTGGACAGCTACCAACAGTATCTCCCTCAGGCGGCAAAAGAGATCGAGGCATGGGGGAGGATGGTGGAGCCGGTCTTCAAAAAGGGGGCGGATCTTATCGAGCGCACTATCCCCCCGGGCAGAATTTTGGATGTGGGGACAGGGTACGGTTTCTTTCTCGCCCTGATGCAATCAAGGGGGTGGGAGATCATGGGGCTGGAGGTTTCCCCGACAGGATCACACTATGGTCAGCAGCGATGGGGGATCCCCATCCTTTCGCAGCCGTGGGAAAAGACCTCTTTCCCAGAGGAGGAATTTGATGTGGTCACTGCCTTTTATGTTATTGAACACCTCCCCGATCCCGTGGCCTTCCTCAGAGAGGTCCACAGGATATTGCGCCCTGGGGGGGTGATCGTGGTGCGATACCCCCACACCACCCCCATAAAAGATATACTCTCCCTCATGAGGATACAGAACGATCTCTACCACCTCCCCTTTCATCTCAGCGACTTCTCACCCCGAACCATGCGTACGGCCCTGGGAAAGGCGGGTTTTGAAAGGATCGAGACCGTCATTGGAGGGTTCACGGCCCCTGCCAATCCGATAGGCAAATGGGCAGGGCGCATCTTCGGTAACCTGGCGGAGGTCCTCTGCCGACTCTCAAGGGGAAAAATCTTGTTGCCCGGTGTGAGCAAGACAACCATCGCCCGAAAGGTGGAACAGTGAGAAAAAACGTTTCCTGTCTACTCTGCTTCCTGCTTTTTTCGGTAGGCTTCCTCGGAACCCCTTGCTGGGGCCAGCAAGAGAGTAAAGATGTCGCCTCTGTCTTGGAACAGTTCAAAAAGGCCCAGGAGTCTTTGGAGGACTTCACCGCCGATATAAAACAGGTTAAGATATCTTCGCTTTTCCAGGAGCCGATGGTCTCTCATGGAAAGATGCGATTGAAGAGTCCCAACCAGATATGGGTGGAGATGTATCCCCCTTATCCCACCATAACGGTCTTAAACGAGGGCGTCCTCCTGATCTACTTCCCGGATGAGAAGGTGGCCCAGCGCTATCAGGTGGCCGGTAATCCTGTCCTTGCCAAATGGCTTCTCTTTTTCCAAAATCCCATCGAGACCCTGGGAAAGAAGATATGGCTGGAGGAAGAGAAGACGGGAGAAGCGGTACTGGGCATAGACCCAGCAGAGGACCTTGCCATCTTTCACGCGATCAGGATCTCCATCGATACGTCAAACTGGATGCCGAAGCGATTGGAACTGATGGAAAAGAGCGGTGATTCCACCACCATCAATTACCTCAACGTCAAGAGGAATGTCGGGCTCTCGGATTCCTCCTTTCAGCTGCGTCTCCCCCCTGATGTTGAGATCATTGAGCCGATGAAGCGCTGATACTTCCATGATTGATCGTCTTGAAAAGATTCAGATTCCCCTCCCCTGGGGGGAGGGGATACAAGTAATTATATTAAAGTAGTTATCACCCTCACCCCACCCCTCCCCGCCACAAGGATGGCGGGATTTTCGACAAGGGAGAGGGTGGTTTTGTGACTTGCTAACGCAGGCATCAAAGTTCTTTCATATAAACAGATTACCGATATTTTCCTCTGAAAGGGTTCATTATAAAAATGGACCAGGTGCTAAAGAACAGAGTCATATCAGAGTTCGCGACGGCTTCCACCCGCGAGCAATGCTGGCGGAGGTTTGACCTGTGGGCACAAGGCGAGTAGTAGTCACCGGCATGGGCGCCGTGACCGCCGTGGGGAATGATGTTCCCACCTTCTGGCAATCCCTCAAAGAGGGCAGTTCAGGGATCAGACCCCTCACCATCTTT
>CAZFIR010000154.1:0-3819 GCA_964519535.1 uncultured Thermodesulfobacteriota bacterium | reverse complement strand
GAGCGGGAGCGATATCAGCGCCAGAGGTTACGCGAATCGCTCGAGCATGCCTACCGCCATGCCCCCTCGGCCAAGGAGATCTTCGACCGGGCGGGGATCAAGCCCTCCGAGATCGACACGGTGAAGGACCTCGCGCAGCTCCCCATCACCAGAAAGGGGGATCTGATCGAGCTCCAAAGGTCCAAGCCCCCCTTTGGCGGTTTTTTGGCCATGCCCCCGGAAGAGGTCGACCGCATCTTCATCACCCCCGGTCCTGTCTATGGCCCCCATCAGTCCGAGGGGATCAGCTGGTTCGGCAAGACGATCTATGCGGCCGGATTCAGAAAGGGAGATGTGGTGATCAATACGCCCACCTATCACATGTCCCCGGCCGGCATGCTCTTTCATGAGGGGGTGCGGGCCTGCGGGGCTACGGTGGTCCCCACCGGGGTGGGAAATACCGATGCGCAGATCAAGACGATGCTCGACCTGAAGGTTACCGGATATACCGGGATGCCCAGCTTTTTGATGACTATTATAAAGAGGGCCGAGGAGATGGAGCATGATTTTCGACGGGATTTCGCCCTCAAGCGCGCCTGGTTTACCGGCGAGATGCTTGCCCCCTCCATGAGGAAGGAGCTTGAAGACGGCTACGGCATCGATACCTACCAGTGTTATGCCGTGACCGATCTCGGCGGTTGCGTGGCCTACGAATGCAGCGAGAAATCCGGCATGCACTTTATGGATGAATACTGCATCGAGATCTGCGATCCCGATTCGGGCACACAGCTCGGTCCGGGGGAGGTGGGCGAGGTCGTGGTCACGCCGATCGCAAACCCCATCTGGGGCCTCATTCGCTATGGCACCGGAGACATGTCGGCATACGTAACAGAGGTCTGCCCCTGCGGGAGGACGGCGCACCGCATCAGCGGCGTCGTCGGCCGTACGGCTGACGCGGTCAAGATCAGGGGCATGTTCGTCATAGCCAAGCAGGCGGAGCAGGTCCTCGGTGAATTCGAACACATTGAGCAATTCCAATTGATCGTCGGGCGTTCAGGGGAGCGGGACGAGCTCGTCTTGAAGATCGAGCTGGCTGATGAATCGATCGACAAAGATCAGCTATCAGGCCTGTTGATCGAGCGCTTTCCACAGGTATGCCGTGTGAGGCCGGATAGGATAGAGTGTGTGACGCAGGGGACCATTCCCGAAGATCGCCAGACCATCGTCGATGAGAGGAAGTGGGAATAGAGCGAAGACGAGCGTTCCTTTGTGCCTGATGCAATGGGGACCGTAGTTACGGGGCGAATAATAGCCATAATGCACGTATTTTGACAATATTATTAGATATCCTTAAATTTTGTTTTTTATAACAGAATAAACCCGTTTTTTTAGTTGACAATTGTTTTTTTCTTGGTATAGGTTACTGGATAAAAATACGAGAAAAGGGGGTGATAGAGACACTCATCAAAGAGCCAGAGGCATATATGTATAAGCTAAATCTTTCACAATAAGGAGGGGAGGACCACTATGAGAAAGGCAATAGTCTTTTTTATCATCGCTGCTTTTGTCTGTACCTCTATGGTAATAGGGGTGTGGGCCCAGGAGAAAAAACCGACCGGAGATCCCATCAAGGTCGGTTTTGTGTGCAATCTGACCGGTCCGGCCTCCACCTGGGGTCAATTCCACGCCAGAGGCCACCGTGACTACTTCCGCTACGTCAACGAGAAAAAGGGCGGTGTCGGAGGCAGACCGATCGAGCTGACCGTGGTCGATCACGCCTATAATGTTGGTGAAGGTGTTAAGTTCGTAAAGAAATTTTGTGCCAGTGACAAGATGGACATGCTCGCCACCTGGGATGCAGGCACAGGTATTTCGGTAAAGCCGATCATTCAAAAGTACAAGACACCCTGCATCAATTATTCCACCCCGTCGGACATTCTCAAGCCGCCCATCGATTACATGTATCTACCCTTTGGCAGCTATACGTTGGACTCCCAGGCCGTATTGGAGTACATCATGGCCATACATAAGGGCAGAGGGGCGCCCAAGGTCGGCCTGCTGACCTATAACAATGCCTACGGGAAGTCCATCCATGACCCGTGCAAGGAGTATGCGGCCAAGAACAAGGTTGAGATCGTCGCGATAGAGGAGTTTCCTACAAAGGCGGGGGGTGATCTGAGGACCCCACTGTCAGTGCTGAAAAAGGCAGGCGCCCAGTATGTCTTCATGCAGATCCTCCCGGTCCACATCGCCAATGCCCTCAGGGATGCAGATCTTATCGGTTACAAGGTACCCTTCTTCGGGACCTGGACCGCCACAGACCCGGATTTCTTCGGGTTGGCAAAAGGCCGGATACGGAATCGGCTCTTCATGCAGTTCTCAGGTGGTCTGCCGGTGGATAACGTCCCCGGGGTAAAGCTCATGATGGAGGTAGGGAAATACAGCAGAATCGGACAGTTTGATACCTCCTACTGGGAAGGCGTGGTTGTCGGCATGATCATGGAGCGGGCCTTTCAGGTGGCCTACGAAAAATTCGGGAAGATCAACAAGAAGACCATCAATAATGCCATGGAGTCCTTCCATAATGAGGATTTTGGGGGGCTTGTACCCAAGACCTCCTATTCCAAGGACAACCATGAGGGGTCATTCTCGGCCAGGATCGTGCAGATCCATGAGGATGCCACCTACACACCGATGACCAATTTCTTTACGCCTGGGAAAGATCAGCTTAAGCTCAAGTAGCATCATGAAGGCCTTTCGAGGGCAACCGAGTATCTTTGCCTCCGCTCAGCCCGACGCCCGTCGGGCTGAGCTGGAGGTGAAGGGCCTGGTTCTGAGTTTTGGGGGCCTCGTGGCCCTGCAGAATATCACGCTGCGCGTCCAGACAGGCGAGCTGCTGGCCATCATCGGGCCGAATGGCGCGGGCAAGACGAGCCTGCTGAACTGCATAACGGGCTACTATCATCCCCAGCGGGGGCAGATAATCTTCAATGGGGAGGAGGTAACCGGCCTTCACCCCCATGAGATAACGAAGCGCGGCATTGGGAGGACCTTTCAGAATATCGAGTTATTCCCCGGAGCCAGCGTCATCGCCAACATGCTCCTGGCCCGCCACATTCATTGCAAATACAGTGTAGGCTTGGCATCCCTTTTCTGGCCCTCGGTCAAGAGGGAGGAGGTCCGTCACCGGCGGGTCGTCGAGGAGATCATCGATTTTCTTGAGATACAATCAATCAGAAAACAGCCGGTGGGCTCGCTCCCCTATGGGCTGCGAAAACGGGTAGACCTCGGCCGTGCCATGGCCCTGGAGCCAAAGCTGTTGGTGCTCGATGAGCCCTTTGCCGGAATGACCCTTGAGGAAAAGGAGGACATGGTCCGGTTCCTGGTGGAATTAAACGAGGCATGGGGCCAGACCATGATCCTGGTGGAACACGATATGTCCGTCGTCATGAGCATCGCCCAGCGGGTTATCGTACTGGACTTCGGGGAAAAGATTACCGAAGGAGTGCCCAAGGCGGTGCAAAACCACCCTGATGTGATCAGGGCCTACCTGGGTGATACAGGGACCGTGGAGTGAGGGTGAGCAAGATGGGCACGAGCAGTACCATAAAGGCGAACAGAGAACACATCGACGAAGGCACCCTATCTGCTTTTTCCAAGTTCACCTTTCCCCAGATATTGGCCACACAGGCAGAGCGATGGGGTTCCGACAGCGTGGCCATTCGGGAAAAGGCCTATGGGATTTGGGAGCCCTATACCTGGCACGACTATCTGATTTACGTCAAGCATGTGGCCTTGGGCTTGTTGTCCCTCGGTCTCAAGCGAGGTGAATATATCGGC
>CAZFIR010000153.1:0-14634 GCA_964519535.1 uncultured Thermodesulfobacteriota bacterium | reverse complement strand
GCCTGCCTGATTCTCTCGATCCCTTTAATCTCTTTGGGTGACAGGGGGAGGATGGTCAGGTGGAGGCGTCCGCCATATTCTTCCGAAAGTAGTTTGATATAGTGGGCTTGCATTCCCCCCCTTTCCCGGTGAAAGGCGCAGTCCGCATTCTCGATGACATGGTTGATGATCAGATGGTTGATCGGCAGCCCGTGGGCATCGAAGTCTTGGATAATGCGTTCCGTCTGCTTGACCCCCAAGGCCTCGGGGATGGTGACCACGATGTATTCGGTGAGGTGCTCGTCTCTGATAAAGTCAGCGATGTCATTGGAGAGGGCTTGCCATCCTGAGATGATCTCCAGGAGGGATTTCTTCCCCTTTTTCAACTGCACCGCTTCCTTGGCCCGTTCCAGGTAGCTGTAGAGATTGAGATAAAATTTCGTTGCCCCCTCAAGGTGCCGCAGAAAGATCTCGGGGAGATGAAGCAAGCGGAGGGTATGACCTGCCGGGGCGGTATCCCATACCACGAGATCATACCGTCCCTCTCTCACCAGCTCCATGATGTAGTAGAGCATGTATTCCTCTTCTATCCCCGGTGCACCTCCCACATAGTCCATGACGAAGTCATAATTAAGGTCGGCAAAAGAGGATACTACCTCATAGATTTCACGACCGAAACGATCTTGCCACTTTTCCCGAACGATCTCAGAGGAAATCTCCAAGGCGCTAAGATTGGGGACGTGAGGGACGGGGGTTTCTCGTGGACCAACACTGATCTCAAAGATGTCCGAGAGGGATGGAGTAGGGTCACTGGACAGGATCAAGGTCTTTCTGCCTGCTTCTGCCATGTGCACGGCGATGGCCGCTGCGCAGGTAGATTTACCGACCCCGCCTTTGCCCCCCACCAGAATCAGTTTTTTTGATCCCTTTTCCAAATCGGAAAGGGACTTCTTTCCCGTGCTCATATCAACCAACGATCCTAGACTATGCCGCCGATCAAGGTCTCGGTGGTTTGCACCCCTTGCAACCCGCGAATCTGATTGATGACCATCCGTGACAAATCAGGTATGTTTTTTGCTTGTACCTGCACTACCACGTCCCAGCGTCCGAAGACGAGGTCCGTCTCTTCTACCCCCGGCAGGGCGCTGATCTGTGAGATGGTGTTGGCCTCCAATCCGGGGACGAGACCGACCAAGATAAAGGCCTTCATCATGTGCTCACCTCCTCTCTTTCAGTGCTGTGAAAGATTAGAGACCTCTGAGCCGGGCCTCCCTCCTTGCCTGCAACTCATCCAACAGATTATGCGAGAGGGCCATATCCCCATACCCCTCCCCGATGTCGACTTCGTCTTTGTTGAAGCCGTGAAAATCGCTTCCCCCCGTAAGCACAAGCCCGTGTTTTTGTGCCAGGGATCTATATAACTTCGTCTGTCCTTCTGAATGCTCAGGATAGTATGTCTCGAT
Organism: uncultured Thermodesulfobacteriota bacterium; assembly: GCA_964519535.1. Lineage (GTDB taxonomy): Bacteria > Desulfobacterota > B13-G15 > B13-G15 > RBG-16-54-18 > CAYWLI01. The sequence continues at coordinate 13,192 of CAZFIR010000153.1, read as the reverse complement.
TCCATCGAGGCCTTGTGCCTTCAGTTCCACGATGACGTCTTCAAGGTCCTTTTGCTGAGGTTGGTTGAGGGTGAAGGGATGAGCCAAGACGGTTATTCCCCCGGCCTTGTGGACTACGCTCATGGCCTTTTCCGGGGAGAATTTAAACTTCTCCGCATAGGCCGGCCCTCCCTTGCGCAGGTATCGTTCAAAGGCATCTTGGATGTTCTGCGCGTGACCTTTTTGGACCAAGGCGTATGCAAAGTGAGGACGCCCGATCTGTCCGTGCTCCGGGGCCTCTTTCACTTCGGAGAGTTCTATCTCGATGCCGAGCCCTCGAAGCTTCTCGATCATTTTGAGGTTGCGCTCTGCCCGTGCCCCCTGGACAATCGTTAGTTTGTCCAGCAGCTCTGCACAGGTGTGGTCAATATAATACCCCAACAGGTGCATGGTGCCTTTGGGAAAATCCACGCTCAACTCCACCCCGGGGATTACCTCCAATCCCAGCTTACCTCCCTCCCGTAACCCTTCCGCGATGCCCTCTACCGTATCATGATCGGTGATCGCAATGGCCCGGAGCCCCTTTTCTTTGGCGTATCTGACCACTGCCGTGGGGCTCATGGTACCATCGGAAGCAGTAGTGTGGATGTGGAGATCGATTTCCATCACAGATGCAGCCACGATTCCAAGACCTCTCTGATCCCCACCGCCAGGGTGGGGAAGGGGATAGGGGTAAAGGCGGTAAAGAAGATGAGGAAGGCGAAACCCCCGGCAACCTTTCTGCGCCAATCCAGGGGGATATGGTCTTCAAGGGGAGGGGGATGTCGGTAGCCGATAAAGTACAAAAGGATCACCAAAAGCAACCATCCGAGGTTGTAGATGAGGCAGATAAGGGTGATCCCCAGGAGGGTAAGGCGGAAGATGATCTTGCTGTGGGGACCGAAGAGGGCGTAGATGATGTGTCCTCCATCGAGCTGCCCTGTCGGTAAGAGATTGAGGGATGTGATAAAGAGCCCCACCCATCCGGCATAGGCGATGGGATGGAGCACGACATCGGTTCCTGGCGGGAGATCTCCGAGAACTATCCGCTGCAGGAGCGAAAGCAGGGGGGAATTACCCAAAGACATACTGTGAGCGGGGAGTTGGGATACATCTGCCACGTCTGAAAGAAGGAACCCCACCACCACCGCTGGAATGGCCAGCGCAAGCCCGAAAAAAGGCCCCCAGGAGCCGATGTCGAAGAGGGCCTTTCGATGAGGTATCGGCCCTTTAGACTTAATGACTGCCCCGAGGGTGCCAAAGGGGGGCAGGGGCAAGGGAATAAAATAGGGGAGCGAGGAAGGCACCCCGTATTTGCGGCTTGCGAGATAGTGCCCCGTTTCGTGGGCTACGAGGATGGCGAGTATGGAGACTGAATAGATGGGACCACCAACGAAAAGGGTAGAGCCGACAGTTAACAGAAACAGGACCAAATTGGGCCACACAGGCTTCATGGGAGCTTAACGGTTATCTCTTCCTCTTGTGACGATCCCTGGAAAGCTGCTTTTTGTGTTTGTGCTTTCTCATCTTCTTTCTGCGCTTTTTTGTCACACTTCCCATATTCAGTCTCCTTTAGCAGTTACTGCTTCTATCCATCGCAGATAGGCCGCATCAGCCTTGTCCAATCGTATGGCAGTGATCTCAGGGACCTCATAGCTGTGGAGCTCTTTGATGCGGCTGCGTATGCTCTCGAAGAGTTCCTCCCTGCTCTTGATGATGACGAGTGTTTCCTTGTCGTCCCAAATCTCTTCTTTCCATCGGTAGATGGAGCGGATCTGAGGAATAATGTTGGCACAGGCCGCGAGCCCTTCCTCCACCACGGTCCTGCCTATGGCGGCGGCCTCCTGCTCAGAGGCAGCCGTGCAAAAAATGATCACAAATCCCTGTGCCACCGGTCTCCTCAATCACGATGAGATACCTTTGAAGCCCTCTGCAAAAAACAGTCACCGGCCTTATTATATCTGACAAGAGAGGTCTTTCATAACCCCTCTACTCCATGTTACCATGCACTATCACAGGGCAAAAAAGAAGTATAAAAAACTACACTAACAGAAGGTGCTTGTCAAGGATAACTCATTTGACAATACGGGGAAAGGTGCTATTTTAATTACAGAGGATTGGCACGTTTCAAGGGAGGAGTTGCTTTGGCCCGGAAAAAGAAGATGAAGTTGGAAAACTTGAACAAGTTTCAAGACAAGATCGCGCAGTGTATGAAGTGCGGCTTCTGTATGTACTACTGCCCTGTCTATCGAGAGATCCATACTGAGCCCATCGTAGCCCGGGGGAGGAATGTACTTGCCGGTGAACTTTTAGAAGGCAAAGAATACGATTGGAAACATTTAGAGGAGCGTTATAGCAAGTGTCTGACCTGTAATCGATGCGCCCAATTCTGCCCTGCCAAGGTAGAGGTGGCCACCATCACTATGGCGGCCAGGGGCGATATCGTTGCCAACAAAGGACTTCCCTTTGCCAAGAAGGTGATCTTCGAGAAACTCTTAAAAAAGAGGGGGCTTTTTGGTAAGGTGCTGAGACTTGCCTCAAAGCTTCAATGGCTTCTTCCCAGGACCAAAGGAAAGATTCGCCACCTGCCCGTGTTCCTTTCCGCCTTGGCCAAAGGAAGGCAGATTCCGGAGATTGCCCGTACGTTTCTGCGCGATGAGCTTCCTGAGATCAACTCACCCCCTCCGGGGGTCAAGAAGCGTATGAGGGTCGCCTTCTTTGCCGGGTGTGCGACGGACTTTATCTTTCCTGAGGTGGGGAAGCGGACCATAGCGTTTCTCACCAGTCAGGGGGTGGAAGTGCTCTTTCCCAAGGGGCAAGGGTGTTGCGGGATGCCGGTGTTCGGCAGCGGTGATTTCGTTACCGCGAGGGAGATGGCTGATAGCAATGTCGCGGTCTTCTCTGAACTGGAAGATATTGATTATATCATCACCTCATGCGCTACGTGCGGATCAGCACTGAAGGAGGGATATAAGACATTTTTGGCCGATACCAAGGAAAGAGAAAAAAAATATGAGGAGTTCAGTGCCAAGATAAAGGATATCAACGAGTTCATCATCGATATCCTCAAGCCGCCACCGGAGGCCTTCCAGGGCTCCCTGCCCACGGGGACCAAGGTTACGTATCACGATCCCTGTCACCTCGTGAGGTATCAGAAGATCTCAGCGCAGCCGCGCGAGATCATCAAAGCCATCCCGGGGTTGGAGTTGGTGGAGATGAGGGAGCCAGATCGATGTTGCGGGATGGGGGGATCCTTCAATGTCCAATATTATGACCTCTCCAAGCAGATAGCCGAGCATAAGATGAATGCCATCGCCGATACCGAGGCGGACGTCGTGGTGACGGCCTGTCCCGGTTGCATGATTCAGTTGATCGACAATACCATTCAGAAGAAGATGCCCCAGCGGGTGATGCACGTGATGGAGTTGTTGGGTTCGAAGAAAGAGTAAGGGATATCGAAAGGAGATTTCTAGTCCTTCCCTTGTTGTTTTTTCTCTTGCAACCCTTTCCGGAGCTCAGCGATGATGTCGCTGGCCCGCTCCTCCGATTCTTCAGGCACCATGACCGCTGCCCACCCCTTTTGGGGGATGAAGATCCCGTCGTAGGCGGTATCGTGATAGGAGCGGATCATACAGGTGATCCCTTCCTCTTGTAAGGTCTGAGCGATGAGATCCGCTTCGAACCTATTTTCTGCCACCGTGATCTTTTTGAAATTTTCTTCCCTCATGGTTTCTCCTTCTCAGAGGGGATGATATCATCGGATCATTCCTTGGTCAAGGATACGCTCCTGAGCTCCGCATGATCCCCCTTGATTTGTAACTCTCATGAGCGCTACTATGGTATGGGTGAAAGGGAACAGATGGGAACACGAAGGCTTTCTCGAAGGGATTTTTTAGCGACCTGCGGTAAAGGTCTCTTTTGTCTCGCTCTTACGTCGTCCCCCTTTGTCTTGAGCAGAGAGGCTTACCCTTCTGAAAAGACCAGGCTGGAAGGTGCATGGGGACTGGTGGAGACAAAGCTCTCCCCCTATTTTCAGCCTCTTGAAGGGAACGAGGTTCAATGTCTGCTCTGCCCCAGAACGTGCGAGATTTCTTCTGGTGCGAGGGGGTATTGTGAGGTGCGGGAAAACCGGGAGGGTAAGCTTTACAGCCTCGTCTATGGGAACCCTTGTGCGCTCCACATAGACCCTATCGAGAAGAAACCCTTTTTTCATGTCCTCCCGGGAACGCCTTCTTTTTCTATCGCTACCGCGGGGTGCAACTTCGACTGCAAATTCTGCCAAAACTGGGAGATCTCCCAGGAGGTACCGGAGAAGACCTTCAATTTCAGGCTGCCACCAGCCATGGTGGTGAAATTGTCCCGGGAGAATGGGTGCCCCACCATTGCTTCGACCTACGTCGAACCGACTATTTTTTTCGAGTACATGTATGACATCGCAGTCTTGGCCAAGAAGAAGGGGATTTTAAGCGTCTACCACTCCAACGGCTATATTAATCCTCAGCCCTTAGAGGACCTCTGCGGGTATTTATCGGCCGCCTGCATCGACCTCAAGGGCTTTACCGAGGATTACTACCAGGAGATGACCGAGGGAAGCCTTCAGCCGGTCCTGCGCACCATCAAGACTTTACAGAATAAGGGGGTTCACGTGGAGCTGGTCAACCTCGTGATCCCCACCAAAAACGATGACATGGAGATGGTCAGACGCATGTGCCTCTGGATCAAGCAGGAGCTCGGTCCAGATGTGCCCACGCACTTTACCCGCTTTGCTCCCTTCTATAAGTTGCGCAATCTCCCTCCCACACCGGTGGAGACCCTGGAACGGGCCAGGGCGGTGGCCCTTGGGGTCGGCCTCGAATATGTCTATATGGGAAACGTACCCGGCCATCCAGGGGAAAACACCTATTGTCCCCACTGTAAAAAGGTGCTCATTGCCAGGTCGGGCTACTCCATCCTCGCCAATAATGTGATCAAGGGGAGATGTAAGTACTGTGGTAAGGGTATCCCCGGGATATGGCAGGGGGTTTCATAGCGTCTTCCCGTCCATCTGACTGCTCCGTCAACATCTTTTTTAATCAGCTGAGATTTCCAGTCACCACTGCGCGGGCGCCCGCAAGGGACCGTGCCACTTGGCATGGATCTCGCGCATCTTACTGCGCCACATGGAGAAGTTGAGGATTAAGGCCAGGGGGATATTTTTAAGGGGTGCACGCCAGAGCCGCGTGATGATGGAACGCGGTGCACTGCAATATTTCTTGGCCCAGAGGTAGCCCTCCTGGAGTTCGTCCGGGGTCATCAAGGTGGGGCGGAAGAGCACATGTCCCACATCGTATTTGCGCCAATCATCGCTCTCGGGGAGGAGGCGGCCTTCTTTGATCAGACGCCGACGCAAAGCAGTGCCCGGATAGGGGGTAAGGATTGAGAAGACCGGTACTTCCATGCCTGACGCTTGGACATATTCCACCGTACGGCGAAAGATATCTCTTGTATCATCGTCGTGCCCAAAGATAAAGGCCCCCTGGACGATGATCCCCGCTCGGTGGAAATCATGTACATGCTGCGTGAAACTCTTTGTCTTGGCCCACGACTTCCCCGCACTGTCAAGATTTATTTGATCAAGGGATTCGAAACCGATAAAGAGCTGTGTGCAGCCGCTCTTTGCCGCCAGATCGAGGAGCTGTGCATCCTCTGACATCTTGAGGGAGGCAAAGCTCGCCCAGCGGATGTTGAGGGGGATCAGGGCCCGAAACAGCTCCTTGGCGTACCGGGGGGTGCCGCCGATGTTGTCGTCGACGAAGAAGATATTGAGGCGTGAATAGGCATTCGAGACTTCCTTGATCTCGGCTACCACGTCCTGTACCGGGCGGGGCCGATATTTGTAGCCAAAGAAGAGGGGGACCGAGCAGAATTCGCAATTGTGGGGGCAGCCCCGGGTGGCTTGGACGGCGCAGATGTGTCGCTGGTGGGACCGCCGCAGGAGGTCTCTGCGAGCGTATGGTCTTCCATAGGCAGGAGGCGGTTTGGGAGATTGATAGATTTTCTTCAGTTCCCCCTTGGTGTAGTCACCTAAGAGCGCTGGCATGACCCCCTCCGCCTCTCCCCGCACCACAGCATCGCAGTGCTGCAAGGCCTCATCTGGTTCGTTACTGACATGCAGACCCCCCATCACCACGGGGATCGAGCGGGATCGAAAGTGATCTGCCAATTCATAGGCGTGCGGGGCGTTCATGGTGAGGCTCGAGATCCCCACCAGGTCCGCCTCCCTATCCAGATCAACCTGCTCCTGGTCTTCGTCCACCACCTCGACCTCCCATTCATCTTCGGGGAAGAGGGCGGCAACCGTGGTGATGCCGAGAACAGGAAAGGGAAAAGGAGGATGATCCGAGATCACCAGGGATTTATCGATGGCATGGATTACGTAGGCCTTTCGTTTGGGCATTGCAGATACGATTCAGTTACAATGAATGATTTCCTCACTTATATAATAGCACAGATCGGGTCTGTGCACAGAGGTTTTTCTGTTTTTTCTGCCTTTTCGTCTCAACTATTTCGCGTGCGCGGGATTTATGCATATAAAAACAGTTGCTTTTTCTCAGGCTATCAACTATTTTTTAAGGACTTTGCTTGTGAGGAGGTTGCCGTATGCTCAAATACATGAGGAGCCATGCCACCTCGTGGTTCATCAAGATCCTGCTGGGGTTGATTATCGTGGTTTTTGTCCTCTGGGGGATGGGGAGAATCAAGAACAAAGAAAAGACTGTCGTGGCCACCATAGGGCGTCAATCCATTACCAAAGCGGAGTTTGACCGCATGTACCAGAACTTATTGGCATACTATACGAGGCTTTTTGGACAGCAGGTTTCCCCTGACCTCCTCAAAGGGCTGAACATCAGACAACAGGCCCTCGATCAATTGATCGATGCAGCCGTTATAGGGCTGGGGGCACAACGGATAGGGCTTCGGGTGACTGAAGCGGAGGTGAGAGATGCCATCTTGCAATTTCCAGCCTTTCAGCGGGACGGGAAGTTTGACCGCTACCTCTACGAACAATTCTCGAGAAATATGGGGTTGGATAGTGAAAAATTGCAGGCGATGATCCAAACGGATTTGATCAACCAGCGCATGATGACCTTCATAGGGGATACCGGCGTGATCCTCACCGAGGAGGAGGCACAGGAACTCTATTTACTGGAGAACGAGACGATAAACCTGGATTTCGTAAAAGTTGTCCCCAAGGCTTTTAGAGGACGGGTAACGGTCACCCAGAGTGATTTGGACGGATATTATGCCGAACACAAGGAGGAGTTTCGTACCCCTTCACGGGTGAAAGTCCTCTATCTGCGGTTTTCCCCTGACGCATACCTCAAAGAAGCAGCGGTTTCTCCTCAAGAGATACAAGAGTATTATGATATGAACATAGAGCAGTACCAAAGTCCTGAGAGGGTGCGGGTGAGACATATCCTCATTGCGGTCAGCCCTGAAGCGGGGCCTGATGTGGTGGAGGAAGCGAGAAAGAAGGCGGAGAAGGTCCTTGCCGAGGCCCGCCGGGGTGCACAGGGTGCAAATTTCGCTGCCTTGGCGCGCACGTACTCCGATGACCCCTCTTCTGCCGGGGGGGGCGACCTGGGGTATTTTTCCCGGGGGGAGATGGACCCCGCCTTGGGGGAGGTGGTTTTCTCCTTGCGCAAGGGTGAAATAGGCCCTGTGGTGAGGACCCGTCACGGTTTCCATGTTGTCAAGGTGGAAGATAGACAAGAGGGCAAGACGCGGGGGCTCGAAGAGGTGAAAGAAGAGATTGTTGGCTATTTAAAGAAGGAAAAGGCCAAGGAACTCGCTGCCATTCACGCTGAGGATGCGGCCTACCAGGCGAAAACGAAAGATGGGTTACAGTCCTATGCTGCAGAGAAAGGGCTTCAGGTGAGGGAGGAGGGTCCCTTTAGGGCAGGGATGCCCCTTAAGGGTTTAGGACTCAGGGAAAAATTTTCCTCTATCGCTTTCACCTTGGATGAGAACGAGGTCTCCTCGGCCTTCCAGGATGAAGAGGACTACTTTGTCCTGCAAGTAGTCGAGAAGATACCTCCTTTGGTACCTCCCCTGGAGGAGGTAAGAGGGCATGTACAGGAAGCCCTGGTCGCCTCATCGGCCCAAAGGCTGGCGCAAAGCATTGCCCGGGATCTTCTCATGGCGTGGAAGAAGGGTGAGGGGTTTAGTGATTTGTTAAGGGCCAACGGCCTACAGGTGGAAGCAACAGGATTTTTCAAAAGAAGCGCGTCATCGCTCCCACGCATAGGCACGCTGGCCGCACATGCCGATGAGCTTGCCGCCCTGACCCGTGCGGTTCCCTGGCCTGAGGACATAATCGAGGTGAGCGACGCCTATGTGGTAATCAAGCTGCGGGATATAAAGAAGGTGGATGATAAAGTATATGAAAAGGAGAAAGATACCTACCACAAGCAGCTCTCCGGTCTCAAGGGGAGAGAACTCCTGCAGGGATGGGTTACAGCGATGAAGGATGAGGTTGACATCAAGATAAACCAGGATCTTTCGGGTCAATACCGGTAAGCAATGCAAAATTTTCTTGACAAATCTCTCTTAATTTGTAACCATAACGTGGGTACCGGTGCAAAGCCTGGGAGAGTGAGATGAGGTTGTTGAATCGATTTCATACAGTGTGTGTTGTACTTCTCGTGTTCTGTTTCTTGATGTTTTCCCCCGCTGGAGTGCTCGGAAAAAAGGCAGAGGAGGGCCCACAAGATACCGTGGGCCTTATCGATGTGCAGGAGTGCGAGGGGGTGGAGGTGACCCAGTGTGAGTTGGCCAAGAACCTCATTATGACCTTGAAGATGGGAGAGGATTTGACCTGTGAAGCGTGTTTTATCCATTTGCGGGCCTTGGGCATCGCTCCTGCTGAAGATTGGAGCTATGAGGATCCGCATAAGGTCGTCACCTTGGAAGCGATGAGAGAGGTCGTATTGGAAATCCATCAGGCCTACAACGACGGTATGGTCCGCCTCGATGGGTTCGAGGCGGCAGCGGGGATCAATGATTTTTGCCGGGAGATGAAGGGTCCCGCCGCCGCTCCCGCTCCGAGCGAACAGGAAAAGAAAGAAACAGAGATGCCGTCGGCACTCGAAACGCAGGAGCATCAAGACCAGGGTTCTACCCCGGCTGAAGAGGTCGTGCCGGAAGAGGATACACCGACGTCCGGTGCCGAAGAACCAGGTATGTAGCAGGAAACGAGCGAGCAGGTCCTTTTTTACGGTAAGTCGAAAGCGGGATTTTCCATTACATTAGTATTTCGATTTTACAACCCTCCCCACCGCATTATTTCTTTAAACAGTGTTACCCATTCTTCATCGCCCCGGGGTAAACAGAGCAGAAAATGTCTTGATGGCCTTTTGTATCGTTGATATGAGGATCAGGGCGCTCTTTCGGGCTGCCTAATACTTTGGGTATAATTAGGGACGAGAGATTTTTCTTTCTGGCACTTCTCACAAATACTTCTGAAACCACTCGAGGCTCATCCTGATGGCCCTGCGGCGGTGTTGAGGATTGGTAAATCGGTGGTCCCCATCCGGAAATACCTCCAGGTGTTTGGGCGAGCGGGCCGAGGCATAGAGCCCTCCGGCCTGGGCGATGGGGACCAGTTCATCCGCCTCCCCGTGAAGGATCAGGCAATTTCCCACATGCTCGATGGCCTTCCTGGCATCGTATTGTCCGAGGTCTCGATAGAACGCCTCTCCAAGGGGCGGATTTTCCGCGTCCTCCACCTTCCGCTTGTCTCCGAGGTGTGAGGGGGTGGCCCATAGGGCCAGGGCCTTCACCCTGAGATCCGCTGCCCCCTTGAATATGGAAATGAAGCCTCCCATGCTGCTGCCGAGCAGACCGATGCGTTCGCCCAACAGGGGATGATGAACCGCCAGTTCGACGATCGCATCCAGGTCCTTTATCCTGGACGAGGCCGTTGTTGCGCTGAGATCCCCTTCACTCTCACCGCACCCCTGATGATCGTATCTGATCACGGCGATTCCCTGGGCGGAGAAGAACTCTCCAATCTCGACAAACTTCTCGCTGTCCTTGCTGCTGAACAGCCCATGGGAGGCGATCACACAAGGGGGTGAGGGGTTTCGGGGGAGATGCAGGATCCCATAGATCTTTTTCCCCTCGCTGATCGTCCTGATGAACTCGATGGCCACAGCCGACCCTCCCTCGTATTATGACTTTCGATCGCCTCTTTTGACCCTGCCCAATCTCCTCCACCAAAACCAGAGAGCGGGGTTTTCCTTGATCCCCTGAATTACCACATCTTCCAAACCGTGCGAAGAGACCTCCGCGAGGGGTGGGAGAAATCGTATGATGGTGTGCCTGTTATCTTGTAAGGTGTAGAAGGGGATAACTGGGGCGCGAGTCATCTGCGCTAATCGCGGAACGATCTCTCGAAAGGGGTGATCCGCACCGTAAAAAAAGGGGAGGAGATATTGATCGATGACAAAAATCACGAGTTCTCCCTTCTTGAGCCTCGCCTTTAGTCTCAATGCCGCTCCTTCGCCGTAGACTGTTTTAATCCCTACGTTCTGCCTCATCTTCATGCCGAGGGCCTCCCAACGCTGGTGGCGTTCACCCCTCACTACCAAATTGGTAGGGTAGGTAGGGGTGAGGGAGGATATGGACCCAAAGAAATTCCCCAGATGAAGGGAGCAGAGGATAACCCCATTATCGTTCTTCAGGGCCTCCTTGAGATACGCTTCGCCCTCACGTTTCACCTCATTGCCCAATCTGTGCTGCGGCTGATGGTGATAGCGGAGATGGAGCATTTTGTGTAACACATCGACGAGAAACCGGATGTGTTTCCTTGTCAGATCTTCCACATCATGATTTCTCGTCAAGGGGAATCGCTTTATGCCCCTCTCTACACGCGATCTCAGAGAGGTCAGGAGGACGACTCTCGCTACCAGCGCACAAATCAGCGATACACACCACGAAGGGAGATAGGCGACCAGCTTTCCGTATATGCCAAGGAGGAAAAAGGCAAACATGGCTTAATGCAATAGCTCTTTGTTGGGGGGGGCGGTATACAACTCCACTGCCCCCTCACCTCTGTTTTTGAGAAGATCACTGACGGTCTTTTTTAAGACCGGATGGAGCAGATCAGGGGCCAGCTCCGCCAAGGGGACCAGGACGAAACCCCGCTCATGGAGATGGGGATGGGGGATGGCCAGGTCCGCCTCCTCGACGACCTCGGCCCCATAGAAGAGTATATCGAGGTCGATGATGCGCGGCCCCATCTTAACGGTCCTTTGCCTTCCCATCTGTTTCTCGATCCCCTGCACGAAGGTATGAAAGGGACGGGGCGGGAGATCAGTGGACACCTCTGCCACACAATTGATGAACCAATCCTGATTTAGATAACCGATGGGTTCTGTTTTATAGAGAGAGGAAACGGCTTTGATACGATTGTGATTGGATGCGGATATCTCCTGAAGGGCCAGCAGACAATTGGCTACCTTATCACCGATGTTTGAACCGAGTCCTAGATAGACGACCTCCTGTCTCACCTTTCCCTATTTTTTCTCTGGTTTTATCTTCTTGTTTTCTTCTTCATCCGGGGTGACGTCGATCTCGGGGGGTTCTTTGATCGATTTCTTGAAGTTCCTGATGGCCTTTCCAACCCCTGATCCGATCTCCGGAAGCCGGGTTGCCCCAAATACCAGGATGGCGATACCAAGGATAATAAGAAGCTCTGGCATGCCGATGCCAAACATCGCACTCTCCTTTCTGTATATATAAACTGCATATATAACATGGCGGAAGTGCACGGGAATCGAACCCGCCGCGGATGCGCTACACCCGCCTCTGGATTTGAAGTCCAGGAGGCCCACCAGAGACCTATCCACTTCCATCGCTATTGTGCCCAAACCGTTCACGGAAGTCAACCAGGATTTAGCTGCAAGGGGTTTGTTGACAAAGAGGCGTGCCAAATTTAGAATGTGCTTGAGTTTAACTCCATATAACTGGAGGAAATGCTTATGGCTCCACGAGAGGCAGGGCAACGGGCGGCAGAGCTCAGGGGGAAAATCGAATATCATAACTACCGCTACTATGTCCTGGATGATCCGGAGATCTCCGATGCCGAATACGACGCCCTAATGAAGGAGCTGGAGGGGCTGGAGGAACGGCATCCCGGACTCAGAAGCCCCAACTCCCCCACCCAGCGCGTCGGCGCCCCTCCCCTGGAGGAGTTCGGTACGGTGACCCACACCATACCGATGCTCAGCCTGGCCAACGCCATGGATCAAGAAGCGGTCATCGAGTTCGACCAGCGGATCAAGCGTTTCCTCAAGGCCGATGGGGAGATCGCGTACGTGGCTGAACCCAAGCTGGATGGGGTCGCCGTCGAATTGATCTATGTGGGCGGTGAGTTTACCGCGGGGTCCACCAGGGGGGACGGTTTCATTGGCGAGGCAATAACCCAGAACCTGAGGACCATCAAGACCATACCCCTGCAATTGATCGAGCAAGAGGGACACCCTCCGGAGAGGCTGGAGGTGCGCGGGGAGGTCTTTATGGAGGTGAGGGATTTTAGGGAGTTCAACGAGGAGCGAGAGGAGAAGGGGGAGCCGCTCTTCGCCAACCCGCGCAACGCTGCTGCGGGATCGCTGCGCCAGCTCGATTCCTCCATTACTGCTCAGCGACCCCTCAAGATCTTTTGCTACGGCATCGGAGAGGTGAGGGACAGGGAGTTCGAGGGCCAATGGAAGGTCCTTCAAGCACTTCCTCAGTGGGGGCTGAGGACAAATCCCCTTGCCCGCCGGTGCCGGAATATCCAGGAGGCCATTGCTTATTACGCAGAGATCAATGGGTTGCGCGAAGCGCAGCCGTACGAGATGGATGGGGTGGTCATCAAGGTGGACAGCTTCGAGCTTCAGCGCAGGCTCGGGGAGGTCTCCCGCAGCCCGCGCTGGGCCGTGGCGTACAAGTTCCCGGCAAAAGAGGCGACCACCCGGATCATTGACATTAAAGCGCAGGTAGGGCGCACTGGTGCTTTGACGCCAGTGGCCCTGATGGAGCCGGTAAGGATCGGGGGGGTGGAGGTCAAGAGGGCGACGCTTCACAATCAGGACGAGATCGCAAACAAGGACATCAGGATCGGCGATACCGTGGTGGTGCGCAGGGCCGG
>CAZFIR010000152.1:0-8877 GCA_964519535.1 uncultured Thermodesulfobacteriota bacterium | reverse complement strand
TCCACTGAGCATAGCCTTCTTCCATTCGTTAAAGCTTTCGTAATGGAAAAAAGTCGCCGGCAGAGTACAAGCAGCGATCACTAAACAGGAAAAAAGGTTACAGCGTGGCTTTGGGTCCGAAACTCTGCGTAACCATCCAGCAATCTTTCGCAGCGGAGCAGTGACCCTCCACGAGCGACTGCGATTCATTGCTTCTATTGCAGAATAAGCTTCGTCCAATTTCGTCGACAATTTGCGTAGCTCAGCAATCTCGGAATCCCTCTGGCTTATCGTCCCTTTGAGACTCCCTATCTCGCCGTCCTTCTCTGCCAGGCCAGCCCTCAGTCCTTCTCCCTCGGCCTCCTTCTTTCTTACCACGCCCTCAAGATGGGATATATGAATATCCTTATCTTTTACGGTTGCGTCAAGATTCGATAAAGTATGTAACGTATTTCTTGTTACAAACTGCCAGTGAGAAGATGATGAAGGATTCTTATTATTTTTTAAATTCATAAGTATCTTATGAACCCTTCCCCCATATTCTTCTTTCGTAAAGTGCTCTTTAACAAATTTATAACCATTTTCCTCAAATTTTTTAATTTTCTCCTTATGTTCTATAAGATATTCTATCCTGTCTGCAAGTTGGTTATAATTTCCAGGCTCATATAATAAACCATTGAATCCTTCCTTGATTAATTCGGCTGTCCCTCCTGAGTTCGTGCCTACAACAGGCTTTCTTAAAAGCATTGCTTCTATTATAACCCTTCCAAAAGCTTCATTCTTTGAACATACAAGAACAATATCTGCTTGATGAATAATAGGATAGACGTTTTCTTTAAAATCGATAAACCTTACGTATTCGTCCAAGTTCTCATCTTTAACGAGATCTCTTAACTCCTCTAAGTAACGTGCGTCAGAATATCCTACTATTATTAATTCAACATCATGTTTTCTTTTGATAAGCTCTCTTACTGCCAAGACCGCGTCTTTCTGACCCTTAGATTCAGTTACGGTACCAGCAATGAGCAATCTAGTTGCATCCGTTCTCGTAAAGTAGTCGTTCTTATCTGCATCTACGGCATTTTGTGGAATATCTATATATTGACCAATAGTTAAAATATTTGGTTCAGATGTACTTCCAAAAAGTGCTTTTTTTACCGCATTTGAATTTGTAAGTACGATGTTAGAAGAATCTCTAATAATTTTTAATATGCTTTGAAATGGAAGGTAAAATTTGAAGTTTTGACCATGTTCGCGGATAGACCAAACATGAGGCTTATTAAGAATTGAGGCAATTACCGCTCCCCAAGGGATGACGATTGTATTGGTAAAAATAACGTCAGGATTTATCTTTTCTACTTTTTCCTTAATTTGTCCGAGGGTTGCTTTAAAACTATGGTTAAGCCGCCGGGTTGTTTCTTCATCCACAGGAAGGCTTGAATCACACCACCAATCATAATTAACAGTGAAAGTTGATGCTCCAACTTGCTCAAGTTTTTCTCTTAGTGGGCCATCATCAGGTAAGATAACTGAGCAAATGACTCCATGGTCGCAAATCAGTTCAGTTACTAATTCTAATAGGCTTCTCTCTGCTCCTGCAAGCTGGGAAGAATGGGAGAAAAAACAAACACTTAGAGATTTCTCCTTTTTTTCACAAAGAATATTTATGTAGCTCTCGTTGCCAACATGGCGCCCCCAACTATTGATATTATCCTGATCTAATTTATAAGTTTCCCTCTGCTGCTCATTAATAAAGTAGGCATCAAATCCTAGTTCACTAAGTTTCTCCAATAAATTTTTCGGTAAGAAGCCTGCGGACCTTAACATCTTTGGATTAAATTCAATAATTAGTTTTATTTCCTTAGTATTCTTTAATATATTCCTCATTCCTTCAAGAATATATATCTCATGACCATCTGTATCAATTTTTATAAAGGTGGGAACTTCTGGTTCAGCCTTCAAAAAATTATCAAGAGCAACTGTTTTTATTTCTATCGTTTTGATGGTTTTAGCTAAAGGATGTTGATAAAATCCACAATTATCAGAAGCCTCTGTTATGTTAAATTCTTTTATCTCATCGTGGTTTGATACAGCTAAATTATACACATCCACATTTTGCAATTTGTTCATCTCTAAATTCTTTTTCAATACTTCATAATTCTCAGGGACAGGTTCAAAGGCTAAAATTTTACTATTCTTATGCTGTGCAGCTACTAAAAGGGAGTAAAAGCCGTAATTGGCCCCAATATCTATAAAAAGCACGTTGTCTTTTGAGTAACTTAACAATAAATCTGCAGTGAAATCTTCGTATGCATTTCTTACGTAATGATGAAGATATCTTGGAGTAACGAGCATTTTGAAGTCTCGATTTTTCGGGGTTATTATTTGGAGGCTTCCAAGGTCATAATCATATTTGAATTCTTCAGATTCCATACCTTTTCTACCCATTCTCCTTACTGTTCCTTGGAAAGAAAGAACTTTAAAACATAAATTTCATTATGATAACAGTAAATCAAAGACTTCTTACCTTTCTCCATAGATTCCTATTCCCCATCTTCCATCAACGAGTTCATAAAATAAAATTACCCTGAATATTTCAGATACTCCTCCACCACTTTTTCGGGTATTCCCTCTGCCCTTATCTCACCACTATCGAGCCAGAGAGCCCTGTTACAGATCTCCATGATTGCGGCCAGATTGTGGGATACGAAGATCGCTGTAACACCACCCTTGATCAACTGAATCAACGCATCTTTGGATTTCTTGTGAAAGGCCTCATCACCCACTGCGAGGATCTCATCTCTCGGGAGTAAGCTTGGATCTGCGTGAATTGCAACGGAAAAGGCAAGCCTGAGATACATACCGCTTGAGTAGACCTTTTCTATACAGAATAATGCGAGGTGTAACTGATAACGATATTTTCGGGATCACCTATAATCTTTAATGTATGATTCTCAATCCATGCCACCCTGTCACATATCCTTTTCACATCGGGCATTGAATGTGAAACAAAGACCATAGTGACCCCACTTTTTTTAAAACCCATCATCTTATCAATGCACTTTTTTTGGAAGTCCAGGTCTCCCACCGCCAATATCTCATCAATCAATAAAATCTCAGGGTCAAGACATGATACCACAGAAAATCCGAGCCTTGCGAGCATGCCACTGGAGTATACCCTGATCGGCTGGTCTATAAAATCCCCTAACTCGGAGAATTCAACTATCTCCTTCATCTTACTCTTGACCTCCACCCTGGACATACCCAAAAGGACGCCGTTGAGGATAATATTTTCATTTCCAGTAAGCTCAGGGTGGAAGCCCCCTCCGAGCTCGAGAAGGGGTGAAATCCTGCCATTAACAATGATCTTTCCGTTTGAGGGCTTGAGAACCCCGGCTATGAGACCGAGAAGGGTGCTTTTGCCCGCACCGTTTCTGCCAATTATCCCAAGGGTCTCACCTTTGTGAACTTTAAAGGATATATCTTTCAATGCTTCAAATCTATTATTCCTCATTGAATTTAAAGCTTCGGGAAGATTGAACAGAAAGTTCTTGATTCCTCCTGTAATATGATGATAAAGAGGGTAGCTTTTACTGACATTGTCAAGGACGATTACAGGCTTCTTCATAAGACCTCTGCAAACTTCCAGGAGAGCTTTTTGTAAATGAAATAGCCGGCCATATATGCAGCCACACCGTAGGCAAGGCTGACTGCCAGAAGTTCCAATCTTAGCGTGCCTTCCAGAAAAAGATTTCTCCAGCTTATCATGAGCGGTGCGACAGGGTTGAAATCTATCAGGTATCTGTATTTTGCAGGAATCATGGTCTCGGGGTATATGATGGGTGTTACATAAAATAAGAACGTGGTGAATATGATTGTCAACCTCTCGAGATCCCTAAAAAAGAGGTTTATTGACGAAATAGCAAGGGCGATGCCATATGTCATAAAAAGTTGTACGCCCAGCAAGATGGGTATCCCGTAAAACCATGAAAACGAGGGTTGTTCCTGATATATGAACATGAAAAAAACTATTACAGGGATAGCCAGAATAAAGTGTATCATATCCTGAAGAACAACGGCAAGGAGAGTCACGTTGCGGGGAAAACTCACCTTCTTAATGATGGAGGCGTTACCCAGAAAGACCCCCGGCGAGATGTTCACCGAATTGGAAAAACACTGCCAGGGGAAAAGCCCGGTTATGAGAAAAAGGGTATAGTTCTCCATCTGAATCCTCATCACTACCTTGAAGATCACAAAAAAGATAAAAGCAAAGGCAAGTGGATTAAGAATCGACCAGACGTAGCCCAGGAAGCTGCTCTTGTATCTGACCTTCATCTCCTTCTGGGTCAATACTATTATTAAGTCAATGTAATGTTGGATCCGGGAATTCATAATTATTAACGCTCACTCCTTTTTCATTCTTTGATAGTTGTCTTCTAATCTTTCAATATCATCTTCCTCTACATAATTCCCATTCTGCACCTCGATGATCTGAAGGGGAATCAGACCCGGGTTTTCTAAACGGTGTTTCACTGAGATAGGGATAAAGGTGCTCTCATTGGCGTGGACATCAAAGACCTCTTCACCCCTCGTCACCCTGGCCGTTCCGGAAACAACCACCCAGTGCTCACTCCGATGATGATGAATCTGAAGGCTCAGTTTGGCTTTTGGATGAACGACGATCCTTTTGATCTTATACCGACTCCCCTTCTCCAACACAGTATAACTTCCCCATGGCCTTTCCACGGTTCGATGGACCAGATGCTCTTCGCGGTTATTCTTCTTCAATGTCTCTACAATCTTCTTCACCTCCTGAACCTTTTCTTTAGATGAGACAAGGGTTGCATCAGGGGTATCCACAACCACCATATCTTTGAGGCCGATCGTAGCAACGACCCGATCAGAAGCGATCACGGTACAATTTTCACTCCCGATATCAATTGAGTTACCCTGGAGGATATTCCCCCGTTCATCCCTTTCCAAAACATCACTCAAGGCCGTCCAGTTCCCCAAATCACACCATCCAAAATCAGAGGGTATTACTAGGACATCTCGACTTTTTTCTATCACACCGTGATCTATGGAGATGCTTTCAAATGAAGAATAGATTTCACTAAGAATATCATATTCCAAATCCTTGCGCACACTAATCTTCTTCAGCCCTCGGGATAGCCCGGAAAGGTGAGTTTCAATCGCCTCTAGGATCTTGGTGGTCTTCCATACGAAGATCCCACTATTCCAAAAAAAATTGCCTTCACGGATGAAGGCTTTTGCTTTTTCTGCATCGGGTTTTTCCAGAAATCTTTTCACATGAAAAATCCCATCGCTAGACTTCCCATAAGAGGCACCGCACTGGATATATCCATAGGCAGTTTCCGGTCTATTCGGTTTAATGCCGAACGTTACGAGAAAACCTTGCTCTGCACCCTTGATGGCCTGTTTGAGTTTCTCGTGAAATTGCCCTCTGTCCTTGATAGCGTGGTCGGAAGGCAACACTATCATGATAGAGTCAGGGGAGATTTTATTGATAATCACAGCAGCCAAGCCTATGGCAGGAGCAGTATTTTTGCCTGCGGGCTCTGTGATAAAACGAATTCTCTCGGCTTCTTTTCCGAGAGGTTTTAAATGAAAACCAATGTCCTGAATCAGATTTTTGGTAGTGACAATCCAGATGTTCACCGGAGGATGAAACCCATCTATTCTCTTGATGGTTTGACGGAGCAGAGTATCCTCTCCAATAATGTTGAGCATCTGTTTTGGCCACGTTTCACGGCTTAAAGGCCAAAATCGTGTTCCTTTTCCCCCGGCTAAAATAACCGCATGGATCAATTTTTGCCTCCCAAAGTATTTTTTTTCGTTGTCCAGCCAGTCTATTCAGTCCGCTTCAGCGGCGTCTATGCGCAAAAAAACTTTTTGATTTTTGTCAACAAGAAATCTTTTTGCCATACAGGAGTCATTATGTTCAGCAAATATTTATAGCTCACTTTTCTGTTCTTCATTATCATGGCCCTCTTTTTTAACATCATGGGAAGCATTCTTATTGCATCAATCTTTGCCTTGAAATATAATTTTAAATGTTTGTGCTTTATAACAAAATAGGTAAATTCCGATAAAGTCCAGATGATAAATTCGGGAAAACATCTTATGAAGATAGTAAGCGGAATATTTTTCATTCTCACAAATTCGCAGTTCCTCAGGGTATAATAAACTGCCATGTCACTCATATGTCCAATTGAAGATCTGATCCTGTGATATACAATCGCTTCCGGTACGTAAAGTACTTTCCAGTCATTCAACTGCGCTCGAAAATTTAAATCAATATCTTCATGGATCAAAAAGAAATCCTCATCCAAAAAACCGATCTCTTCAATCATCTTTCTTCTGTAGAGGGCTGCTCCTCCGCAGGCTCCAAAGACATACCTTCTTTTATTGTATAAAAAGCTTTTTTGATCCTCCCCCGCACCGAAACCTTTTAGGGCGGTAGAAAACACAGTCCCGGCGCTATCTATAATATCACTTCCATGAACAATCATTTTGGAGGCGCATATACCGATCTCCGGGTTTGCATCCATCGCTTTCACCAACTCTTCCAGCCATTTTTCATCCGGCTCTGCATCGTTGTTGAGAAGGGCAATATATTTACCCTGAGCATACTTTAGACCCTCTATGTTGCCGCCAGCAAATCCCAAGTTCCTGTCAACTGGGATTAAATTTACACGAGAGGCTATCGAGGTTCCTTCTAAGAATTTTTTGATTTCATATAAGGACCCATCTAAAGAAGCATTGTCTACAATTACAGCCTCAAAGTCCACTAAGCTCTGTCTTTCTAGGGCTTGCAAACAACCCCTCATGAGATTCTTGCCGTTATAATTGACGATTATTACACTTACCTTCGGCATTATATCTTTATGGAAAAATCTTCTTTATCAAGAGTGAGGTTGGGGTTGTAATAAGGATCTCCCTTAGCCAACACATCTTGCCATTTTTTCTGAAAGTATACCATTTCTTTTTTGGACTCCGCCTGCTTTGCTGGAGCCCCCTCATGATCTCGACCGAGAGATCCATGATGGTAGAGTTCTGCATAAGGTGTATAAACTATGAGGTATCCCCTCCCCCTGATTTTTAGACAAAAATCAACGTCACTGAATGCATACTGGTAATGTTCATCAAAACCATCAACCTCTTTAAAAACCCCTTTTTTAGTCATCAAACAGGCCCCGCTTACGGCGCTCAGATTTTGGACAATCCTTGCCCTATTCATGTAACCATAGGCATTTCTTGGAAAACGTCTATGAGAATATCCAACAGCACCACCTATCCCCACTATCATCCCTGCATGATAAATGGTATTATTTGGATAATAAAGTAAGGCTCCCACAATACCAATATCTTTCCTTTGAACATGCTCCAGCATAGCAGTAAGCCACTTTTGCGAAATAATTTCCGTGAGAGAATCGAGAAAAATGATATATTCAGAATCTACTAGAGACACAGCATAGTTGTTAATCCTTGAATAATTAAAGGACCCATCAAGTTTCGCAATTCTCACTTTTGGATTTGATACTATCTCTTCATAATATCTAAACGTTTGCGGCTCTCTGCTCTGATTGTCAGCAATGAGAATCCTGTAATTATCATACCGAGTTTTATCGAGCACCGATTGAACGCATCTTCTGAGCGCCCCTGCTTTATCCCTTGTAGCGATGATTATTGAAACCGTAGGATTGCTGAAGAGCTTATACTTGACCCTATAAAATCCGGTCGTTATTCCATAATCCACTGCGGCTTCAACCTTCCTCCTTTTTAAGCTGTCTTTTATCGCCTTTTTCGCAGCTACGTAAGCGTATGGTTTCGCATGGCTTGTAGAGGCTGCAGACTGTGGAGCCATTCTCCAATGATATAGCACCGTTGGAACGTGAGCAATGTTAGAGGTGATCTCCGTCACCCTGAGGAACAGGTCATAATCCTGAGAGCCATCGTAACCCTCTCTAAAACCACCTACCTCATCTATGACCTTTTTTCTTATCACGGCAAAATGGGTGATATAATTTTGACTTCGCAGCATATCCGGTGACCAGTCAGGCTTAAAGTGGGGATCAAGCCTCTTGCCGGTTCTGGAAATTTTATCTTCATCGGTGTAAACGAAGTCAATATCTGTCTTTTCATTAAGTGTTTTCACCACCTCATATAATGCATAGGAAGCCAGCTCATCGTCATGGTCAAGGAACCCTATGAATTCTCCAGACGCCAATGATAAGGCTTCATTGGAATTTCCTGCTATCCCTTTGTTCTCAGATAAGAATTTAACCTTTATTCTGTTATCCTGTTTTATATACTCCTCAAGCACCTTTCGTACATGATTTTTTGTAGAACAACCATCGACAAGGCAAAGCTCCCAGTTATCATACACCTGGCCTAGTACCGATTCTACGCAAAACCTTAGCCACTTCTCGTTAGTATTATAAACTGGAACAATGAGACTAACCTTCGGCCTGTATTGCAAGGCCTTTTTCTTAACTTGGCTATCTTTGGAGGATTTTATGGCGAGGAGATATAATGCATATTGCTTCCTTAGCTTCAGTTTACTTACTATCTTGGCAAGTAATGCCCTCGGCCCTTGTTGCAGGAGAATCCTCAGAGCCTTTATTATAATACTCGGAGATGGAATAGCATTAAGGATATCACTGACAAATAATCTTATCTTTCGTATTACTGAAAGGACTTTGTCCCTCACCCTGTAGTACGCTGCTAGAACCTTCCAGCCACGAGAATTGTAAGTGCGATTCAAAGCTTTGCCTTCCTTACTCCCCCCTTACTATCCGCTATATAAACATCCTTCTGGCAAACTCTATTTTCCTTCTTCCTAATTACTATGGTAAAACCATTCCCAACCTTATC
>CAZFIR010000151.1:0-5066 GCA_964519535.1 uncultured Thermodesulfobacteriota bacterium | reverse complement strand
TGAGAAGCGGGGCATTGAGGTAAAAATGGCTGAGAGCATTCCGATGGGCGTTAAGGATTTATCACCCCTGTTGAAGAAAGCCAAGGCGCTTGATGTCGATGCCTTTTTAGCTTTTACCTATCCCGGTGCGGGGAGCATCCTAGCTCCCAAACAGGCAATCGAGCTTGGTATTAACTTCAAGGCCATCCACGTCAACGTTGCAGCCAACTTTGATTGGTTTGTAGGTATGTTTGGTGATGCTGCGGAGGGCGTCATGGGTGGTGGAGGCTGGAACCGTAAAAGTTCTCCGGAAGCCAAAGAGTTCTGTGATAAATTTATCGCACGCTATGGTGAAGGGGCAGTTGATTGGTGGGGACATCTATTTTATTGGGCTGGGGTCCAAATTTTTGAGCAGGCCATTGAAAAGGCCGGAACCCTGAACCAGGAGAAGATCAGGGATATCATGGCTACAGAGAAGTTCAATACGGTTTTAGGACCGACCTGGTTTGAGAGCGGAAGTTTGGCACCGGCGTGTCATCCCGGTGAGATCGGTCAGTGGCAAAAGGGGGTCTTTGAAGTCGTAGCCCCTAAGGAGAAGGCCACCGCAAAGCTTATGTACCCCAAGCCCCCGTGGCCGGAGCCGAAACCGGAGGCGGCAAAAGAGAAGTAGTCGCTTGTGAGTTAACAAAGGTTTTAGTAGCGCTAGCAATAAGATAAACAGGTACATGCATAGGGTTGATCCTCAACTGCGCCTTTAGTCGGCACTGGAAGATCGACCCTTTTCTTATTGTCTTTGACCCCTTAATCTCACTCGTGGTTTAATGGCAATCGCAAAAAAAGGCACCAGCCATTACCCTCTGTGCTTATGACCAGTGCCCTTGCCGCGTCACTCAAGACCGCTGCTGCGGTAACCAGCGATCTCTTATATGTTTATTTCCCCAAACTCAATATCTACTTCTTTGGCCAATCCGGCTTTAGTATAGGTGGCGCGGTGCGCTTTTCCCCAGGGTCTATGACTTCAAACACACCCTTTTGCCACTGGCCCCAATTGCCGGGATGATTTACAAAGATTCGCCTCTCATCGTACCAGAACGGTCCCAAGGCCGTATCGAATTTTTTCTTCGCCATGACATCCCTGATCTTCTCCTGGTTCAGGGTTCCGGCCTTCTCAATGGCCTGCTGAAAGTGTTGCAGCGAAGAGTACCAGGTTAGCGCGCCCCAGTAATTACCCATCGGTTGCCCCGTGACTTCTTTGAAATGCTCGGATAGTGCTTTGGCCCCGGGAGAAGATTTCTCATTCCAGGCACCACCACCGATTACTCCCTCTGCAGCCGGACCAAACGCACCTGGATAAAACGTAAAAGCTGGGCCCACACTGAATCCGAAGACTTTGAAATTTATGTCAAGCGCAATCGCCTGGCCGGTAGCAAGCATAACCTCATCAGGATAGCTGAAACCTATAAAGGCATCGGCCTTAAGCGATTTCGCTTTCTTCAGCATGGGTGATAAATCCTTAACCCCCATGGGGTAGCTTTCTACCATAACAACGTCAATTTCTTGATCCTCCAGTGCTGCAACCATTGCTTCATTGTTCTCAGCGCCATGGAGGTCATCCATGTAGATTATCGCTATCTTCTTCACGCCGAGTTCCTCGAGGATGTCAACCAGCACTGGTATCTGGGTTTCGGCAAAATTCAAAGTCTGAAAGTAGTAGGGTAGGCCAGCGCCAAAATCCTTGAGCTTCATTGCGCCAGCGGCACCGCCGATGAGTATATACCCGTACTTATTTGCGATAGGGGCGGCAGCAAAGTGCATTGCAGTGCCCCAGGGTGGTAATATGAAGTCAACCTTATCCTCCACAATCAATTTTTCCAGCAGTCTCGTCATCGTGCCTATATCAGATTTATCATCATATACTTTCAGCTCCACAGGTAGTTTTTTACCATACTCTTTTACATAGATCCCACCTGCAGCAT
Source organism: uncultured Thermodesulfobacteriota bacterium (assembly GCA_964519535.1). Classification (GTDB taxonomy): domain Bacteria; phylum Desulfobacterota; class B13-G15; order B13-G15; family RBG-16-54-18; genus CAYWLI01. The sequence continues at coordinate 3,111 of CAZFIR010000151.1, read as the reverse complement.
TGACATCCTTAATCCATAAATCATAGTATGGAGCACTGACGAATCCGTGACTGGGAGCAAGTGGACCTGAGAGCGAGGCTGCCTGACCAATGACTATTTTATCCTTGGGTGGCAGTTCTTTTTTTGGGCCACACGCAGAACCGACCAAGAACACTACAGCTAGCATAAACACGAACAACCCAAGCACTGTTTTGTTTTTCATTTTGTCCCTCCTTAATTATTCTGAACCGTCTGCCCTTCTTTTCTGAACCTTACCGATGCATATTTCGTCCTTCCTTATTTCACCTCCTTTTCTTACTGCGACCATTGGTCTTACACCCCTCCCTCTCACCGCACGTTCAGTGGCGATCGTAAAGAAGGGCACCAGCCATTACTCCGGTTGTTAATGACCCAGTGCCCTCGCTTCATCTCTCAAGACCTCCGTTCAAGTAACATGTGGTCTCTGCAACTGATGATTCGTCTATACCACTACCATCACAACATTGTCAATATGTTAGATTGTGTGCAGACGTGGTTATTTTTCAGCCTACCTGCAGAAGATATCATATCGCTCCCCCCCCCTGTCAAGCAGGGAAACACTTTTTATCAAAAAGGATTTCCGACTTGGGGAAAATGGGATAATGAGGTTGCAATTCCCCTCATTTTTGCTTTAATGTTTTTATGGTTCTAGAAAGCAATTTCCTATCAACAGATGATGGGCTTCCTCAGATGAGTCAGGAGAAAGGAGAGGCATATGGGCGATATATATCCCCACTTTAAAGCAGCGGCAATTATGGCGGCTCCGGTATTTCTCGACCGGGAGAAGACGACGGCCAAGGCATGCACATTGATCAAAGAGGCGGGAGGCCAGGGGGCCGAGTTGATAGTTTTCCCCGAGGTCTACATTCCTGCCTATCCCTATTGGATATGGCTCGGGAGCCCCCCCTGGGGTGCGCCCTTCTTTGCCGAGCTTTTCAAGAATGCGGTGGAGATACCGAGTTCCACGACAGAGGCTATCGGCGATGCAGCCCGCAAGGCCAAGGCCTATGTGGCCATGGGGCTAAATGAGCGGGAGGAAGGCACCCTGTATAATACCCTGCTCTATTTCGACCGGGACGGCAAGATTATGGGCAAGCATCGAAAGCTCCAGCCCACCCATGCGGAAAGGACCATCTGGGGAAAAGGGGACGGGAGCGATTTAGTCGTATGCGACACCGACATCGGCAGGATCGGTGGACTCATCTGCTGGGAGCATACGATGGACCTGGTTCGTTACGCCATGGTTGCCCTGGGGGAGCAGATCCACGTGGCGGTGTGGCCTGCGGTCTCCGCCTTGACCCATACCCCTCACGCCGATTTTTTCAACAACATAACCGAGGCGGCCGCCCGGCATCATGCCCTGGCGGGTCAGGTCTTTGTTATTAATGTCCAGCCGGTGATCGATACGTACACCATAGAGAGGCTGGGGATGAAGGATCGGCTCGACATGATAAAGCCGGGGGGAGGATGGAGTGCCATCATAAATCCGGACGGTCAGATCATCAGCGGTCCGCTCACCGACAAGGAGGGTATCCTCTATGCTGATATCGATTTGGAGGCGATCGTCTACGCAAAGTTTTTCTGCGATTCCATAGGACACTACGCCCGGCCCGACGTGGTACAGCTCTTGGTGAACCGGGAGAAACAGGCCGTGATGGTTTCCCAGGCGGCAGGTGCCGAAACCCTTTCCCCTCCCCCTGAGGAGCCTGTGGTCCAAAAGAAGGAGAAGGAAGAGGCCAGCTCACCAAAGCCGAAGAGGTGATGATCGGAAGTTTCAGGAAATTATCTCTGGACATATCCGCATACCCATTTTCCAGGCAATAAAAAGGCCCCTTGGGAGGTGCGGGGGAGTAAAATTACAGGGGGAAGGGGGTGTTATCATAATCCTATATTTCAAGACCCCTCCGATGGCCCCCCTGATCTGTTCCACGCGAAAAACGGCGCGTGGTTGGAGGTGAATAGGGGGGGATGATTGTTTAGTATAGGTCGGATTGCAGGGTGTCTTCTGAATTCCTTATCCAGAAACTGTCTTACCAAGCTTCTGTCCCAGCCCTTGGGATGCTGAAACGCTGCGTACAGAGAGAGGTCTCCTTCGTAAAAATCGGCTGTTTCGAGCGCCGCGGCCTCCGGGCTGTTGATGGGGAGGTTGAAGATGGAGACATTTACGAATCTGATTTCCTCCGCGTGCCTGACTACAAAATCGAGGGTTTGCTGCGCCTCAACGCGTGTCTCCGCCGGCGTGCCGAAGAGGAGATAGACATAGGTTGCGATACCGGCCTTTCTTAATGTCTGTAATGCCTGTGATGCAGTTTCAAGGTCAATCCCCTTGTGCAGGGTATTGAGGACTTTTTGATTACCCGATTCAAGGCCGAGTTTCAGTAAAACGCACCCTGATTGTTTCAGGGCCATACAGAATGCCGGGTTCTTTAAATGCGGGGTGATCCGGGCAAAGCCATACCACGGCGCGCCGGGGGACTCCTTGGTAAGGGCCTCCATGAGGTTTGGGCTTATGGCATTGTCAACGAGATGGATCAGGGCAGGCTTCATTTTGGTGACCAGGTTGCGGAACTCAGTTGCCGCTTTCTCCGGCGGGATCTGGGAATAGGGAGTGCTTTCCGTCGTCTCGGGACAAAATGAGCACTTGCCCCAGTAACACCCAATAGAAGATCGAAAGGGGATAATCAGCCCCGGTGCCAGGTAGTCGCCCACAGGTAATTGTTCATAGCAAGGGGTAACGTGCATTTTGGGGGGAGGGTTTTTCTGAAGCAGGGTCAGGAGAGGATATTCTCCAGGGCCTGCGACGCAATGATCTACCAGGCCGTTGAAAAGGCCTTCTATGTGCACTCTGTGCATACTGGTAATCCATGAGGTGACAAGGCTGCCGCCGAGCACGAGCCTAAGACGGGGGAACTCTTGCCTGAGGAACCCGATCATCGCAAAGGTCGTGAGGGCCTGGCTCAGATAATTGAGGGAAAACCCTGCGATTGTTGTCTTGTCGCCTTTCCGGAGGTGGCCCTTTGGCCAAATAATTGCTGGCAGGCGCTTGCTGAAATATTCGTAGAAGGGGTTTCCCTCTGGATGCTGGGCAGCGTG
>CAZFIR010000150.1:0-29653 GCA_964519535.1 uncultured Thermodesulfobacteriota bacterium | reverse complement strand
TAATGAGGCTGGCATCCCAATTCTTGAGATTCAGCCGGAGAAACATCACCAGCGAACAGCACTTTACGTAGGTTCAAGGAAACTGGTGGAAGAGATCGCGGGTATCTTAAGAGAGAAAATAAAAGGTTAAGGTTAGGGATGATAATAACCTCAACCCAATTTTAATCGTTCGAAGAAAATTCACAGATTTAAGAGGAGAGAAGACCATGGCAAAGAAAAAAGTTTCTTCGACTGATTTTAAAAAAGCTCTTGATATTGGACGTCCGCCCAATATCAAGAAGCTTTTCCCCCATTCAAGGACATTAATCGTGAGCGGCAAGGTAGTAGACCGGTCCATGCTCACTAAAGGGCACGCAATTGCAATGGCTGCAAACGGCCGCAATCAATTTGTCATCCGCGGAGCCCTGCAAGCCGCCCAGCGAGCCAACGCTCCGGTCATTATCGAGATCGCAAAATCGGAAGGAGGCACCAAGGCCTATTGTGCAGTGAACTTCTGGAATATTGCCATGTTGGTCGATACCATCTGCAACGAACTTGAAATTACCATCCCGGTGGCGATTCATGCCGACCATTATGGAATTAAAAACGAAAAGGATCTTGATGCTGCTAAGATTGAGATCCCTACTCTCTTTGAAGCAGGAATGACCTCGGTTGCCATTGATGCTTCTCATCTTCCCGATGACAAAAATCTTTTAGCAAATATTGCCACCCATCCTTATATTCCGAAATGGGCAGGGCTTGAAACAGAAGTGGGGGAAATCAAGGGAGAGGAAGGGCTTTCCACCGTAGAAGAAGCCCGGTTTCTCATTCAAGGGCTGAATGCTCATGACATCTTCCCGGATTGGATCGCTTTGAACAATGGAACGACCCATGGCATTGAAAAGAAGGACTCCGGGATCCAAGCGCAATTGACCGCAGATATTCACACAGCCTTAGAAAAATATAAGATCTCTGGCGCTCAACATGGGACCTCCGGTAACAGTTCCGAGAGGCTTCGCCAAATCGCTGCTAAAACCCATACAACAAAAGCCAATGTTGCCACTGCCTTACAGATGATCTCCTGGGGCGTTCAGGTGAACGATTATGGAAATGCCATTCTGGATGCAGAGGGAAATTTCAGTAAAGTAAAAGGAGAGGGTATTTCTGAGGAGTTGTGGGCAGAGATGGTGGCTTATGCCCAAGCGAAGAGCTGGAAGAAGGGGGACTATAAAAATCTTAACCTCCCCTTTGAAAATAAGCTGCTTGCACAACCCAAGGAGATCAGGGACCGGATGGTAAAGGAAGTAGAGGACTTCGCTTACAAGATGATGATAGAAGTCTTCAATGCCGAGGATACAGCCCCCCTGGCCATCGAGACCATTTTGAAGGCAGGCTCCTATGATCTTGGGCCTAAAGTCCTTCGGATGGAAAACCCCGCGGAATGGACGGAGAACAAGATCACAGAACGAGCCGCCTGCCTGGGAAGCGACAAGGAACATGCAGGCGGATTTGATGATTAGGAAATGGGGGGTAAATCAAGGCGTCGAAGTCTTCCTCTCTTATACAACGCATGCCCCCGTCGTGAGAGCAGGGAATGGCGAGGAGCAAATTTTTAACTATCTCCGAATAGGTTTTTATTGAACCTAGAAGCTTTCGTTATACTTGAAGAGGCATTTATATCGGGGACTTCAGCCCCGACGGTATAATGAGTGACAAACTGATAGTTATAGAAAAGCGCGTCTACATCAAGACCTTCGGCTGCCAGATGAACGAGCATGACTCCGAGTGGATGCTCGCCCTGTTGGAGGAGTGCGGCTATCAAGAGACAAAGAGGTGGGAGGAGGCCGATGTGATCCTGGTCAATACCTGTACTGTCAGGGAGAAACCGGAGCAAAAGGCCTACAGTATTGTGGGGCGCTTCCAACAGCTTAAGGAAAATAATCACGATGCAATCATCGGCATAGCAGGGTGTGTGGCCCAGCAAAGAGGAGAAGGGTTGCTGGCTCGCATGCCAACCCTTGATTTCGTCCTCGGCCCGGGAAAGATCCATAAACTCCCCGAGATCCTGCGAGATGTAAAAAGTGGCGAAAGGGGGGTCTGCGCCGTGGGTTTTGAGAATGGTTGTCCGACCAATCTCCCCATCCCCCGCACACGGCAACTGCGCTCCTATGTCACTATTATGCAAGGATGCGACAACTTCTGCAGTTATTGTATTGTCCCCGCGGTGCGGGGGAGAGAATGCAGCCGTCCCAGCGATGAAGTCCTGGCCGAGATAGATGCCTTGGTTCAGAGGGGAACGAAGGAAGTGATACTTCTGGGTCAAAATGTGAACTCATACGCTAAAAATAACCCTGGTGAGTTGACTTTCCCCCGGCTGTTGGCTAAGATAGACGAAATCCCAGGGCTGGAGAGGATCAGATTTACCACCTCACATCCCAAGGATCTCACGGAGGAGCTTATCGAGGCCTTCGGAACGTTGGAACATCTCTGCGAGCATTTCCACCTCCCCTTCCAGGCGGGATCCAATGCTGTATTGGAGAGAATGCACAGGGGACATACGAGGGAAGAATACCTGGCTAAAATAAGAGCTTTGCGGAAGGCGGCACCGCAGATCAGTATCACCGCCGATGTCATGGTGGGCTTCCCGGGAGAGGATGATGACGATTTCACGCAAACCCTTGAGTTGGTGCAGGCGGTGGAGTTCGACGGGTTCTTTTCCTTCAAGTATTCCCCCCGGCAAGGGACGCGATCTGCCCAATGGCAGGATGATGTCCCGCCTGAGTTGAAGCAATGGCGTCTGGCGACTCTCCAAGAACTCCAGCGGGAGATAACGCTGAAGAAGAATAAAAAGCTGGAGGGGACAGTAAAGGAAGTATTAGTAGAGGGCCGCAGTCGAAATTCCCCCCACACGATGATGGGGAGGACAGGATGCAACCGAATTGTCAACTTCCCTGGGGAGTCCGGGTTAGTGGGCGAGTTGGTCCTGGTAAAGATCAATGAGGGTTTGCAAAACTCCTTACGAGGAGAACTCAGTCGATAGGGAGGAGAAGGGATGTTTCATGAAATGAAGGTAAGCGGCTTAACGGTAGATCCTTACACCAATACCCCCATTGTGTTACTCAAGGATTTGGCGGAAAAAGAGGTTGTCCCCATTTGGATAGGATTCTTTGAAGCCAGCGCCATCGCCACCCAATTGGAGAAGGTCCAACTTTCCAGGCCGATGACCCATGATCTGATGAAAAACCTCTTGGACACCCTGGGAGTCGTGGTAATCAAGATAGAGGTTAACGACTTGCGGGAAAATACCTTCTTCGCCATAATCCACCTGGACCTGGATGGAACGCACTTCGCCATCGACGCTCGGCCCAGCGACGCCATCGCCTTAGCTCTGAGGACTAATGCCACTATCTATGTACACAAAGAGGTGATTGAGAAGTCTCGAAAGATAGATCTGCGCCAGCACAAGGAGGGAGAGGAGACCCTGGACGAACTCTTAGAAGGCCTCTCATCCAAGGACTTTGGCAAATACAAGATGTAGGTGCCGGAGACGATCCTTCTCCTTCTTTTCCCCGAACGTTCGCGTAGTGTTTTTACAATGCCCTCCTTATCGATTATCCCACCTATCGCACGGTGGGATAATACAATACGCATGAGGGTTTTCAGTCATCAGAGGTCCCCTGAACCAGGGTTTCAGTTCTTTTTTGGATGTGGTCTATGATAGATCTACACACCCATTCCCTATGGAGCGATGGTGAACTGGCGCCGGCCGAGTTGACCAGGAGATTTGAGGTGGCGGGCTATAGTCTCGTCGCCATTACCGATCATGGTGACCAGTCAAATATCGACCTGATCATACCCCGGCTCGCCGCCTTTTGTGAGGAGAACAACAGTCGAGGGGGGATGCGGGTGATTCCCGGCATCGAACTGACCCATATCCCCCCTGAGTCGATACCGTCGCTGGTCAGCAGGAGCAGGAAGTTAGGGGCAAAACTGGTGGTGATCCACGGAGAGACTATCGTGGAGCCGGTAGCACCGGGGACCAACAAGATGGCCATCGAGTCCTCTGCAGACATCCTGGCCCATCCCGGCCTGATCACCGAGGAGGAGGTTGTGTTGGCCAAGGAACGCTCCGTATCCTTGGAGTTGACTTCACGCAAGGGCCACTCGTTGACTAACGGTCATGTCGCCCGGCTGGCGCAAAAAGTAGGGGCCCTCCTAGTACTGAACAGCGATGCCCATGCCCCAGGCGATATCTGGCCAGCGAGTCGCCTGCGCGAGATCGTCGTGGGGGCCGGCTTGACAGGGGACGATTACCAAACAATGTTAAAAAATGCCGAACAGATTGTCGAGCGATGTCTGACCTAAAAGATATAGTGGCCGATTATATCCTGGATTTGCCACCCTACCCCAAGGGGCGGGATTGGCGGGGTGAAGAGGACCTCATCCGCCTCTCTGCCAACGAAAACCCACTCGGCCCTTCTCCCAAGGCCCTTGACGCCATCACCACGGTACTCAAGGACATACATCGGTACCCTGACGCGGCAGGAGGAGGTCTCAAGGAAAACCTTGCGCGGCGGTTGAATCTCCTCCCCGATCACATCATCCTGGGCAACGGTTCCAATGAGATCTTCGAGCTAGCTGCACGGACCTTCTTGCAGGAGGAAGATGAGGTGCTGCTCCCCGAACCCACCTTCGCCTATTACCGGATTGCCGCCCAGGCCCAGGGCGCGCGTTGCATCTCTGTTCCCCTCAAGGACTTTAAGATCGATCTATCAAGGATGGCCAATACAGTGAGCGCGAAGACCAAACTGATTTTTCTGTGTAATCCCAACAACCCGACCGGGACCATCTTCGCCCGCTCGGAGTTCGATGATTTCCTGGCCAGCCTCCCTTCTCTCGTGGTAGTCGTGGTGGATGAGGCATACGGCGAATATGTGACAGCCCCCGACTTCCCACGCTCTCAGGAGTATGTGCAAGGGGAACGGTGGATCATCACCACTAAGACCTTTTCCAAGTTCTTTGGGCTGGCTGGCCTCAGAATAGGATATGGAGTGGCCCGAAAAGAATTGATAGAGCAGATGACCAAAGCACGCCAGCCATTTAGCGTCAATCTCTTGGCGCAGACGGCGGCCGCGGCCGCGTTAGAGGATGAAGGACACAAAAAAATGACGGCACGCGTAAACGATGAGGGCAAGCTATATCTTTGCGGCGAACTGGCCCGCCTCGGCTTCTCCTATGTGCCCAGTGAGGCCAATTTCATCCTTGTTCACCTCGGATCTCGTGCGACCCAGTTGATGGAGGATCTCATGCAGGAGGGGATTGTGGTGCGGGGCATGGCGGGATATAGTCTTGAGGAATATATCAGGGTTACCATCGGTCTCCCTGAGGAAAATAAGGCTTTTATCGAAGCCCTGGAGCAGTGGAAAAAAGGCTCTTAATCGCCATTGATGGCCCGGCTGGAGCTGGCAAGAGTACGGCAGCCCGGAACCTGGCCAAGAAGTTAGGATATAGGTATCTCGATACGGGTGCCACCTATCGGGCTGTTGCCCTGAAGGCCAAAGAACGGGGAATAACACCCGAGATGACGGAGGCCCTGGACAGGCTGTGTGCCGACATCGAGATTGTATTTGAAGATACCGAGGAGGGGCAAAGGGTGTACGGTGACGGCAAGGATATCACCGAGGCCATCAGGACCCCGGAGATAAGCATGCTGGCCTCCAGGATCTCCCAAGAACGGGTGGTCAGAGAGGCCTTGGTGGATCTGCAAAGGAGGTTGGGAGGGCCAGGGGTAGTAGCTGAAGGCAGGGACATGGGGCTGGTGGTCTTCCCAGAAGCAGACGTCAAATTTTACTTGGACGCCACCCCCCGGCAGAGGAGTACGAGAAGGTATGAAGAGCTCATGGCTCGAGGAATCCCCGCCGTCCTTTCCCGCGTGATTGAAGATACTAACAGAAGGGACCAGGAGGATCAGACGAGGGAAGTAGCCCCCCTGCAGATGGCACCGGATGCCATATACATAGATTCCACCGCCTTGACTCCGGAACAAGTGGTGGAGAGAATGTTCGAGGAGATCGAAAGTAGAATGCAAAGTCGGCGTTGAATGCCATAATTTTTTTGGTTTTTCTCCTTTTTTATGGTATATAGAGTGGTTTTAGGATGTCTGAGGAAAACAGCGGAGGGGGTATAGGGTTAATGGAGGAAAAAAAGAAAATAAACAACGAACAGCGAGATGAGAAGGAGAAAAAAAAGGATTTGGATGAATTTTACGAAAAAAGCTTCCGTGAGTTAGCAGAGGGGGAGATTGTCAAAGGAAAGGTGGTAGAAGTAGGCAAAGAGTTTGTGACCATCGATGTGGGGTATAAATCTGAAGGGCAAGTGCCTGTATCTGAGTTTATCGCTCGTGATGATAAGCCAGAGGTGGAAGCAGGGGACGAGGTAGATGTCTATCTGGAACGCAGAGAGGATGATGAGGGGATCATTATCCTCTCCAAAGATAAAGCCGACAAAATGAAAGTATGGGATGAAATCAGCCGAGCGAGCCAGCAAGGGGATGGCATAATTGAGGGGGTCGTCGTTTCCCGGGTCAGAGGTGGTTTGACCGTGGACATTGGCGTTACCGCCTTTTTGCCCGGCTCCCAGGTCGATCTTCATCCTGTACGAGATTTAGACAAGTTCATAGGCAAGAGCTTCACGTTTAAGATCCTCAAATTCAACCGCGGACGGGGAAACATCGTGCTGTCTCGCCGGGCTATCCTCGAAGAAGAACGGGATATCTTGAAAAAAGAAACCTTGAAAAATCTTTCTGTGGAGGCTGTGGTGGAGGGTACCGTCAAGAACATCACTGACTATGGGGTCTTTATCGATTTGGGGGGCGTGGATGGGCTATTGCATATCACTGATATCTCGTGGGGGCGCGTGGGACATCCCTCTAAGCGCTTTTCCATTGGGGATCAGCTTACCGTCAAGGTGATTAACTTTGATGAGGATTCCGATAGAGTCTCCTTGGGCCTCAAACAGCTGACCCCGGATCCGTGGACTATGGTAGAGGAGAAATACCTTGTCGGTTCGCGGGTAAGGGGAAAGGCCGTAAGTATCACAGACTATGGTGTCTTCGTAGAACTGGAGGAGGGCGTCGAGGGTTTGGTACATGTCTCGGAGATGTCCTGGACAAAGAAGATTAAGCACCCCTCCAAATATGTCCATATCGGTGATATCGTGGAGGCGGTGGTACTGAATGTCGATCTGGAGAAAAAGCGGATCTCCCTCGGGATGAAACAGGTTGAGCCGAATCCCTGGGATATCATCGAGGAGAAGTATCCTGTGGGGACCAAGATCGTGGGCCAAGTCAAGACGGTGACCGATTTCGGTATTTTCATCGGGATCGATGAGGGAATTGATGGGCTGGTGCATGTCTCGGAGATTTCCTGGACCAAGAAGATTAGGCACCCCGCCGATATCTATAAAAAGGGCCAAGAGGTTGAGGCCATCGTACTCAAGATAGACAAGGAAAACGAGCGGTTTTCCTTGGGGATCAAACAGCTCCGGTCAGATCCATGGGAAACAGTTCCCCAAAACTATGCGGTGGGGCAGGTAGTCACTGGCAAGGTCACGAGTCTCACCGATTTCGGGGCCTTTGTTGAACTAGAAAAAGAACTGGAAGGTTTGATCCATATATCTGAACTCGGCACGGGAGAACAAAAAGTGGGGCATCCATCCGAGGTCTTAAAGGTGGATGATACGGTCACCGTTCTCATCCTCAATATCGACCCGAAAGAGCGAAAAATCGGTTTGAGCATTAAGGGATTGATGCACAAGAAAGAAAAAGAGGAGATAAAAAAATACATGGGAGCCGAGGAAGAAATGACCCTGAACCTCGGGGACATGATCCAGGAGGAGATGCAGAAGAATCATTCTGAAGAGGAACCAGAGGGTGAGGGGGAATGAGGGAGGTATACGTCGACAACAATGCCACCACCCGTGTGGCACCCGAGGTCTTGGAGGAGATGCTCCCCTATTTCTGCGATCTCTACGGCAATCCGTCCAGTTTACATCGCTTCGGCGGCCAGGTGGGAGAAAAGGTCTGGGAGGCCCGGGAATGGGTGGCTGACCTTCTAGGCACCCATCCGGATGAGATCGTATTCACCAGCTGTGGCACCGAGAGCGACAACGCAGCCATCCTCGGCACCCTCGCTTCCTATCCCGAAAAGAGGCATGTGGTGACCACGACGGTGGAGCATCCTGCTGTGTTGAACCTCTGCAGACATCTGGAGGGGAAGGGGTATACGGTGACCTATCTGTCTGTGGATCATACGGGCATGATCGATCTGGATGAGCTCCAGGAAGCCATCACCCGTGATACCGCTCTCGTCAGCATCATGTACGCCAACAACGAGACCGGGGTTGTCTTTCCCCTCGAAGAGATAACACAGATCATCAAGGAAAAGGGTGCAGTGTTTCACTGCGATGCGGTGCAGGCTGTGGGAAAGATCCCCCTGGACCTGCGGTCTACCCCCGTTGAGCTCCTTTCCCTCTCCGGGCATAAGCTCCATGCCCCAAAAGGAATTGGGGCCCTTTATATTAGACGGCGAACCCCATTCGTCCCATTTTTCATCGGTGGTCATCAAGAGGGTGGACGCAGGGCAGGTACGGAGAATGTCCCCTCCATCATCGGTCTGGGCAAGGCTTGTGCGCTGGCCAAGGAGGCAATGGCCGAAGAGCAGCGGAGGCTACAGATCCTCCGGGATAAGCTTGAAAGGGGAATTCTGGAGAGGGTCCCCAGTTGCTTGGTCAACGGGGGGCAATCGAGGAGACTTTCCAACACGACCAATATGAGTTTCGAGGCAGTAGAGGGTGAGGCCATCTTGTTGCTGCTGAGTGAGGAGGGGATCGCCGCCTCTGCCGGTTCTGCCTGCGCCTCCTCTGATCCAAAGCCCTCCCATGTCCTGGTGGCTATGGGAGTCCCACAAACGGCCATCCACGGCACCATCCGCTTTTCCCTCGGCAGATATAACACCAAGGAAGAGATCGATTACATCCTAGAGAAAATCCCCTCCATCATCCAACGCCTTCGTGAACTCTCTCCCTTATGGTCTGAGGAGAAAAGGGCCACCGGTTAGTCCCTTATACTTCTTCAAATGACGTGCAGGTCATTATAATAAAGACGGGATTTAATTCTGCAGTCATCTGATAACCGTGCCAATAAAAAGGTTCGACGAAACAATTCTGCGCAGTTATTGTATGAACTCCTAGTTGTTAAATATAAAGTGAAATTTTAGCATAACCACTGAAGAATAAGTTATGAATTTAAAAAACAGGATAACCCAAAGAAAGGCGGTGATAGGTATTGTTGGGCTGGGCTATGTAGGCCTGCCCTTGGTCCGTGAATTTTTAGTTAATAATTTTCGTGTACTCGGTTTTGACAATGATGCAGAGAAGATTGCTGCTATTAATAAAGGTCAAAGCTATATACATCATATACCTTCCGAATTCATCGATCAGTTTGCACGTCGTGGCGCATTAGAAGCCACCGGTGACTTTGCCCGCCTGAGAGAGGCGGATGCCATACTGATCTGTGTCCCCACCCCCTTGGGTAAGCACCACGAGCCCGATCTTTCGTATATCTTAAGCACCACCGATGCCATAGCGGCCACACTCCGCGCGGGACAACTTATCGTGCTTGAAAGCACCACCTATCCAGGAACCACGGAAGAGGAGATACTCCCCATTTTGGCAAAAACAGGTCTCACGGTGGGAAAAGACTTCTATTTAGGTTACTCTCCCGAAAGGGAAGATCCCGGCAACAGTCAGTTTCCTACTGCGAAGATACCGAAGGTGGTCAGCGGAGTAACCGAATCGTGTCTCGACGTGATTAAAGTCCTCTATGATCAAATTATAGAGCAAACGGTGCCGGTATCTTCCACGCGGGTGGCAGAGTCTACCAAGCTCCTCGAGAACATCTATCGATCTGTGAACATAGCGTTAGTCAATGAACTGAAGGTGGTTTTTGACCGCATGGGGATTGACATTTGGGAGGTTATTGAGGCCTCGAAGACCAAACCTTTTGGCTTTCAGCCTTTCTATCCGGGTCCTGGATTGGGAGGCCACTGTATCCCCATCGATCCCTTTTACCTCACGTGGAAGGCGAAAGAGAGTGAAGTACATACGCAATTTATTGAGTTGGCTGGAGAGATAAATGCGTATATGCCCTCTTATGTAGTGCAAAAGACCGCGAGGGCCTTGAACGATGATAACAGATCCCTCAAGGGATCAAAGATCCTGCTTCTCGGGGTGGCTTACAAGCCTGATGTTGATGACCTCAGAGAGAGCCCTGCGCTGAAGATTATGGAGCTCCTCATGACTGAGGGTGCCAAGGTAGACTACAATGATCCCTATATACCAGAGTTGCCAGCCACGAGGAGATATCAATTCAAGAAAAGATCGGTGGAGCTTACCCCCTCAAATCTGGAGTCCTACGATGTCGTGATCATCACGACCAATCACTCCTGCTATGACTACAATTTAATACGTGAAAAGACACATATCATCATCGACACTCACAATGCCCTTGGCCTCAAGGGGCAGAGGGAAGGTAAGGTATGGAAGGCATGAAGCCCTTCGTAGGATTAGTCGGTGCAGGCTACTGGGGCAAGAACATCCTGAGGAATCTGCACGAGCTAGGTATCTTACATACCCTCTGTGATACAGACCAGACCCTCCTGGATGGATATCGACAGAAGTATCAATCGATAATGGTCACAACATCTTTTAAAGAGATTCTAGAGGATAAAGAAATAAAGGCCGTAGCCATTGCCACCCCTGCGAGGACACATTATCAGTTGACAAAGGCTGCACTGGAAGCGGATAAAGATTGCTTCGTGGAAAAACCCTTGGCCTTGACCATGCGAGAAGGAAAAGAACTGGTTGAGCTTGCCAAGAAAAGAGATAAGATACTGATGGTCGGCCATATCTTACAATATCATCCTGCAGTAATAAGACTTCAGGATCTGATCAAAGGGGGAGAACTAGGAAAGATACAGTATCTCTATTCCAACAGGTTGAACATTGGCAGGCTCAGGACCGAGGAGAATATCCTCTGGAGCTTTGCCCCTCACGATATCTCGGTAATCCTCGGACTTTTGGAAGAGGAGCCGGTTAGAGTTACTGCCTTTGGAGGAGACTACCTCAGCGATGGTGTGTATGATGTAACGCTAACGACCCTGGAGTTTAGCAATCAGGTCAAAGCCCATATCTTCGTGAGCTGGCTTCACCCCTTTAAAGAGCAGAAGCTCATCGTTGTGGGTTCCAAAGCGATGGCGGTCTTCGACGACATGAGCGAGGAGAAACTTTTCATCTATCCCCATAAGATAGAATGGAAAGAAGGAAAGACCCCTGTAGCCCAGAAGGCCGATTGCTGCCCGGTGAACGTTGATCATAGAGAGCCTCTAAAGGAAGAGTTACAACACTTTTTGGAGTGTATCCGTAAGAGGAGGAGGCCGCGGACGGATGGAGAAGAGGGGTTGAGGGTACTCAAGATTCTCGAAAAGGCCGAGAGGGCATTGGAGTCGGCCAGAGAAAAAGACTTCACAGGATGAAAGTGTCTGGCGATTTTTTCGCTCACGAAAGCGCCTTTATTGATAAAGATGTCCGAATCGGAACGGGCACCAAGATATGGCATTTCACGCATATCCTGGGGGGATCCACAATAGGTGAAGATTGCATTATTGGGCAGAACGTGATGATAGGTCCTGATGTGACTATCGGGGACCGGTGCAAGATCCAGAATAACGTCTCTGTCTTTAAAGCAGTAACCCTGGAAGAGGAGGTGTTCTGCGGTCCGTCGTGTGTCTTTACCAATGTGTACAATCCCCGGGCCTTCATCGAGAGGAAACACGAGTTTCGCCAGACCCTCGTCAAGAGGGGTGCCACCATAGGCGCCAACGCCACCATCATTTGTGGTAACACTATTGGACGTTATGTTATGGTCGGTGCCGGGGCAGTGGTGACCAAAGACGTTCCCGACCATGCCTTGGTCATAGGCATTCCTGCCGCCCAGATGGGGTGGGTCTGCCAGTGCGGCACTACCTTGCGATTTAAAAAAGAAACCGCCCATTGTGATTATTGTAAGAGGGGATATCGCTTGGCGAAAGGAAGATTGAAAGAGATGGAGGTATCTACTACCTAAAAATAAGCTCAGTCTAATATTTTTAGAAAAAGGCATTGCAATTTTTAGTGTCTATTTAAAATGAAACAGTCAATACTGAAGATATGATCAAGAAACTATTGATAATCGAATCTTTTTCAGCTATTCCCTTATAATTTCCTCTTTTTATGTAACACTGCGCGTAAAAGCCAGCATATTAGATACAGACAACGCGACATTAAAAAAAGAAGAGAGAATTCGTGAGGATACAAATTAAAAGATTAAGGACATCTTCTTTAAAACATGACACATTTTTCTATGGCACGGCAATAATAGCCGAAAGATTTATCAGTATTCTTATAATTCCGCTTCTCACAAAAACCTTACCTCAGGAGATCTATGGGATTTGGACCCAAATGATTATTACTGCTGGGCTATTATCTCCCATTATTTTGGTGGGTTTCTATACATCAATGGTGCGGTTTTTAGCTGGCAATCAGAATGATCAAGAAACCAGCACTATTTTTCACGGGATGCTTGGCATTGTAGTTTTTAATTCATTTTTCTTCGTCGCGATTACGTTTGTTTTTACCCCCTCGGTGAGCAGAATAATGTTCGGGGATAATCGTTTTTCTCACTTTGTTTATCTATTCGGTTTTTTTTTAACAGCCCAGGTGCTATTTAATATGGCCAGCGCCTTTCTTCTTGCACGTAAAGAAATACGGGTACTTTCAATGTATTATTTTCTCAAAAATGGAGGCCGTATCGGGATATTAGCTATTGGGATTCTCTTGCTGCATCTCAACCTATTTCATGCGATTATTTTTATAGTAATTGCACAATTACTATTGAGTTCTTTTGTATATATAAAAAATATCCTTAAAAAAGTCGGTTTCAACATTGCCATCCGAAATATTCCGTGGAAAGAAATAATGTTCTTTTCGCTTCCCCTTATACCCTATAGCGTTTTTATCTGGGTTAATAATTTTGTAGATCGTTATTGCATTTTGCATATCCTTAACATCAACCAAGTTAGCGTTTACGCAGTTTCTTACTCTTTAGCGGCGCTTATTGGACTTTTCAATAGCATTTTAGGATTTACGCTCTATCCGCACATGGCTCATTTATGGAATGAAGGTAATAAGGGTGGCGCAGCAGAAATACTTTCTAAAGCAATGGCATATTATTTATTCTTTACCATTCCAGCTATTGCTATTGTCACTATTCTCAGTACTCCCATTATCACAATAGTCTCGACTGCGGAATATATATCAAGCTGGCAAGTTGTCTTTTGGCTTGGTGTTGGGATAGGAATATTTGGGTTCTATGAACTCAATGTTCTTAGCATATTACTCGCAAATAAAACCCTTTTGAATCTAAAAATTTCAGCTGCAGCATTAATCGTCAACATTATTCTTAATATCATTATGATCCCGAAGATTGGGATTTTGGGTGCTGCTATTGCGACATGTATGTCAAATAGTGTCTTGGCATTCTGGACTATTTTAATGGGGCGAAAATATCTTCCCTATCTATTCCCCTGGCGCGCTCTTGCCAAAATTGGATTTTCTACTGTCGTCATTGCGCTATTTTTACTTACTGTTAGGCGATATTTTGAAATAGATAATATATATATGCTGGCCTCAGCAATCATTTCTGCAGCGATTATTTATGGATTAGTAGATTTATTAAGTAGAAGGTCTTTTTTGCTCCAATTAGTGAGGAATCTATGAAGATCTGTTTTTTGGCTGGTGCTAATTCTATCCATAGTTACCGCTGGATTAAATACTTTGCCGATAAAGGCCATGAGATTTGCTGGATATCTCTTGTACCACTGACCGCAGGGGAGGCTATTCAAAATATACGTTTTCATGAGATATCACAATTCCCAGTAAAGATATTATCTATATTTAAGGGAATCATCCAAGCCAGAAAGCTGATAAAGAAGATTAAACCGGACATTCTTCATGCCCACTACGCTGGAATTTATGGGTTAATTGGTGCATTATCAAGATTTCAGCCCTTCATTGTAACTGCCTGGGGTTCTGATATTTTAATGGCAGGGAAGGCAAAAATAAAGAAGCCATTTGTTAAGCATGTTCTAAAAAAGGCTGATTTGATAACCTGCGATGCCGAACATATGAGAGAAGCTATAAGGAAGTTGGGAACTGATCTTGAGAAGATTAATATCATTTACTTTGGAATAGATACTCAAGTATTTACTCCTGGAGTCAAGGATAAAGACCTAATAAAAAAATTGGATGTTTTTAATTCACCAGTAATAATTAGTTTGAGAAATCTCGAACCAATATATGATATAGAAACATTAATTCGATCTATACCCCTTGTATTGGGTACCATATCTGATGCAAAATTTGTGATTGTTGGAACCGGGTCTCGAAAAAAAATTATTCAAAAATTATCTCGCAGTTTAAGCATATCAGATAAGATCAGATTTGTAGGTAAAATACCCAATGAAGAAATTTGTAGGTATCTCAGAACAGCAGATATTTATGTTTCCACTTCGTTATCTGATGGTGGTATAGCTGCAAGTACAGCAGAGGCAATGGCATGCGGGTTGCCTGTAGTAATAACTGATTCTGGGGAGAACAAAAAATGGGTCAAAGATGGAGCGGGAGGTTTTTTGATACCTATAAAAAGTCATAAAATACTGGCTGAAAAAATTATCTATTTACTAAAAAATAGCGACTTTCGAATGCGTTGTGGAGAGATTAACAGAAAAGTAATTGAGAAGAGAAATAATTATTATATAGAAATGGAGAAAATGGATAAAATTTATAGAGAGATGACAGGGGGGAAATGAGTACTATAAAAGTATTTTTAAAAAAGTGGCCTAAATTTTATCATTTGCTTCAAAGGATTTACTATGCCTTTTATTATTTTATAGAAGTGTATGTATTTGGCACGCAGACGCAAGAATGGATTTGGAAAACCAGGCATATTTTTAAAAGCAATAAATGGACACAAGAATGTATCGAGACAAGAAATCATCCTCATCGTCACATCCTTCTCGAAAGAATATCGTCTTTTGTTCCTATAAAAAGCATTATGGAAATTGGTTGTAGCAGTGGAGTCAACTTATATTTGCTTGCGAAGGAATATTCTGACGCAAAGCTTTACGGAATTGATATTAACGCAAAAGCAATTCAGGAGGGTAATATCTCATTAAGACAGCAAGGGATTAGAAATGTTGAATTATTCGTTGGTAAAGCGGATGACCTCGAACGCTTTGCCGACAAAAGCATGGATGTAATATTTACAGATGCCACACTCATGTATATTGGGCCTGATAAGATCAGAAAAGTAATGGGCGAATTGAGACGAATAGCATGTAAAGGACTTATTTTCAATGAATGGCATTGCGAAAATAGGTCAAGAGAAAATCGTTGGTATTATGGTCATTGGATTTATAATTACAAAACTCTTCTTGCAAAGTTTTTTTCTTCTGATAATATCAGCATCTCTAGACACTCTGAAGGTTTATGGGATGATGAAAACTGGAGTAAGTTCGGCTCAATTATTGAGGTGAGATTATGAACGTAAGATCTATGCTGCAATCCCTTCTCAAAAGGCTTATGGCTGCGGGCAGGCACTTGAGATAAGTATATGTAGTAAAAACAGTAATATTAACGAGTTCTGTTTTAATGAATTTTTTATCTTAGAAATTTACGTGATAAAAAAGAGACGTTATCCCAGATGTGAAATATAGTCGAAAAATTTATGAAACAAAATTTTTCATTCTCTCTATTGAAACAATAACTTACTATAACTATGCAGATTTCAGTGGTTATCCCAACTTACAATAGAGTTCAGGAGCTAAAAGAGTGTTTAGACTCAATATTTATTCAGACGCTTTTGCCAAAAGAGATATTAGTCGTCGATAACAGTAGCAGAGATAGAAATAAGGTAAAAAAAATCACTGAAGGCCTAAGGCCATCTTTTCGCGGCAAACATGTCTCTCTAAGATATATTCGCAACGAAAAAGAGAATGCCTTGACAGTAGCAAGAAATTTAGGAATAGAACGATCTACAGGTGATATAATATCTTTTTTGGATGACGATGTAATTTTAGATAGGAAATACTATGAAGAGATAGTAGAAATTTATAAAAAATATCCTCATGTTTTAGGCGTGGAAGGTAAGGTTATTGAAAAAAACAAAAATCGAATGAGAGAACTACTATGGAGAATTTTTGGTAGATTATTTTATCTTGGTTTCAAAGAAAAAAATAAGTGTAGAATGCTTCCATCTTTGGGCGTTACCTATTTATTAGAAGATAAAATTGTTACCTGTGAGTGGCTTTCTGGCGCCTCGACATACAGGAGGGAAGTCTTCGATGAATTCAAATACGATGAAAATCTAAAAAAGTATTCCTGGGGAGAGGACCAAGATCTATCTTACAGGGTCTTTAAGAAATATCCGCACTCATTGTATATGGCTCCTCAGGCCAAATATCTCCATAAGGTTTCACCGGCTGGAAGGATTCCAAACAGAGAGATAAGCTACATGGAAGAAATTTATTATCTCTATCTTTTTTACAAGATAATTGACCAATCTTTTAAAAATAAATTAATATATTTATGGAGCAGGATAGGAAGGTTGATTTTTAAAATAATCTCCATCCTTGTTCTAAAAAGAAAACTTGCAGAGATTAAATATTCATTTGAAGCAGTTTTTATATGCCTAAAACATCTGAAAGAAATTAAAAATGGAGATTTAGAATTTTTTAACAACACATTAAAATAAGGAATCATCGTGCTTTGTTTCATGTTTTCCATTACTAATATGGCATTTGAAATATAGATATGGTGCCATACATGGTGATATTTTTGATAGTAACCTTAAGATTATCCGTTTTTTAGTTGCCTGTGGGTACTTATAAAGAAGTATGAAATAAAAATCTTCGACCTCAAAATCATAATTCTCTATAAGAGTTCTAAAAGTCCTATAACTAAAATAAAATTTATGATCATGGTGAACAACCTCTTTGTTTCTTAGGCCAAAATATATATTAAACCAATAATTATGATAATTTGGTACTGTGAATATAACTTTGCACTTTGGATTGGTTTTTAAGATATACGTCCTGACAGATTCCAATGCCAACCCTGGATTTGTAAGATGCTCGATGACTTCAGAAATCAATAATATATTAAATCTTTCGCTGAGCAAATTTTTGTCATTGTGAAGATTATATATATCACCTAAAAAAATATTTTCAATTCCACTTTTTTGCATTATGCTGATACCTTCTACAGACGTGTCTATTCCATAAAGTTCTCTAGTAATAGATTCTAAAAATTGATGTAGCAAATCTTTTGTTTTAACTTTATCTTCTGTCAGAGGCCAATCCGAGCACCCTATATGCAATACACTTTTATTTGTTAAATACTCTTTTAGCAAATCAAATCTGCTTCGTATGCCTCTCCTTGGCAAATCGAGGCATACGTCTTTTTTATGCTCTTCCCAATATTGATTATATTGTCCCATTTCCATATTGTTTATCTCAATTTCGCCTTCGCACTTTCATAGAACCGTTATTTATAAGCGCTTTGCAGCAGCTTATAAAAATAGCCTTTATAATCTTGGTTAGGATAACTTATCACATTTTTCGCTCTTATGCCACTGGCATTTCTGGCCCATGCGGTCTTGACATCCTTTGATACCTGATATAGTCTTACCGCAATATGCAATATGGTCCCCCTTTAAAAAGATGGTAACATATTATTTTAACTACTGATTTTATACAGATGCTTGTATTATAAAGTAATTTCACCATGCTGAGTTAGGAACAAGCTCGCGGGAGGAGGATTGCCCACGGTTAAGATTTATGTTGATTATCAGAAACAAATGGAGATGATGAAAAATTTTGTGAAAGATATTATTCATACTTTCGTAGCCAAAAAATAGCATGAAGATATGGTTGATTGAGCATGGTGAAAGTTTACCAGTACAGGAGAATGCCAGAAGAATGCGCACCTGGATGCTGGCAGAAAAACTGGTAGAAAGAGGTCATCAGGTTACGTGGTGGGCAAGCACGTTTTCTCATCAGCGCAAAACTTTGTTGTTCGATAGGGACTGTGAATTTGAAATCAAGCCACGTTTCAATATTAGACTTCTCCATGCTGGAACCTACAAAAGCAATTTTTCATTTAAACGATACCTTCATCATAGAAGGCTTGCAAAGAAGTTTCGCAAGAATTCGAGACATTGTATTCAGCCGGATATTATTGTTTGTGGTCTTCCGATCATTCACGTGGCATACGAAGCGACTGTTTACGCTAATTTACAAGGCATTCCTATTGTTATAGATGTTCGAGATTTATGGCCAGACACCATTGTTGATAGGTTTTCAGATTCTTTGCAGAGAATCGCAAGATGCTTGCTTAGGGGGGATTTTGCGAGGACAAAGGAACTGTTAAAAAGGGCGAATAGTATTGTTGCGATTTCGGAGGGATGTCTTAATTGGGCGTTAAACCATGAAAAACGGTCACGTCGAGAAGAAGATAAGGTCTTTTATACTGGATATCCGGATCTTGTTCAGTTTCGCGGTCTTATTCAAAACAATATGCTGCTATCTGAAAAAATAAGGAAATTTGTTCACACGGCAGAGAGGAAAAGGGTCTTCCTATTTGTCGGTTCATTCGGTTTTTCATACGAGCTCCAGCTTGTATGTGATGTAGCAGAACAGCTTGCCAAAAATGGGCATAGTGGAATTTATTTTGCGATTGCTGGAGATGGCGAACAGTCCAAGGCACTAACGCAACGTGTTCGATCACTGCCAAATCTGAGTTTGCTCGGCTGGATCAATGAGCACGAAATCAGATACCTTTTGAAATTCTCCCACGCTGGCTTGGTGCCGTGTAAAAGTGTGGTAGACGCTATGCCGAATAAGGTATTTGAGTATTTTTCGGCCGGATTACCGATTCTTTCCTCACTTGAAGGTGAAATGGAGGAAATTATAAAGGAAAAGGAGGTTGGTTTTTCTTACAGGTGTGGGGACGTTCAAGGATTGTATAGACATGTCTTGAGGCTTGCAGAGGATGCGAAGCTCAGGAATATAATGGGGGCGAATGCAAGAAAGTTGTTTGAAGAAAGATTCAGTGAAAAGGTCGTATATAGCAATTACTCAGATCATATTGAAAGGATTGTGGATCTAAATAAGAGATATTAACCTGATAAAGGCTTGTTTTGATTTTTTCCCCACGGAGCTTATTGGCTGGAGACCAAGGATGATCATGTGCATATGTTTTTATATGCCCTCCTCGATATTCTTCGGTGCGAATTGTGCAGATCATAAAGAGTATCTGCAGGGTCGATTATTATAAATAAGGAAAGTCAAAAAGTGGAAGTTGCTTTCAGGATAAAAAGGCAGTTCAAATTTATAGTTACATTGCTAGAAAAGGTTCTTCCGGACCCCGTATTTAAAGCGGTATTAAGCTTTGGTTTTCCGAAATACAAGGCTATCATTAGATTTCTGTATATTGTTAGCGGATTTATTTTGTACAAGCAGTTCAACGGAGAAAAATGGATTATGGTAAAACGAATTCATTCAATTATGCCATACACATTAGTAGGCATAGGTGGACTTGAGGCTACTTATCGGCTTGCCACAATGATGAACGATAAAGGTATTCCTGGAGATTATGTTGAGCTTGGTGTTGCGAAAGGTGGATGTGCGGCGTTGATGGGTAAGACTACTTTCGATAAAAGTCGACGACAATCAATAGAAAGAAGACTCCGGCTATTCGATTCCTTTGAAGGATTACCCGAACCAACAGAGAATGATTACAGTGATGCTGGAGCAGATGGCACTGGCTACCACTTGACACCTTTATCAAAAGGGTCATGCACCGGCACTCTGGAAGAAGTTAAATACCTACTTTTTGACGTTTGCGGTTTTCCGAAAAAAAGGGTAATTTTTATAAAGGGTTGGTTTGAAAGCACTGTCCCAGCTGAGTGCCACAGGATGAGTAAAATTGCTATCCTCAGGATTGACGGGGATTGGTACCAGTCCACCAAGACGTGTTTGGAGGGACTTTATGATTTTGTAGTTTCAGGGGGTGCTGTGATTGTCGATGATTATTTGAGCTGCTATGGTTGTAAGAAAGCAGTAGATGAATTCATGAAAAACAGGGGTATTTACAGTGATATAGTTCTTGACGGTCGGGGTGGGTGCTATTTTTTCAAGCCATAATCATAGCTGTTGAAAAAGTTCAGCATGGCTAAAGGTGCTTTTGACCTGATTTTTCCCAAAGTGGGCTTATTCGTTCTCACGCCTTTATTGTTTTTTTAAGCGTAATGATCAAGCTCACTTAACCTGGTCCCATTTTGCATAAAGGAGTCAGGACAGGTCTGAATGGGAAAGCGTTTCGTATCTATAAATTCCGTACTATGGTGGGAAATGCAGAAAATATGACTTCTGAATATAACAGATTTGATATTGTTTATTCGGCAGGGGTTCTCTATCATATCGATTTAAATAAGGCTTTCCCAAAGGTAGCAAGAGTCTTAAAGCCTTCCGGGTAATTGATATGCGTGGAGCCGCTTGCTTATAATCCGTTTATAGAATGATATAGGAAAAGAACATCGCACTTACGGGCATCTTGGGAAATCGAACATATTTTGAAAAAAGGGTGATATTTATCAGGGGAAGAAATACTTCAAGGAATTGAAAATACTCGGTTTTTTTATCTGTTCACAATTGCTGCAGTCCCTTTTTGTAAGAGCCCTTTTTTTGGATTTGCCCGCAACCTCTTGGAGCTTTTTGACAAATTAGTATTAGATATTCCATTTATTCAATGGTACGAGGGGCAAGTCGTCTTTGTTTGTCAGAACTAAGAAAAGAGTTTTTTTCTGTCTCGTCATTGAGAGACAAATTAGATGATTTTGTATCGCTCGTTTAAAAGGGTATTTGATTTATTCTTTGCCTTGTTGGGCTTGGTACTGTTTGGCCCGCTGATCGTTGTCATTATTTTATTGATAAGAATTGATTCACCCGCTCCGGCTTTTTACCGGGGCGTGAGGGTCGGACTAAATGGGGTGAAGTTCCGAATTTTCAAGTTCCGAACAATGGTAGAAGACGCAGAAAAAACAGGAGGACTATCAACGGCCTTGAATGACTCGCGCTTGACGCGGATTGGCAGGTTTTTGCGAAAGTACAAACTGGATGAGTTACCCCAGCTTATTAATATTATTTTTGGTGAGATGAGTTTTGTCGGGCCTAGACCCCAGGTAGAGCAGTATACGATCCTCTATAATGAAAAAGAAAAGATTATTTTAAGTGCTAAACCAGGCCTAACTGATTATGCTTCTATCAAATTTGTTAACTTGGATAAAATTTTGGGCGATGGGCGGGTGGATGAAAAATATTATCGGGAAATAGAACCAGAAAAAAATAAACTGAGGATAAAATACGTAAAAAATCGTTCAATGTGGGTTGATTTTAAAATCATTATTCAGACATTAATATCTCTATTCAAAATCAGGTCATTATGGAATACGTAAAATTAGGTTTAACGGATTTAGAAGTCTCCAGAATTGGCTTTGGTTGCTGGGCAATAGGAGGGCATGGTTATGGTAATGTAGATGACAACGAATCTATTAGGGCTATAAAAATAGCACTGGATTTAGGCATAAATTTCTTTGATACAGCAGATGTTTATGGATTTGGGCATTCAGAAGAGATATTATGCAAGGGGCTAGGTTTTAAAAGAAACGAAGTAGTCATTGCATCGAAATTCGGGGTAAATTGGGATGAAAGAGGCAATACCTTTAAAGACTGCAGTCCAAAGAGAGTAGTTGAAGCGCTTGAGAACAGCCTCCGGCGCTTAAAAATGGACGTTATTCCCCTTTACCAAATCCATTGGCCTGGCCCTAATATACCTCTGCAAGAAACAATGGAAGCACTGCTTGCCTGCCAAAGAGCTGGGAAGATAAAATATATAGGGTGCTCAAATTTTGAAAAAGCGTTAATCGAGCAACTTCTGAAAATCGGGAGAATAGACTCTCTTCAGTCCTTGTACAATTTACTAGATCGATCTGTTGAGAGAGATATTTTGCCAACCTGTAAAAAATTTAATATGTCTTTTATAGCACATAGTCCCTTGGCTCGTGGTTTTCTGTCCGGAAAATACGAGCCCAATCACAATTTTTGCGGATCCGATACCAGAGGCAAAAGTCCATATTTTTCCTCAAAAAAGTTTAATGAGAAAAAGCAACTGCTAGATACTATAAAAAAAATTGGTGAACATTATGGCAAAACTATTTCTCAGGTTGCCTTGCGCTGGGTATTAGATAATCCGTTAATTACTTATGCGATAGTTGGGATAAAAAATGTAAATCAACTTAAAGAGAATGTTGTCTCTGCTGATTGGAGATTATCCGCAGAAGATTTTACCAAGCTTTTAATTCAATCTCAAATATTT
Organism: uncultured Thermodesulfobacteriota bacterium; assembly: GCA_964519535.1. Classification (GTDB taxonomy): domain Bacteria; phylum Desulfobacterota; class B13-G15; order B13-G15; family RBG-16-54-18; genus CAYWLI01. Next base: position 7,087 of record CAZFIR010000150.1, on the reverse strand, counting down.
GCTAGCGCAGACTCATAAAAATATTTTTATATTTTTTGAAGTGCAAAATCATGAAAATGTTATCAAGAGAGTTTCTAAAAAAATTATATTCAACCATGGTAAGAATACGAATCTGCGAAGAGAGTTTCATTGAGCCAATTCTTAGTGGAGAGATTCGATGTCCCGTCCATCTTTATTCCGGAGAGGAGGCAATAGCAACGGGAGTTTGCCTTGCTCTATCTGTAAAAGATTATGTTTTTGGTACACATCGTTCGCACGGTCACTATCTTGCGAAAGGTGGCGACATGCAAGGACTGATTGCAGAAATTTATGGGAAGGAGACCGGATGTTCCAGGGGCAGGGGGGGCTCCATGCATCTTATTTCCCCAGAGATGGGAATGGTTGGATCAGCTCCGATTGTTGCCGGCACAATTTCATTAGCTCTCGGAGCAGCCCTCGCTTCGAGCATAAGAAGGGAAAAGAGGGTGACGGTGAGCTTTTTTGGAGACGGAGCAACTGGCGAAGGAGTACTTTATGAATCACTAAATTTTGCGGCCCTCAAAAGGCTTCCGATTATATTTGTCTGCGAAAACAATTTTTACGCAACCCATATGCCGATTAGAGAATGCCGACCTCAAAATAATATCTTTAAAATTGGGAAGCCTTTTGGTATCCAGAGTCACAGGGTCGATGGCAATGACGTTCTGAAGGTCTATGAAGTTTCAAAAAATGCTGTCGGCTTATGCCGGAAAGGACGGGGCCCCGTTTTTATAGAATTTATGACTTATCGGTTACGGGGACACGTTGGCCCTGATGATAATATTCAAGGAACTCATACAGATATCCGATCCAAAGAAGAATTAGAAAAGTGGAGGAAGAAGGATCCTGTAAAAAAGTTTGAAAAATTCCTGATTAAGAATAGAATATTGGGAGAAGAAGAATTGAGAAGGATAAAGTGGGAAGCGGAAGAGGAAGTTAAGGAAGCTCATCGATATGCGAAAATGAGTCACTATCCAAAGCCTGAAGAACTTGTTAAGAATGTGTTTAAAGAAGTCGACGCATAGGGTTTATTCTGGAGGAGATAGCAAAATAAAACCCAATAAACTCAATAAGGCGGGTAAACTCACGTAACATATCGACAGGGGAAACAAGCGGGATGAGGCAATTAACATATTCATTAGCTATTAACGAAGCGCTTCACCAGATGATGGACTATGATCCATCCGTTTTTCTTATAGGGCAAGGGGTAAAAAGTCCGTGGTATGTCGGTAATACTGCCAAGGGACTTCTTGAGAAATTCGGGGCAGAACGCGTAATTGATACACCAGTATCTGAAAATGCTATTACAGGGACGGCAGTAGGAGCTGCTATTGTCGGGATGAGGCCGGTGGTTGTCCATCCACGGATAGATTTTATGATGTACGCAATGGATCCTGTCATTAATGAAGCAGCCAATTGGCACTATATGTTTGGAGGGAGAGCGTCGGTGCCAGTCGTGATTTGGGGCATCATCAATAGAGGGGGAGAGCAGGCCGCCCAACATTCTCAGTCATTACATGCCCTTTTTGCTCATGTTCCAGGGCTTAAAGTAGTTATGCCTTCTACTGCCTATGATGCGAAAGGATTAATGATCGCGGCCATCAAAGATAATAACCCTGTCGTTTATCTGGATGACAGATGGTTATATAACTTGGAGGGAGAGGTTTCCAAAAAAATATATTCTGTTCAGATCGGCAAGGGGATCATTAGGAAAGAAGGAAAGGATGTAACCTTGGTGGCGACTTCTTATATGGTGGTTGAATCGATAAAGGCTTCTGAAGAATTAGAGCGAGAAGGGGTTAATGTAGAGGTCATCGATCTTCGTTCAGTTAAACCATTGGATGAAAATCTTTTATTTGCATCCATAAAAAAGACAGGTAAATTGATCATTGCTGATGGAGGTTGGAAGACCTGTGGAGTGGCTGCAGAAATCGCATCCCTCGTCGCAGAAAATGCATTTGAATTTCTTAAAGCTCCTATAAAGAGAATTACCTTGCCTGATGTGCCGACACCTGCAAGCAGGGCATTGGAGGACTTCTATTATCCAAAAGCGAGGGAGATTATTCTGAGTGTAAAGGAATTATTGGGCGGTAATTATCTGTGATGTTGAGAGCATTATCTGTAGATCACCTGATTTGGGAGGAATGAGTGTCCTATAAAGTGCGCTTTGTGAATCCAGACAGGAATTATCTCATGATCAAAGACGAGATTGATACTGCCTATTTTGAGGTTATGGCAAGGGGTGATCTGATTGATCGCGTCCACCTAAAGGGTTTTGAAGAAAATCTCGCTGATTTTGTGGGAACAAAATTCGCCGTTGGGCTTAACAGCGGCTATGATGCACTCCATATTTCTCTTCGCGCAGCGAGAATAGGCCCAGATGATGAAGTGATTGTGCCGGCTCATACCTTTGTTGCCACGGCCTCGGCGGTAGTAAATGTGGGGGCCAAACCAGTACTGGTTGATGTAGGGAAAGATTTCAATATAGACCCAGATAAGATCGAAGAGGCTATTACTGAGAAGACAAGAGGTATTATTCCGGTTCACCTTAACGGATATATGGCTGATATGGATCATATTATGGAGATAGCTGAGAGATACGATCTCGTTGTGATTGAGGATGCCTGCCAGAGTCTTGGTGCCAGCATGAATGGAAAAAAAGGAGGTTTCTGGGGGCTTACCGGGTGCTGGAGTTTTTATCCCTTCAAAATTCTTGGTGGGTATGGCGATGGTGGCGCCATCACCACGGATGATCCAGATGTAGCCTTATTTGCCACCCGCATGCGTTATAATGGAGAGGATCGTGAGACAGGAGAATACCACGGGCATGGTTTCACCTGTTTGTTAGATAACCTCCAGGCCGCCTTTTTGGATATAAAATTGCGGCATCTGCCCACATGGATAGAAAGAAGAAGAGAAATTGCAGAACGTTACAAAGCTGCATTGGCGGACATCCCTGCCTTGATGTTACCTCACTACAGTGATCCGCAGAGAGATCACGTCTACCAAAATTATGTAGTGAGGGCAAAGCAAGGGGATGATTTTTCTGAATATTTAAAGAAAGAGGGCGTTGAAGTTCTCACGCAATTCCGAAAGCCATATTATAAGCATGAGGCATTAAAACTTGAAGACAGGGGTTTTCCGGAGACGGAGGCTTTGAGCAGAGAAGTCTGTTCGCTTCCCATGAACGTTGAAATTACGGAAGTGGAAGTGGATTATGTGATTGAGATTGTACGGTCCTTTTATGGTAAATAGATTAATAAAGTATTAAGGGTAGAAAGGTCATGCCATTGAAGCTAAGCAGGCGACATGAATGGGTGATGCAATCTGAAATTCGGAATATGTCAATTGAGTGTGATCGTGTTGGCGGAATCAACCTGGCTCAAGGTGTATGTGATTTAGAAGTACCTGCCCAGGTACGCCTCGCAGCTAAAGAGGCTATTGACGGGGGAATCAATTCGTATACCCGTTATGATGGTCTGGATGAGCTGAGAGAGGCAATTGCTTCTAAACACAAAATATTCACAGGTCACGAGGTAGACCCACAAAGTCAGATTATTGTTAGTGCGGGATCGACGGGGGCGTTTTACTGTGCCTGCTTGTCGCTTTTGGATCCCGGAGATGAAGTCATCGTTTTTGAACCATTCTATGGCTACCATGTAAGTACATTGATTGCTACACAGGCTATCCCCGTTTACGTGAAGATGAACCCCCCGGATTGGACGTTCACTCAAGAGGATCTTGAACAAGCGGTAACGCAAAAGACAAAGGGTATTATTGTTAATACCCCTGCTAATCCTTCAGGTAAGGTCTTCCACCGGGAGGAATTAGAAATGATTGCACGGGTTGCCGTCAAGCACGATCTTTTTGTTTTTACTGACGAGATCTATGAACATTTTGTGTATGAAGGGCAGAGTCATATGCCGCCGGTCATCTTGCCCGGCATGAAAGAAAGAACGATTACCATTTCCGGATTGTCAAAGGCATTTAGCATTACGGGATGGCGTATTGGCTATTGTATTTGCGATGCCCGTTGGGCTCAAACCATTGGTTACTTTAATGACCTTGTGTATGTATGTGCCCCAGCACCACTACAGGTAGGTGTAGCCCACGGGCTTATGGAACTGGAGCCCGATTACTATCGAAGACTTGCTGAAGAATATAGCAGGAAACGGGATAGAATGTGTGAAGCCCTTTCTAGTGGGGGACTCCCCCCCTACATTCCACAAGGAGCCTATTACATACTGGCAGATATTTCACGTCTTCCAGGGGAAAATAGTAAGCAACGAGTCATGCGCGTGCTTCATCAGACGGGTGTAGCCTGTGTTCCAGGGGAGGCGTTTTATCATGATGGATCAGGAAAGACATTGGCTCGATTTTGTTTTGCCAAGAAGGATCCCATTCTCGATGAGGCCTGTCGAAGAATCGAAAGTTTGAAATAAATGCTAATTGACTACAGTCATGTAACTGAAGTCCCGGGTGCCAAGGTCTCGGAAGAACAGACCCGGCGGCTCTTTAGCCGTTACCACTTTGCTCAACACTATTGTGAAGGTAAGGATGTTTTAGAGGTGGTCTGCGGCGCTGGCCAAGGACTGGGTTGCCTGGCCAAAAAGGCGAGAGATGGCCGCAGGCTCCCCTGATTACAAAGTCTTGTTCGCGGTAGCTCGTCTTAAGGGAAAAAGGAAGAATGTTGGATAAAAAAGGCTTCTTTGATCAAAGGTTCATCATTTTTATCTTATTTCTCGTAGCATTAGGGGTACGTCTATTTGCATTGAAGCAAAATTATGTGATTGCCAATGATGGCATTTTATATATCAAAATGGCCCAACTATATTCTGCCGGAGAATATCATCACGAGCTCTTTAGAAATTATGCATATTATTCCTTTTTTCCCCTTCTTATTTTACCATTTTATAAGGTTTTTGGAGATTGGGGATTGGCAGGACAATTGGTCTCAACACTCTGTGGGGCCCTGACTGCAATACCCTTCTATTTGCTGGCCAGACGGATATTTGACGAAAAAATAGCCCTTTGGGGAACAATCTTTTACGCTCTATGTCCACTATTGGTACAATATTCAGCAGAGGTGCTAAGGAATATACCCTTTATCTTTTTTTATACTACTGCCTTATGGTGGGGATATAAAGGGATAAAAGACGGGAAACTCGTTTTTGTGGCGTTGTCTTCGTTCTTTATCGCGATTGCCGCCTCCCTAAGGATGGAAGGTTTGACATTATTGGCAGCCCTCGTACTTTTTCTTTTATGGCATGGGCTCAAAAATGGTATCTCTTGGAAAAAGAGGCTGATGGCGTTTGGGGTACTTTGCGTAACTGTATTTTTTATTTTTTCTCTTTTGGGTTTGTTAATGAACCAAAAGGGCATTCAAATAGGAAAAATTCAAGTTCAAGCAATCAAAAATATTGTCAGCATAAGAGTAATAGAGAATCAAACGATGAAAAGCATAGAAAATGAAGTTGAAAAGTTGAGTATTTCCCAAACTGGAAAAGAATTTTTTGCTCTTGCCAAAAAACACCGCTTTGTCCTTTATTCATCGCATATCTTCTACAACTCCGTGAAGGTTTTTAATATCCTATTTCTCCTCTTTCTTTTTGGCCTGATAAAAAGAAGAAAGATTAAATATCGGCAAGATGAATTTCTCCTTTTTTTTGTTTACGCGGTATTTGTACCAATTTTTCTCATTTATCTCAAAGACACCAATTATTTACACCCCAGATACCTTTTCCCCATGGTAGTCCCTTCTTTAATCTGGAGTGGTGTGGGGTTTGTGGAGTTAAAGCAGAGGATAATTCAGTGGACGAAGCCGAGGGATTTCCCCTTGAAGGATTATGTCGTTCGCTGGATAACCCCTCTTTTGCTCCTTGTCATCTGCGTCCCTTTACTTGCCGTAGCCTTGGCCCCTCAAAGGAAGGACAAATTGGAGCTCAAGGAGATTGGTTTGTGGCTGAAAGATCATGGTTATGCCCACTCAATTATTGTCGGGCAGAATGAATTCAACCGGCTTGCCTTTTATGCCGATGGTGAGTTTATCGAACTATCTAAGGGAAATTATCAAGATATTATAAGATTTACCAGGGAGAAGAAAGCAAGGCTCCTTGTGATCAACCAGAAGACCATAGATCAGCTCTCCCCCGTTTTTTTAGAGAAGATATCTCCTAGGGATCTACAGAGAATCGATATCCCCGGCATAAAGATCCCTAAATATGCCACGACTGTTTTTCTAATAAAAGGTGCGGGAGAGAAGCAATGAAGATGATCTCCTTGGATTGGAGCTTCTTTAAGTATCCGAGGAGGCTTTTGATCCTGGGGAATGATATTATCTGTACGATTTTATCCCTCTTGCTGGCCTATTTTTTGCGGTTTAATTTTTCCGTGCCCGAAGAATATTTACCCCAAATCTTTATATCTGTACCCCTTCTGGTTTTTTTTAGGGCATCCTCCTTTTTTCTCTTCGGGCTCTACAGCGGGGTCTTCCGCTATGCGAGCATCGATGACCTGTTGCGCGTCATTAAATCCGTTACTGTAGGAACTCTGCTGTTCATCTCAAGCATCGCCTTTTTTTTTCACCTCCATGGCTTCCCGCGCTCTGTATTCCTCATAGACTGGTTCGTTATCCTGGTCTTTTTGGGGGGATCGAGATTTCTTTACCGCATCATACGGGAGATTTACTCTGCTCCTAAATATCCTGAAATAAGGCGAAAGGTCTTGATCGTCGGGGCTGGGGACGTAGGGGAGATGATCCTGCGCAGCATCAGGCGCGAGCAGAACATGCCCTACGAGGTGGTAGGCTTCTTAGATGATGATCCTGGCAAAATCAGACAGCGTATTCATGGAGTCGAGGTTTTGGATAAGACCTCAAAACTTTCCTCTGTGGTCACCTCGAAAGGAGTCAAAGAGGTCATCATCGCCATCCAGAACATCTCAGGGAGAAAGATCAGGGAGATCACCGAGCAGTGTCAGGCAATAGGGGTCTCTTGCAAGACGGTGCCGAGCGTCGGGGGGATCCTGAGGGGGTCCATATCCATCAGTCATATCCGGCCGGTGCAGGTAG
>CAZFIR010000149.1:0-9398 GCA_964519535.1 uncultured Thermodesulfobacteriota bacterium | reverse complement strand
GAGGGGGCCTTTGAGGAGCTCGTGAGAACATATCAAGCACCGATCTATTATCTTGCCCTTCGCTTTGTAAGGGACGAGCAAGCAGCAGCAGACCTGGCCCAGACCGCCTTCCTGAAGGCCTTCCAGGGGCTTCAGAATTTCCGTCGGGGGGCGATGTTCAAGACGTGGCTCTATCGCATCGCCATCAACCTCTGCAAGAATCACCTCCGTGATCGGGCCAGAAAGGGCCTTGAAACCTCAGCGGAGATCGATCTCCCCTCCCACTCCAACCCCCTGAAGGAGCTTATCGCGCATGAAGACCAGAGGATCATGTTACAGGCCTGGGAACAACTCCCTGAGAGACAGCGACTCACCGTGACTTTGAAGATACAGGAGGGTATGAAGTACCGGGAGATCGCAGGGGTCTTGGGGTGCAGCGTAGGTACGGTAAAGGCAAATTTTCACCATGCCTGTAAAAAAATGAAGGAGATCCTTCAGGAGGGGCGAGATGAAATGCCGTAGGATACGAGGGGTGCTGTTGGACTACATCGGCGCGGAGCTCTCCGCAACAAAGAGGCAACAGGTCGATGGACACCTCAAAGCATGCCCGGACTGCAGAGCAGCCCTGGCGCAATTGCAGGAGGTCTGGAATGGGTTTGCACATCAACCGCTTCCTCAAAAAGATGAACAGTTTTGGGAGAAACTCACCAGGGGCGTGATGCAGGAGATAAGGAGAAAGCGGTCGATCCCCGCCCATGAAAAGAAGCCTTTCTTTGTCCCCGGGTGGAGGGTCCTGCTCCCCACGACGGCGGCAGCAATTGCCATCATTATGGCTGTGATCATATTCCGAGGAGGCCCGTGGGGACCTTTGGCGCCTGCAGGGAAAGATCAGTGGGTTACGCAAGATGAACAGGAGGCCCTCGTTGAGGCGGTTTCTGACCTCTCCTTCGCTCCCCTGGCCCAGGAGGCACAAGACCCGTTGGGGGGTGAGATGACCCTGCAAGAGGTCTCCCTGGTTGCAGAGTCCCTGAGCACCTCCCTCCAACAGGCGGAGACAACCGACGTGCTCACACAACTGTATAATGAGGAAGACCCCTACGGGCAATTGGAAGGCCTTACCCGAGAGGAGCAGGAGGCGTTCTTGCAGCTCCTCTCCTCCAAATACCCATATAGTTAAGCAAGAAAGGAGAAGATACCATGCAGAAGCACTTGTTTGCCATGGCCCTGGCCCTGATTATGGCCCTGGGTCTCAGCGGCGGGAGGCTCTTCGCCCAGACTGCACCCCCTCCGCAAGGAGAGGAGCGGCCGATGGATCGGGAGCGGGCAGAGGAACTGAGAAAGAGGGTTGAGCTCATCTGGATGTGGAAGCTGACCGAAGAACTGGATTTAACCGAAGAGGAAGGGGCCAAGGTCTTCCCCCTCCTTCGCACGTATGAGGAGAAGAAGCGGGAGCTGAGGGAGGAAAACAGGAGGCTCGTACGAGAATTACAGCAGATGATTGCCGACAAAGCATCTGAGGGAGACCTCAAGAAGGCGATCAAGGCCCTGGAAGAGAACGATCGGAAGCGCAACAAGGTACAGAAGGAGGGGTCCGATAAACTCGCGAAGGTCCTCTCCGTGGAGAAACAGGCGAGATATATCGTCTTCCAAGAGCACTTTCGGCGGGAGATACATGGCCTGATCCAAAAGGCGAGGCACAAGGAGGGGGGGCAGGGGAGGCCCTGAGGGTGTATCCTTTACAACCCCTCGGTTGGATGGTAATCTCATGAGGGATGCCATCAGGATTGAAGGACAAGGGGGGGTTGTATGCGGAGGTCGCCATTGCCCTGCCGCTGGAGAAGACCTTCCACTATGCCGTTCCCCCGCAGCTGGGACCCATCTGCGAGATAGGCAAGAGGGTCCTGGTCCCTTTTGGCAAACGCACGGTTACCGGCTATATCCTTGAGCAATCCCGTCATCTTCCCCCTGATATCACGGGCAGAAACGTCAAGGAAATCCTTGATGTCCTCGACGAGACACCTCTTTTTGATAAAGAGATGCTCCCATTCTTCCGCTGGGTCGCCGATTACTATCTCGCCCCCCTCGGACAGGTGATCAAGACGGCCCTCCCACCCGGTATCAACTGGGAGAGCTACTATCACTGTTCCTTGACCCAGGAGGGGAAGAGGGTAGCTATGGAGGGCTCGCGGCGCCAAGACCCTGCTGTCGAGGTACTGCAGGCCATAGATCCCGAGCAGGGCAATCTTTTCAACCAACTCCTCAAGGCACACCCCCACCGATCCCTCTTCTTCTCCTTACAGAAAAAGGGCTTGATTGCCCTGGAAGCGCGGATAAAACCGGGGAGGACCAAGGTCAAAAGGGCGGCCTTTGTAGAGATCATGCCCCCCCCCTCCTCCCCCGAACCCCTCACATCCAAAGAGGAGGAAATCTACGCGTTCCTCACAGAACAAAAGAAGGTCTCGTTAGGGGACCTCCGAAAGCGTTTTAGACAGGCCTCATCGGTGCTCAAAAAGCTCATACAAAGGGGGATGGTGGCGGTACAGGAGGAAGAGATCTACCGAGAACCGGTGTCGGAGACAGTGGAACGAGAGGAAGCCCCTTTCTCTCTGAACCCGGAACAACAAGCGGCCTTGCAGCAGATAGGCCAAGCCCTCAATGAACATACGTTTCGCCCCTTCCTGCTGTATGGCGTGACGGGCAGTGGTAAGACAGAGGTCTACCTCAGGGCAGCGCATGACGCCCTTGCATTGGGAAAGCGCGCCCTGATCCTCGTCCCTGAGATCTCCCTCACCCCCCAATTAGTCGGGCGTTTTCAAAGGAAGCTGGAAGCTGAGATAGCCCTGCTCCACAGCGGTCTGTCGCCAGGGGAGCGATATGACCAATGGAGGAAGGTAAATAAAGGGCTGGCCACCGTGGTCATCGGTGCCCGCTCCGCCGTCTTCGCCCCTTGCAGAGATCTGGGTTTGATCATCGTGGATGAAGAACACGAGACTTCCTACAAACAGGAAGACGGGGTGAGATATAACGCCCGGGACCTGGCGCTGGTGCGTGCACAGCGAGAAAAGGCGGTAGTGATCATCGGATCTGCCACCCCTTCCCTCGAATCCTTTTACAACGCTCAACGGGGCAAGTATCAGACCCTCCACCTGACACAACGAGTCGCGGGAGGCGTCTTGCCACACGTGGACATTGTAGACCTCAGGGGCAAAAAACCCACCCTCCTCTCCCCTCCCCTCCAGGAGGCTGTGGCCCGCAACCTGGAAGATGGAGGGCAATCCCTCCTCTTTCTGAACCGCAGGGGCTTTTCCCGCTCGGCCATCTGCGCTGATTGCGGCTCCGCCTTCACCTGCCATAACTGCAGCGTGACCCTCACCTTACATGCCCGACGACAGGCCTTGCTCTGCCACTATTGCGGCTATCATATTCCCGCCTTCCCGGTATGTCCCCACTGCGGCGGGGGAATGATCCAATTGCGCGGGTTCGGCACAGAAAGGGTGGAAGAAGAAGTAAGGCGACTCTTCCCCCAGGCACGGGTTGCGCGCATGGACAGCGATGTCATGACCCGGCGCGGATCCTCCGCACGGTTGTTAATGGCCTTGGAGCGGGGAGAGATAGATATACTCGTGGGCACTCAGATGATCGTCAAAGGGCATGATTTTCCTCAGATCACTCTGGTGGGAATCATCACGGCAGATGTCGCCCTCAACCTCCCCGAATTGCGCGCGGCGGAACGGTGCTTTCAGCTCATCAGTCAAGCAGCGGGGCGCGCGGGGAGGGGGAGGCGTCCCGGGAGGGTCATTATTCAGACCTTTCTCCCCGAACATTATGCCATTCAAAAGGCCAAGGACCATGACTTTGTTGGTTTCTACCAACAAGAGATGGCCACGCGCGAGGCCTTACGGTATCCTCCCGTAACCCGCATGGTAAATGTGAGGGTATCATCCACAAACCCCCATGACGCGGAACAAGGGATACAGCGGCTTGCGAAAAAAGGGGAAACGGTGCTCAAGGGCCTTCAAGAGAAGGTGGAGATGTTGGGACCAGGCCCCGCCCCCTTATATCAAATCAAGGGGAGATACCGCTGGCAACTCCTCCTTAAAGGAGAAGGGGTCATCTCTCTGCAGCGGCTCAGCCGCACCCTCCTACAGGAAGGAAGGGGGCTCAAGGGGGTACGGGTGGAAGTGGACGTGGATCCCCTCTCCATGCTTTAACAAAACGAGGTCTGTCCCGGAAAGAGATAATATTGACTTTCAAGTGATCATCCTTTAGATTTTAGAAGGAACCATATCAGTGTTGGGTGGGATTAGACGGTACGGTCTTTTGCTTGATACTTTTCGTCAATCACGCCGCGGAGGCTTGAGGCAAGCGTGTCTGTCACTATGAACGAACAAGGCGGAGAGAACACCGATACTGCGCAGCTCTTCGATGTCCTCACCTTTCTCTGCACGCAGAAGAGGACAGGAAAAATTCTTGTCAGTGAGCACGAAAGAGAAGGGGAGGTTTTTCTCGCTGACGGGAAGATCACGCACGCCCGGTTCGCCCAGTGTGTTGGCTTCCAGGCACTTCTGTGCATGCTCGCGTGGGAAAAGGGGACGTATAATTTCACCCCAAAGCAAACAACCGATCAAGAGACCATTAATATGGAGACCGGCCGCGTTTTATCCTTGCTGTCGCAGCGCATGGAGGAGTGGAAGCGGATAAACAAAGATCATCCTCTGAACTTTAACGCTGTCTTCTGTTTGCTGCCTCAGGCACGGGGTACCATAAAACTCAAAAAAACAGAATGGGATATCTTGGCCAGAATAGACGGCAGGAAATCTGTACGCGAGATCTCCGATGAATTATATATGGCGTCCCCGGATTTGGCGAAGACAATACTTCGATTTCTTAAGGCGGGCCTCATCGGAGAGGATAATCGGTACCCTGAGACGGCCTACGCTGCCTTTGGAGGGGACTTTTTGTCAGCCCTGGAAAAGGAGCTGAATACGGCCGTGGGACCATCAGCCCCTAAGCTTTTACAGGAGGCCTTGACGGACCTTGAGGAGGCAACCGCCGCACATCTCACCCAATACAGAAAGGTGGATCTCTTGCTGGAGCTATTGTCCAAGGCCATACCTCTTGAGGAAAATAAAACGCGGTTTAAAAAGGCAATCCATCGCGTGGCCCAAACGTTAACCAGCGATGAAGGTCGTGCATCAGCAAGTAAGGACCAAGAACGGACGAAAGGAAAAGGGGTGAGGGGATCATTGGAGGAAAAAATGACCGATTTGGCAACGGCCGTGCGTTCGTGGCGAAAACACAGGAGGATGAAAGAGTGAAACGGGTTCTGTTTATCATTTGGATCTTATGTTCCCTCGTGATCTCGGGAACCCTCTACGCCAAGGGTGCATATCCTTTCCGCAGTCCCGAACATGAGGAGGGAATAGATCCCTCGGCAAATACCGTCATCGGTGAATTTCTGGATTACGTCATTAAAGAAAAAGATACCCTCTTGGACATCGCCAGAAATTTTGATCTGGGATATCTGGACATAATACTTTTCCATCCAGACATCGATCCCTGGCTGCCTCCAACGGGCAAAAAGATAGCCATACCCACTGCGTGGGTGCTCCCGGACGTCGATAAAAAGGGGATCGTCATCAATATCCCTGAGTTACGCCTCTACCTCTTCTTCAACGATATCAACATGGTGCAGACCTATCCCATCGGTCTCGGGGTCCTGGATGCACCAACACCTTTCGGGAGCTTTACGATAGCGGAGAAGACCAAAAACCCTACGTGGGGCATCCCCGAATCCCTTCAGGAAAAATATGGGAGGAAGACTATTCCCCCAGGTCCGGACAATCCCCTGGGAGAATACAGACTCCGGCTCTCCAAACATGACTACGGCATCCATGGTACCAACGCTCCATGGGGGATCGGGAGATTGGTCAGTCATGGCTGTATCAGACTCTATCCGGAGGATATTGAGGAGATCTTTTCTTTGGTGGAATTGGGAACACCAGTTAACATCATTTATGAACCGATCAAGATCGGTCTCAAAGACGACCGTATCTTTGTCGAGGTCCACCCCGATCTCTACAACAATATCTCGGACCTCCTCCTCTACACCGCGAAGAAGCTATTCGCCTATCGGATTTGGGAAGAGGTCGATCTCGATCTCCTCGTCCAGGCACTCGATGAACAGAGAGGGGTTCCCATCGATATTACGCGCAAAAAATAAGGGCGGCAACCGTGTGGTTGCCGCCCCGAAGGAAAACTACTTGCGTAACCCCTGCTCAAAGGATCTCTCAGCCTTCGCAGCAGCAGCCTCAGCCCTCGCAGCGGCGGCGTCAGCCTTAGCAGCAGCATCCTCAGCCTTTTTTACAGCTTCATTGACCTGCTCCTGAGTGGCACAGCCTGCCACCCCAAGGGCCGCGATCAGAACCAGAGAAGAAAGACCAATACCGACCTTTTTGAGCAACGCTTTCTTTGCCATAATCTACCCTCCCTTCGAAGAGATTAAAATGTATTTTCTTCCGCCCAGTTATACCTCCTTTACACCATAATTTCAAGGGTTATTTTTATTTTTTTTACTGAGCCGCTGGGCAGCCCTCAGTCCAAAGCCGAGGGCCATGCCACCTCCGATAAGTATGACCAGGGAAGCAGCAAAAAAAACGGCGAGAAACTCCATCGGGTGGTGGAGATCATAGGCGATCTTCAACATGGCGAGGCCAAAGGCCACTACCCCAAGGGAGATAAGAAAGAGCATACCATACAACACTACGAACACCGATTCCCTCCTCTTATCCCATCCTATCATAGTCTCATTCCCTCGATCGAGCAACTTTTTCTGGGAAGATATGTTGACGAATACAGCAGCTTTCATTATATTTTAGGTAAGATGAGCATTGTTTGGTTCCGTATGCCTTTTTCTCGTGCGTCTATCCCTGTACAGGTGATTCGGGGAAAAAAACGATTAAGGACGCTCAGCAGCACCTCCGCAAGACACGGTGAAGTAGATTAACTTAAAGGACAGGAAAATGCAGCAAAAAAAGAAAAAAATACGCTTCTCGATCTGGTACCTCCTGTTTGCCCTGTGGGCCTTGATCTTGATCAACATCTTTTTTATCGCCCCACAAAAAACCGAGGAGATCAGCTACAGCCAATTTAAAGACCTCCTGGCCGAAGATCACGTCAAAGAGGTGGCCATAGAGAAAGAGAAGATTACGGGAACGAGCTTCATGGCTGGCGACAAGGGGGAGGAAGAAAAGGCCTTTGTAACCATCAGGGTGGAAGATCCCGACTTGGTCACGGAACTCCGCCGACACGGGGTCACGTTTTCCGGCAAGCGCGAAAATACCTTTCTGAAAAGCCTCGTCTCCTGGATCTTCCCCCTTTTGCTCTTCGTGGGGATTTGGGTCTTTCTCATGCGGAGGATGGGAAGGGGCCCCGAATTCATGTCCGTCGGGCGTTCCAAGGCCAAGATCCTCGCCGAGGATCAACTCGAAGTCACCTTTGACGATGTAGCCGGCGTGGATGAGGCCACGGAGGAACTCAAGGAAATCGTGGAATTCTTGAAAGATCCGCAAAAATTCAGTTACCTCGGGGGAAAACTTCCGAAAGGGGTATTACTGGTAGGCCCCCCCGGATGTGGCAAGACCCTCTTGGCCAAGGCGGTTGCCGGAGAGGCAAAAGTCCCCTTCTTCAGCATCAGCGGCTCCGAGTTTGTGGAGATGTTTGTGGGGGTTGGAGCGGCAAGGGTGAGGGATCTCTTTGCCCGCGCTATCGAAAAGGCCCCTTGCATCATCTTTGTCGATGAATTGGACGCCCTCGGCAAGGCCCGGGGGATTAATCCTGTTGGAGGACACGACGAGCGAGAGCAGACCTTGAACCAACTTTTGGTCGAGATGGATGGCTTCGATACCAACAAGGGGGTCATCCTCATGGCCGCCACCAACCGCCCGGAGATCCTGGACCCGGCCCTGCTGCGCCCCGGGAGGTTTGACCGCCACATCCTGGTAGATCGCCCTGATATCACAGGGAGACAGGCCATCCTCGAGGTCCACGCCAAAGGGATCAAGCTGGCCAAAGATGTGGATTTTACGGCCGTGGCCGGGATGACCCCGGGGTTTGTAGGGGCAGATCTGGCCAATGTCATCAACGAGGCTGCGCTGCTGGCTGCCAGACGGGGCAAAAAGGCCGTAGGGATGGCCGAGATGGAGGAGGCCATAGAACGGATGGTAGCAGGTCTGGAAAAGAAGACTCGGGTGATGAATAAGCAGGAGCGTCGGATCGTGGCCTATCATGAGCTGGGGCATGCGCTGGTGGCCCTCTCCATCCCCAACGCCGACCCCGTCCAGAAGGTCTCCATCATCCCCCGGGGCATAGCGGCCCTGGGCTATACCCTCCAACGCCCGACAGAAGACCGCTATCTGATGACCAAGTCTGAGCTCATCGACAAGCTCACCACCCTGCTGGGAGGGAGAGTGGCCGAGGAACTGGCCTTCGATGAGGTCTCCACCGGGGCTCAGAACGACCTCGTCAAGGCTACCGATATCGCCCGTAGCATGGTGAAGGAGTACGGCATGAGCGAAAGCATGGGGTTGGTGGCCTTTGAAAGAAATCGACAGTCCCTCTACATCCAGACCCCTCAATTCCCTTCCTCGCAGGAATACAGCGAAAAAACCTCCCGTGAGATAGACATAGAGATCAAGAGGATCGTGGATGAGGCCCATGCGCGAGCCCGGAAGATCCTCACCAAAAAGAAAAACATCCTTGACAAGGTGGCCCAAGTCCTCTTGGAGAAAGAGGTCATCCAGGGAGAAGAGCTCGAACGGCTTGTCTCAGAGGCAGCCTAATATGCTCGGCAACCCCATCCCCCGGATCCGCTCCAGGGTCAAGGGGACCATCGAGCGCTACCACATGATAGAACCCCGTGATCATATCGGGGTGGCCGTGTCCGGGGGGGTCGATTCGGTGGTCCTCTTGGACATCCTGACAAGCCTGCGAGAGAACCTCCATATATCCCTGACGGTATTCCACCTCAATCATGGTATGAGGGGCGAAGAGGCCGAGAGGGACCAACGATTTGTTCAGGCATTGAGCAAGGAGTACGCCCTCCCCTACTTTGACAGAGAGGTCGATGTTCCAGGCTACATGAAAGAACATCCCTCTTCCCCCCAAGAGGCGGCCAGGGAACTGAGGTATTTGTTCTTTGAGGAGGCCATCCAGACCCACGCCCTGGACAAGGTGGCCATGGGTCAGACCGCCGATGACCAGGCCGAGACCGTCCTGATGCGGTTTCTCACAGGTGGGGGGGCACGGGGACTCACGGGGATACCCCCTGTGCGAGGACAATACATCCGTCCCCTCCTCGACGTATGGCGCAAAGACATTCTGGCGTACGCCCAGCACAAAGGGATTTCGTTCGTCCAGGA
>CAZFIR010000148.1:0-12657 GCA_964519535.1 uncultured Thermodesulfobacteriota bacterium | reverse complement strand
CACGCCAAAGGCGATAGGGATGGTGCCCTGCAGGGAAAGCTGGGCGATCCCCTTGGTCACCTCGGCGCTGATGTAGTTGAAGTGGGGGGTGGCCCCCCTGATAACCGCCCCAAGGCAGATGATGGCATCGTACGTGTCCCGCTCCAGTAGTCGCCTGACCACCGCCGGGATCTCAAAGGAACCGGGGGTCCGGTATATCTCGATGGCGTCCTCCTTGGCCCCGTTTCTCCTGAGGGCGTCCAGCGCACCCTCCAGGAGCCGCTCGGTGATAAAGTTGTTGAAACGGCTCACCACGATCCCAAAGCGCAGACCATCTGCCCTGATTTTACCCTCTATGATCTTCGCCATACTCACGCTCCTTTTATCTTGAGGACATGGCCCAACTTCTTCTGCTTGGTCTTCAGGTAACTGATATTCTCCGCACGGGGGCTGACCTCGATGGGCACCCGCTCCACCACCTTGATGCCGTACCCCTCCAGCCCGATGATCTTTTTTGGGTTGTTAGTCATGAGGCGAATCTTGTGCAGCCCCAGGTCGGCCAAGATCTGGGCACCGATGCCGTAGTCCCGCAGGTCCGGCTCGAACCCGAGTTCTTCATTGGCCTCTACGGTGTCCTTGCCGAGCTCTTGGAGGCAGTAGGCCTTGAGCTTGTTGGCCAGGCCGATCCCCCGCCCCTCCTGACGCATGTACAGCAGGACCCCTTTTTCCTCTTGTGCGATCATTCGCATGGCCCTGTGCAACTGCTCACCGCAGTCACAGCGCAGCGAGCCGAAGACATCGCCGGTCAGGCACTCGGAGTGCACCCGCACCAAGACCACATCGTCGGGCCCGACCTCACCCTTGACCAGGGCGAGGTGATGGTGGGGGTCCACGTCGTTCTCGTAAAGGATACCCTTGAACTCCCCCCCATATTCGGTGGGCAGCGTCACGGTGGTCACCCGCCGAACAAGGGATTCAGTATGCAGCCGATACGTTATGAGATCGGCAATGGTCACGATCTTGAGCCCGTGCTGCTTGGCAAATACCTCCAGATCGGGCATCCGGGCCATGGTGCCGTCCGCATTCATGATCTCGCAGATCACCCCGGCGGGTGTAAACCCTGCCAGGCGGGCCAAATCCACCGACCCCTCGGTCTGACCCGTTCGCACCAGCACCCCCCCCTTTTTGGCCCGCAGGGGGAAGATATGACCTGGCCGGACCAGGTCTTCGGGTTTGGCGTCTGCGGCGATGGCCGCCTTGATGGTGACCGCCCGATCGGCAGCCGATATCCCCGTAGTCACGCCGTGGCCAGCATCAATGGACACAGTGAAGGCCGTGCCAAAGGTCGCGGTGTTCTCATGGACCATCATGGGCAGCTTGAGCTGCTCCACCTGCTCCTCGTTCAGGGAGAGACAGATGAGCCCTTTGCCGTGCGTGGCCATGAAATTGATTGCCTCGGGGGTGACCAGCTCAGCCGCCATGGTGAGATCACCCTCGTTCTCCCTGTTCTCGTCATCCACCAGGATGACCATGCGTCCTGCCTTAATATCCTCTATGGCTTCTTCAATAGTGCTGACCATTATTCTTCCTATCCCTGCTCTATCCTAATCACTTCTCTTTTTAATTATTTCTGGGGGGTAAATCCGTGTTCGGCAAGAAACCCCTTGTCGATTCCCCCTTTACCACCTTCCAGAAACCGCTTCACGTATTTGCCGATGATGTCGACCTCAATATTTACCCTATCACCGATCCGTTTCTTACCCAGCGTGGTATGTTCGGCGGTGTAGGGGATGATGGCAACAGCAAACTCATCCCCGTGTATGTCGCTGACCGTGAGGCTGACCCCCTCTATTGTCACCGACCCCTTTTCCACAAAATAGAGTGTAATCTCCCGGGGTACCCTGATGGTCATGACCAGAGACCCGGCGCCTCGGGTAACTTCAACGACAGATCCCGCTGCGTCCACATGACCCGTCACCAGGTGGCCGCCCAGACGATCGCTGATCTTGAGGGCCCGTTCCAGGTTGACCTCATCGGAGGGGCTGAGAGAACCCACGTTCGTCCTCTCGAGGGTCTCCGGTGACACCTCCACCTGAATCGCCTCTGCCCTCCGGGCGCTCACCGTTAGACAAGCCCCGCTCACACAAATACTATCACCCACCGCCATATCTGTCAACGCAGCCGGGGGGACGATGGTCAGGAGCAGAAGCGCTCCCCTGCGCTGCACCTCCGTCACCTTGCCGATCCCCTCAACGATCCCCGTGAACACCCTTGCGCTCCCTGCGCTCGAGAAGCCCCTTGAGTTCCTTCATAAATTGATTGATATCCTTGAACTGCCGGTAGACCGAGGCGAATCGCACATAGGCAACTTCGTCGAGCTCCTGCAGCTCCTCCATGACCCGCTCGCCGATGGCGCTGGCGGGGATCTCCTTGCCGCCGCGCTCCTGGGCCCAGATCTCGATGCGCTCCACCGCTCTCTCGAGGAGATCCATGCTTACCGGCCTCTTCTCGCAGGCCTTTCTGAGACCGCTCATGATCTTTTCCCGATCAAAGGGCTCCCGCCGCCCATCCTGCTTCACCACGACGGGGAGGGCCTCGGCCACCCGCTCATAGGTGGTGAACCGCCGCTGACAGTCATCGCAGACGCGCCGGCGGCGTGTCTCGTCACCCTCCTTGCTCAGGCGACTGTCGACCACCCGATTGCTCAGACTGGCACAGTACGGGCACTTCATCTACTTCCCCTGCTGTATTTTTCTCGGCTGTAATTTTTCCGGTTGAAACTGCTCCACAATCACCTTGGATTCCTCCCACATCCGACGGGCAAGATCATCGCTGTATCCCCCCTCATACACGACCCTCGTGATCCCGGCGTTGATGAGCATCTTGGTGCAGATGATACAGGGGAGATTGGTGCAGTAGAGGGTGGCACCGTTTATGGAGACCCCATGATAGGCGGCCTGGATAATGGCATTCTGCTCGGCGTGCAATCCCCGACAGAGTTCGTGCCGCTCGCCCGACGGGATCCCCAACTCATCCCGCAGGCAGCCCGCTTCGATGCAGTGGGTCAGGCCCGAGGGGGCGCCGTTGTACCCGGTAGCCAGGATCTTCTTGTCCTTAACAATGACCGCCCCCACCTGTCTCCTGAGACAGGTGGATCTGCTGACCACCAGCCGGGTGATCTCCATAAAATACTCATCCCAGCTTGGACGTGCCATCTAATCGTTGGTGAGCCTATCCCGATAAAAGGGGAACTCCCGGCAGAGCTCTTCTGCCTGTTTGGCCACACGGGCCTGCACGGCAGGGCCTGAATGGCTGTCAAGGACCTCGGCGATAAAAGAGGCGATCAACGTCATCTCCTTCTCGCGCATCCCGCGGGTGGTCACGATAGGGGTACCGATCCGAATCCCGCTGGTAACCACGGGACCATGCTGGTCAAAGGGTATCATGTTTTTATTCACGGTGATCCCGGCCCGCTCCAAGGCCTTTTCCGCCTCTTTGCCGGTAATCCCCTTGTTGGTCAGGTCAACGAGAATAAGATGATTATCCGTTCCCCCCGAGACAATCTTGAAACCTGCACCCTGCAACTCCTCAGCCAGGACCTGGACGTTGCGCACAACCTGCCGCTGGTAGACCCTGAAGTCCTCGGTCATGGCCTCTTTAAAGCAGACCCCCTTGGCGGCGATCACGTGCATGAGGGGGCCACCCTGTATCCCCGGGAAGACACTCTGGTCGATGAGGTCGCTGAACTCCCCCTGGCAGAGGATAAAGCCGCCGCGGGGACCACGCAAAGTCTTATGCGTCGTAGAGGTCACGAAGTGTGCATGAGGGACCGGGGAGGGGTGCACTTCGGCAGCGATGAGCCCGGCGATGTGAGCCATGTCCGCCATCAGGTATGCCCCAACCTCATCGGCGATCTCCCGGAAGCGTTGAAAGTCGATGATCCGAGAATAGGAGCTGGCCCCGGCGATGATCATCTGGGGCCGCACCTTTGTGGCCAGGGAGAGGATCTCGTCGTAGTCGAGGCACTCCGTCTCGCGCGACACACCGTAAAAGGTCGCCTTGTAGAGCCTGCCCGAAAAGCTGGCATGGAATCCATGACTCAGATGTCCGCCATGGGCGAGGTCCATCCCAAGGATTTTGTCACCGGGGCTCAGGACGGCGAAACAGGCCCCCATATTGGCGGCCGTCCCTGAAAGAGGTTGGACATTGGCGTGGTCGGCGCCGAAGAGCTCCTGGGCCCGCTCGATGGCGAGCCGTTCCGCCACGTCCACATACTCACAACCACCGTAGTATCGCTTGCCGGGATACCCCTCGGCATACTTATTGGTGAGGATCCCCCCCTGGGCCTCCAGGACCGCCTCGCTGGTGTAGTTCTCAGAGGCGATCAATTCGATCTTGTTCTCCTCGCGCTGGGTCTCTCGCTCGATGGCAGCCGCCATCTCCGGGTCAACTACCCTCAGGCTGGCCTTCAAATCTGTCAAACTGCGAAATTCCTCCTCTCGAGTGCCTCGATCTTTTCCAGCCTGCGTTGATGTCTCCCCCCTTGAAACTCGGCCTCCATCCATGTCTGGACCATCTCCCGGGCCAGACCCGGCCCGACGATCCTCCCCCCCATAATCAAGATATTGGCGTCGTTGTGCTCCTTTGCCATACGGGCGGCATAGACGTGGCAAACAAGGGCCGCCCGCACCCGGGGGAATTTGTTGGCAACGATGCTCATCCCGATTCCCGTGCCGCAGATAAGTATACCCCTTTCCGCCTCGCCAGTCGAGACCTTCTGGGCCACCGCTTGGCCGAGGTCGGGATAGTCCACAGACCCTTCGTCGAAACAACCCAGGTCCTCCACGTCGTGCCCCAGATCTTTCAAGAAGCCCATCAGATCTTCCTTGAGGCGGAACCCCCCGTGATCGCATGCCATGGCTGTCAGCATCTCAGCCCTCACACCGTTTGAAGACCAGCGTCGCGTTGGCCCCCCCAAAGCCGAAGGCATTGGCGATGGCCACCCGCACGTCCCCTTCACGCGCCGTGTTGGGGACGTAGTCCAGATCACAGCGGGGATCGGGGTTCTCATAGTTGATGGTGGGGGGTATGATCTTGTCCCTGATGGTGAGGCATGAGAAAACGGCCCCGGTACTCCCCGCAGCCCCCAGGAGGTGGCCGGTCATCGACTTGGTGGAGCTGACCGGCAGCTTGTGGGCATAGTCTCCGAAGACACGTTTAATGGCCAGCGTCTCGGTGAGATCGTTGAGCTCCGTGGAGGTCCCATGGGCGTTGATATAATCGACCTCCTCCGGGGAGAGCTTGGCATCCCGCAAGGCCATCTGCATGCACCGAGCCGCCCCATCCCCGTTGGGATCAGGGGCCGCGAGGTGATAGGCATCGCCGTTATACCCGTAGCCGATCATCTCAGCGTATATCTTTGCCCCCCGCGTGCGGGCATGCTCGAACTCCTCCAGGATCATAATGGCGGCACCCTCTCCCATGACAAAGCCATCGCGATCCCGCTCAAAGGGGCGGCTGGCCCGTTCAGGCTCATCGTTCCTCGTAGAGATGGCCTTCATGGCGTTAAACCCCCCTACGGCCAAGGGGGTGATGGTGGCCTCCGCCCCGCCGGCGATGACGGCATCCGCATCGCCGTACTGGATGCACCGAAAGGCCTCACCGATGGAATGGGAGCCAGTGGCGCAGGCCGTGACCACACAGAGATTGGGACCCTTGGCGCCGACCTGGATGGCAATCTGACCTGAGGCCTCGTTGGCGATGATCATGGGGATAAAGAAGGGGGTAATCCGATGCGGCCCCCGCTCCAAGAGGACCGTATGGTATTTCTCAATGTTCGTCAACCCCCCCAAGCCGGTGCCGACGATGACCCCGACCCGTTCGCCGTTCTCCTCGGAGATCTTCAGTCCTGCATCATCCAGGGCGATACGAGTCGCCGCCAGGGCATAATGGATGAAGATATCCATCTTCTTGATCTCCTTCGGCTCAATGTAGTCCTCGGAGCGAAATCCCTTTACCTCGGCGGCGATCTTGGTCTCGAAATCTGTGGCATCGAACTTCGTTATGGGGCCGACCCCGGAGACCCCCTCACATATCTTTTCCCAGACGGGGTCAATACCGATCCCCTGAGGAAGCACGAGGCCGACACCGGTAACGACTACCCTCCTGCTCACGCTATCACCTCGATCTCAGTCATGTTACCCCTCGTCTGATCTCGATGAGGCGTAACACCTGCGGTAACGATGGTTAAAAGGCAGAGGCGATAAGAGAGGGGTATGATTGTTCCCCTCCCCTTTACATTTACACGCGCTCTTGGATGTACTTTAAGGCATCGCCGACGGTCACGATCTTCTCGGCATCCTCATCGGGTATCTCTATCCCGTACTCGTCCTCCAATGCCATCACGAGTTCCACCAGGTCCAAAGAATCGGCACCTAAGTCATCGACAAACTTGGCCTCGGGTACAACCTCACTCTCGCTAACCCCGAGCTGCTGAACAATCAGTTCTTTCATCTTTGCCTCTAGAGACATCGAGTCCTACCTCCTTTTTAGTAATTTTTCTCTCTCCTAACCTATCAGGTGAGGGGAGTGTTTTCAAGCACCTTTCAACTGCAACTGCTCCAGACTTGCCATGTCCTCCAGATGAAGCATCTCCCGGGTCCCGTCGATGCGGCGCAGCAAACCGAGCAGCACCCTGCCCGGTCCGATCTCGACAAGCCGATCCACCCCCAATTGGATCATCCGGTTCATCGAATCCTCCCACCTCACCGGGCTGCTCACCTGCCGGACCAAGAGATCCCGCACCCGTTCCTTCGCGGTGTTGGGCTCGGCCTCGACATTGGTCACCACCGGGGTCTTGATCTCATCGATCTCTATGTGGGCCAGCTCCGCCCCCAACCGCTGACCAGCGGGCTCCATGAGGGGAGAATGAAACGGGGCGCTCACCTGCAAAAGGACGGCCTTCTTCGCCCCCATCTCGAGCGCCACGGCGATCCCGCGCTCGATGGCTTGCATATTGCCGGAAATCACAATCTGGCCGGGTGAATTGAAGTTGGCAGGGGTGAGGACCTCACCCTGCGCTGCCCACTGGCAAAGCTCCTCAACCTGTCTGCGCTCCAAGCCCAAAACGGCCGCCATTCCCCCTGCCCCTATCGGGACTGCCTCCTGCATAAACTGTCCTCGTAATCTCACCATCCTGACGGCATCGCCAAAGCTCATGGCCTCGGCGGCCACCAAGGCACTATATTCCCCGAGGCTGTGACCGGCAAGATAGTCGGCATGCCACCCTATCTCTTGCCTCAGGACCCTCAAAGCGACGATACTCACTGTCAGGATTGAGGGCTGCGTATTGGCCGTGAGCTTTAACTCCTCCTCCGGACCGTCAAAACAGAGTCGCTGGAGGTCAAAACCCAGGGCCTCGTTGGCCTCGGCAAAGGTCTCCCGAGCGACGGGAAAATGGTCGGCGAGCTCCTTGCCCATCCCCACATACTGAGAACCCTGACCCGGGAAAATGAAGGCCGTCGTGCCCATCAACGCTTCCCGCTGGCGAACTCCTTGATGAGTTCCAGGGCGATGTTGTTGCGCTGGATCTGGCTGGTCCCCTCGTAGATCTGGAGGATCTTGGCATCTCGCATCATCTTCTCCACCGGGAAATCCCTCATATACCCGTATCCCCCGAGGACCTGCACGGCATCGACCGTCACCTTCATGGCCATTTCGCTGGGGAAGAGCTTGGCCATGGCCGACTCCTTGCTGAAACGCTTGGGATTGCTGTCGATGTGCCGGCTCACGGCGTAGACCAGGGCACGGGCTGCCTCGATATTGGCGGCCATATCGGCCAGGATGTGTTGGATGGCCTGAATGGAGATGATCTTCTGCCCAAACTGCACCCGCTCCCGGGCATATCGGGCCGCCTGCTCAAAGGCGCCTTGAGCGAGCCCCACGGCCTGGGCGCCGATCCCGGGGCGGGACATGTCAAAGGTCTTCAGAATGATGATAAGACCGATACCCTCGCGGCCTCCGATGAGGTTCTCCTGGGGAACCTTGCAGTCCTCGAAGACCAACTCCCTAGTGGCCGAGGCCCGAATCCCCAACTTCTGTTCCTTCTTGCCGAAGGAGAACCCTTCGGTCCCCTTTTCTACGATAAAACCGCTGATTCCTCGCGGTCCCCGCTTCTTGTCCGTAACGGCAAAGACGGTGTAGATCTCCGCCTCTCCACCATTGGTGATCCACTGCTTGGTTCCGTTGAGGACATATTCATTACTATCTTTTTGCGCCGTGGTCTGCATGCCGGCCACGTCGCTCCCCGCATTGGCCTCGGTAGCGCCGAAGGCGGCCAGCCGCTTGCCGCTGGCTATCTCGGGGAGGTACTTTTTCTTCTGCTCCTCGGTGCCATGGAGCAAGATGGGATATGCCCCCAGTCCGCTGCTGGCAAAGCTGGTCGATACGCCGATACAGGCCCTGCTCAATTCCTCCACCACCAGGCAGTTGTCAAGCACCCCTCCTCCGAAGCCACCATATGCCTCGGGGATAAAGACCCCAAAGAGCCCTGCGTCGGCGCAGGTATGCATGATCTCCCACGGAAATTCCTCTCGCTCATCCAGCTCCGCCCGCACCGGCATCACCTTCTCTTCGGCTATCTTGCGGGCGAGTTCCTTGAGCATCCGTTGTTCTTCGGTCAAAAAATATTCCACTGCTACACCCCCTCGAGGACAATCTCAGTGCATTACTTTTGCCTTGAGCTGCGTCCAGATGCGAGTGGCGGTCTCCCCGCCAAACCGCTTCAGATCTTGACTCTCGCACAGGACATCGCTCAAAAGCCGGTTGATATCACTTTGCACATACTTGGAGGCGGCCCGGATGGCGTTTTTGATGGCCTTGGGAGAGGAGTGCCCGTGGCAGATAAAGCAGGTCCCGTTGATGCCCAAGAGTGGGACCCCTCCATATTCGGAGTAATCAATCCGGCGCTTAATGTTCTCCTGGGCCTGTCTCATAAAGAAGTATCCAATCCTGGCCCACAGGCTCTTTCGGGTCGCTGCCCTCAACATGGCGACGAAGGAGTCTGCAATCCCCTCGCTGCTCTTCAGGGCCACATTGCCCACAAAGCCATCGCACACGATGACATCGACGGTGCCGCTGGAGATATCCCTTCCCTCGACATTCCCGATATAGTTCAGCCCGCTCTGCTTCAGGATGGCGTGGACCTTCTTGGTGAGTTCATTCCCTTTGCTGTCCTCCCTGCCGTTGCTCAAAAGTCCCACGCGAGGACGGTCCTTGCCTAAGACAAACCGGGCGTAAATCTCTCCCATGATGGCAAACTGCACCAGATGGATGGGTTTGCAGTCCACATTACCCCCGGCATCAATCAGGATGGAAGCCCCGGTGAGGGTGGGGTGAATGCTGGCCAATGCCGGCCGTTCCACCCCCTCTAATTTCTTCAGTTTCCACATGCTGATGGCCATGGCCGCCCCGGAGTTGCCGGCCGTCACCACCGCCTGGCACTTTCCGTCCTTCATCAGATCAATCGCTACGCTGATCGATGTGTCGTGCTTAGCTCGCAGAACCCTGGACGGTGACTCATGCATCTGTACCGCTTGCGGCGTATGGACAACAGTCACGTTCGACCTCGACCAGTGGTGCTTGACCAGCTCTTTTTCGACCAGCACCTGGTCGCCAACGAGGATTAGCTCATCCAGGTCCAGCTCCTTGGCCGCCAGCACGGCCCCTTTTACAATGGCCTCGGGGGCATGATCGCCACCCATGGCATCAACCGCAACCTTCATTGCTTTCATCCCTTTAATCAGTCACGAGGCGGAGTTAAACCTCCTCCACCTCCACAATCTCCTTGCCTTTATACGTTCCACAATGGGGACAGACACGGTGGGGCAACTTTGGCTCATGACATTGAGGACAGAGCGAGAGGCTGAGGGGAATCAACCGGTCATGGCTTCTCCTCTTATTTCGCCTCGTCTTGGAAGTTCTTCTCTTAGGAAGGGCCATCATCTTCTCCCATGGGGTAGATTCAGTTTAACACCCTTTAACACGGCGAACCGAGGGTCGCTCTGCCAGCGATCACACCCGCATTCTCCGAGATTAAGATCTGCCCCGCATATGCTGCACAACCCTTTACACCCGTCATGACAGAGGGGTTTCATGGGGATATTCAGCCACATCTGTTCCTCCACGACATCCCTGAGCTCAATCCCTTCCTCAGGGAAAAAACTGATGTCCATGTCGTCCTGCAGCAGCTCCTTATCTTCATCCCGGGGGGCATCTTCCAAGAGGATGAAGCACTCTGCAAACTCCGATACGATGGGGAAGACAAACTCCTTCAGACATCGGGCGCACTGCAGCGATACCGCGGTGCTCAAACGCCCGGTGACCTCGATACCCTTGGGGGTGCGCTGGAGAAACAGCTTCCCCTTCATCTCCGAGACTACCCTCGACTCCTGCCCCTCTTCTCCTTCAGCCCCCTGCAGGCAAAAAGGGTGTAGTTCATCCAGCGCTATTTCCCTCCCTTCCGGAGGGATGTCTTCCCAGCTAACTTTCATCTGAATGGTGAGATCTCCCGTTAGTTACATCTACCGTCGGCAAGATTTGAATGACCACCAAATTTAAAGACATAAGTATATATATCTTCTTTTGTTTGTCAAGGCCAAAAAAGGGACATTTTGGAGAAGAAACTGATCATCCATGGTGCTCACAAACGTGGGAGGGAGATGTAGAGGGACACTCAAGGACCCCACAAGCACTACACCGATACAACAAAAATGGATCGACTATGGTAAGGAGAGTGCTCCAGAGATAAAAATAATACAAGACCCCTCTTGCGTAGATCAAGAGATTTCTCTACAATAAAGACTAAGGAGGGTCTTCATGGGAAACAAAATCGTTATCTTCGATACCACCTTACGAGACGGGGAACAATCTCCCGGAGCGGCGATGAATATGGCAGAAAAGGTGAGGATCGCCCAGCAGTTGGAGAAACTGGGAGTCGATGTCATCGAGGCGGGTTTCCCCATTTCGTCACCGGGAGATTTTGAGGCTGTTAAGACGATTGCCGGAGTTATCACCCATTCGGAGGTGGCTGCTCTGGCCAGGGCAAATCCTCAGGATATTGACCGGGCCTGGGAAGCAATCAAGGAGGCAAAATTCCCCCGGCTCCATACCTTTATCTCAACCTCGGATATCCATCTTAAACACCAGCTGAAGAAATCAAAAGAGGAAGTAATTCGGATTGCCGCTCAATCCGTTGAGAGAGCGAAGAAATATACCCCCAATGTCGAATTCTCAGCCATGGACGCCACCCGCAGTGAGGTCAAGTTCCTCGCGGCGGCGGTGGAAGCGGCCATACAGGCCGGGGCAACGACGATCAACATTCCTGATACTGTGGGCTATGCCATCCCTTCGGAGTTTGGAGGGCTGATTCAAACCCTTCGGCAAACGATAAAGGGGATTGAAAAGGTTACCCTGAGCGTTCACTGCCACAATGATCTCGGCCTGGCAGTTGCCAATTCCCTCGCCGCAATCCAGAACGGCGTCAGACAGGTGGAGTGCACCATCAATGGCATTGGGGAGAGGGCGGGAAACACCTCTCTCGAAGAAGTGGTCATGACTATCCGGACGCGCAAGGATCTCTTCCCGTTCTATACCCAGATCGTTTCCAAACATATCTTTGCCACGAGCCGTCTCGTCTCCAAGATCACGGGTATGGTGGTGCAGCCCAACAAGGCCGTGGTGGGCTCCAATGCCTTTGCGCACGAATCGGGGATCCACCAGGATGGTGTCCTCAAGAAAAAGCAGACGTATGAGATCATGACCCCGGAATCGGTGGGGATTCCGAAATCCTCGCTTGTCCTAGGAAAACTCTCCGGGCGACACGCCTTCAAAGAGAGGTTGAAGGAATTAGGATTTTGGCTCTCAGAAAAAGATCTTGAACTGGCCTTCACCCGGTTCAAAGAGCTGGCAGACAAAAAGCGCGAGATCTACGATGAGGATATTGAGTCGATCGTGGCCGAGGAAATCCTCCGCATGCCCGACCGCTTTAAACTTGTCTATCTCAATGTCGTTGCAGGCAACATCACCGTTCCCACTGCCACGGTCAAGATGGAGGTGGATGGGAAAATCATCCAGGAGGCCGGTTTTGGAGATGGGCCGGTGGATGCCACCTTCAAGACGATCAAAAAGATCACCCGCACCCGATCAAAACTCCTTCAGTTCGCCGTCAGCGCGATCACCGGCGGCACAGAGGCTCAGGGAGAGGTGACCGTTCGGCTGGAGGAAAAGGGCCGGACCGTGATCGGCCAGGGGGCCGATACGGACGTGATGGTGGCCAGCGCCAAGGCCTACATCAACGCCCTGAACAAGCTGGAGTATCGAAAGAAAGAGATGCGCGGACTGTAAAATGGGAATGACAATTACCGAAAAGATATTGGCGGTCCACGCCGACCTGGAGGAGGTCGCGCCGGGCCAGATCATCAACGCCCGCGTGGACGTGGCCCTGGGGAATGACATCACCGCTCCGCTGGCCATCCTGGCCTTCAGGGAGATGGGGGGGGCTCAGGTCTTTGACAGAGACAAGGTGATCCTGGTGCCCGACCACTTCACGCCTAATAAGGAAATCCAATCGGCCGAGCAGTGTCGGCTGATGCGGGAGTTCGCCCAAGAGCAGGACCTCAC
>CAZFIR010000147.1:0-3638 GCA_964519535.1 uncultured Thermodesulfobacteriota bacterium | reverse complement strand
ATCACTCATAGTCATGGGGATCTGCCTCTTCTTGACGGGACTCTCGCACTCATTTGCCTTTGCCTTCTTCATGAGGTTGGTTACCGGCATGGGGAATGGCGGGGCTTATATCCCTGCTATGGCATTACCGGCTGCTTGGTTTGTAGCAAGAAAGAGGGGGGTTGCAACAGGCATCGCCACCATCGGGACAGGCATCGGTTTGACCGTTATGGGCCTTATTCTTCCCTCTTTTATTGTGAAATACGGGCAGGTCGGTTGGCGGTACGCGTGGTACGCAATGGGCGTCTTGGTATTTATCGGCTCTTTTATCGCGTATGTTCTGGAGAGGGACAACCCGAGGGAAAAGGGTCTCTCCATGTATGGAGGGAACGATAAACAAGAGGATAACCCCATTGATAGGTCAAAGGTCCTTTTGCTTTCAGCGTGGCGGGACGTGATGAAAGAAAAGGAGATATGGAAGCTTGGCGCTGTCTATTTTTTGTTTGGGTTTTCGTATATTGTCTACCTCACCTTTTTTATCGCCTACCTGACGGGAGAGATCGGTCTTTCCGCCACGTCGGCAGGGGGAATATTCGCTGTCCTTGGTTTCTTCAGTATCCTGAGCGGGGTGCTATGGGGCGGCATATCTGACGTCTTGGGTAGACGGTATGGCTCTATGCTAGCCTACATGACCCTTGCCTTGTCATACTTTATCTTTGCTTTCTGGCAAGAGCCAACGGGCTTGTATCTATCATGCATCATATTCGGGATCACCGTATCTGCTATACCGGTGATTATGGCTGCTGCTGCAGGTGATGCGATGGGTGGGAGGTTGGCGTCCGCAGGACTCGGATTTATCACACTCTTTTTTGGTGTCGGTCAGGCGTGCGGTCCTGGTGTTGCCGGTCTTATCAAAGACGCAACTGGCAGTTTCACCTATGCCTTTATGCTTTGCGCTGTTATTTCCTGTCTAGGGGCCTTTGGCTCGTTATTGCTCAGGAAAAAGGTTTAGCCGCATACCTTCGGGCTAGGTCTCGGATTATGATCGTCATTTTTGATTTTTTGAAAATTTATCATACGAGCACCATCCCTGCTTTCTTCTTTTAAGGTTCTTAAAGAATCAGTAGATAGATGACACATTGTATTCTGAGACCCAACGCGATACTCAGCAGTAGGCAGGGCAAAAAAGATTTTCAGCATGGCACGACCGCCCAGCCCTGACTATCTGCTGCATTAAAAGGTTAGATTTCCAGTAGGTTATTACCATTAAGACTGTCCAAAATAATCACTTTATCCCAAGAAGAATTAACACTGACCATCGATTTCACTTCGTTTTTTTCATCCTCAGTAAGGCCATGAGCAATCTGGTCCACTAAAACAAGCCACAATGAAGAGTATTTTTTATGGTGATCCTTGATCTTTTCCGTTTTTGCTTTAATACAATGGTCGAAGTTCTTTTTAAACTCAGACAACACCCATCCTCCGCTTTCCCTGTCTGCTCCTCCTGCAAATCGAAAAACCTTACCATCTGTTGCTTGGCTTGCAAAGACGTGGAATGAAATACTGTCTGTCGCCTTGATATCACAAGGAAGCGAAATAGGTTTTTTTAAAAAATCAGTCAGTGCTTTTATGATCACTTTTTTGTTTGTATTAGCTTTTCCGATTGGGCGATGAAATCTAACGGATATCCAATAGCTATGCCCGCTATATTGCGAGTCTAATTGCCTCAGAGATGATTCAATTAGGCGAAATAAGGGTATCCTGCTTTCTTCCAAACCTCGCACTTTATCTTTAGTGAAATAATTCTGATTCAATCGCCGGACTTCGACCGCAATATTGCCTTCTATTCGAAAATCAGGGAGCTTGCTTTTACCCTCCGGCTCAAATAAGACATCTTTGAAACCTAACGATTTTAAATAAGTATCCGTAAGCTTTTCATGCAGGTCCATTTTTCTTTTCATGACAAATCTAACAATTAATATACGAATTTCCTGTTTGCTTTTGACATGAATATGTATACCACATGTTAAGCCTAGTGAGAAGAAAAAATCCTTTAAAAATCAAGCTGGTGAGGTTATACTATAACAACATGAAGGCATGCTTCAAAGCCCGCTCGACGCCCTTTATGGGAAGCCGAAGTAAGAACGCATACCTGACGCTGGCCCAATTTTAGCTTGACAAGCCTTATATTGTGATTTAAGGTACAAACTGTTGCTTTTGTTCATGAGTTTTTGGAAAAGTGCTTTCGCAGGCTGCTCAAAAATGCCTAGATGCAAGGCCCTCGAAATCCTGAGGAGTGAGGCGTGCTTGGACGTACGTCGCAACGATGAAGGATGAGAGAAACGCAGCAGATGAGCGTTTTTCAACAGCTTGTCACAATATCATAATGAAAAAACGAATAAGGGGGTGCATATATGAGTGATAAAGTTGCCATTATCGGAGTAGGGCAGAGTGCCTTTGTTCGCGGCTATCCCGGCTCAATCCGGGAGCTGGCCTACGAAGGATTCAAAGAGGCGATGCAGGGTGCCAAGCTCGAGGTCAAAGATATCGATGCCTCCATTATCGCCTCTGCCCCGGAGTATGATCGTCAGCGGTCACCGGCAGGGGTCGTTGCCGAGTACCTCGGCCTTATCCCCCAGCCCACCTGCTACATCGAGACCGTTTGCTCATCCAGCAGCACGGGTGTGCTGATGGCCTATTCAATGATCAAGGCCGGTCTTTATGATACAGTTGCAGTTGTCGGTTTTCAGAAGATGTCTGAGATCTCTTCCATGGAGGTCCAGGAACGGATGGGTCGCGGTGCCGATATCCAGTGGGAGTCTCCCTTCGGGACCATGATGCCTGCGTATTACGCCATGTATGCCCGGGCCTATATGGGTGCCCATGGGCTGACCCTTGATGACCTGGCCAAGGTCAGGGTCAAGGCGGCAACCTACGGCCAGATAAATGAGAAGGCAGTCTACCGAAAACCGGTTGCGTTGGAGGACTTCGTCCCTGATCCGGACAACCGGATGGCGGGTCCGGTCGCCTCACCGCTTCGCGTGGGTGACTGCTGCGCCAATGCCGACGGTTCCTCGTGCATCATCGTGGCAAGCGAAGAGCGGGCCAAGGCCGTGTGTGAAAAGCCGGTGTGGATCTTGGGGCTTGGCGCCGCGTCGGAAGCGGTCAACATGGCGGGAAGGCCCGATCTCACCCGCGGCCTGCGGGCCGGTATCGAGGCCGGCAAGAAGGCCTACGAGATGGCAGGAGTCGGTCCCAAGGATATCGATATCGCCGAGGTGCACGACTGCTTCACCATCGCCGAGATCATGGCCTACGAGAACCTCGGCTTTGCCAAGAACGGCGAAGGAAAAGAGCTGATCCGGGCAAAAGAGACCTATAAAGAAGGGGGCATCCCGGTCAATGTCGACGGCGGGCTGCTCTCCAAGGGACACCCCATTGGTGCGACCGGTGGGTCCCAGATGAGGACAATCGTCTTGCAGTTGAGAGGAGAGGCAGGGCCGATGCAGGTCAAAGATCCCGAGGTCGGCCTGATTCACAATATCGGCGGTGTTGGTCTGTACGGCAACGTGACTATCTTAGGGAGGTAACCATGGCAAAGCCAGAAGAGGATACCAGGTTCAGCAAGTTCGGGACGGTGAGCTTTACCGCCCTGACCA
>CAZFIR010000146.1:0-3254 GCA_964519535.1 uncultured Thermodesulfobacteriota bacterium | reverse complement strand
AAGGCGGCCAGGCCCACGGCGGCGACCCACGCCTGTTCTCGTCCCAGCCACAGGGCGATGACGACGGGGATCAGGCCCTTGAGCACGTCGCCGAGCAGGGTGACGGCACCGAGGACCTTGCCTGCGGTGCGCATGACATTGGTGGCGCCGATGTTGCGGCTGCCCTTTTGACGCGGGTCGATTCCGGCCAAGGCCTTGGAGAGGAGCAGGCCCGTGGGTACGGAGCCCAGGAGATAGGCGAAGATCACGAGGAAAATGTTGAGAATCACGAATGCACCGTTGTGGGGTTAAACAATGGTCGGGATGACTGGATTTGAACCAGCGACCCCCGCGTCCCGAACGCGGTGCTCTACCAGACTGAGCCACATCCCGATAGAAGTAACTTACAATAACTCATGCCAAATGTCCACCCCAAAGAGGTTGACAGAGAGGGAGGATACGTGTGAGGGTTGAGGCATGCAAGAGGCTCCGCAACTCACAGGCCTGCAAAATTGTTCCCTGGGACCTTTTACCCTCCAGATTCAATACCAGCCCAGGCGCAGGATCGGGCACTTTGACCTCGATATTTTTCTGAAAGACGACAAGGGCCAGCGCAGTTGCGATCCCCTGGTCACCGGCATCTACAGCAAGGGAAACCCCAGCAGCAAGATATTCAGCTGGCTCGACATCTACTTTCTCGATTTGTTCGCTTTCGATAGCGGCGATGCCGGGGTTCTCAATAAGCAGGACGATCTGGCTGCAGGGCTCTTTGGGATGCTTGGGAATTGCATACCCCCAGGGGGGATGATCATCTGTTCTTATGTCACGGATGTGGCCTGGGGCGTTGAGAGTTCTCTGCACGAGGTGACGCGACGCTGTATGCTGTTGAATTCATTGGGAATTCCTCCCGCTGCGACACCATTAGGAAGGCTCCTGAATGCTACCGGAAGCCGCAATATCAAGGCCGGGGCCTACGATGTCCAGGGCTCCAGCCGCCTGGCCGGCGAGAAGGCGTTGGATGGGGAATCAGAAAAGCGCTTCACCCAGCGCCTCATTGAGCAATTGGAGGAATACTTGGGGAGCGAACCCAATCCTGAATACAAGGAAATAGAGGATGCCTGCCGCACCAATGCAGGAGAGATATTGGATCGGATGATTATGAGATAAATGAGTTCATGTTATTGCACTTGGAGGGGTAATGTAAGAGGGTAGCTCTTTGCACCGATGTCAAGACACAAAGGGGTTGACTCGGGTTGATAAAAGGGGAAAATGGGGGCATAGGTGAGGGAGTTTCCCTTAAATGAGTGGGCATATGAAGTCGACTAGGATACCTACCTCAGAAGAAAAGGATCGGGGAATGAGTGGTGACAGCCAAGCGGATGGTGAGTTGTTTCAACACCTACGAGCAACAGCACTGACCTTCGCCAGCGTTACCAACGGAGTTGCACTCGGGCTGGGCATCTACCAGACTATCATACATGGCAGCGGGGCACAGTATTTCTATGTCTTAAACGTCTGTACGTTTATGCTGATGGTCCGCTTCTGGCGGAACTACGCTATCTTGGTCAGTTACTACGCCCCGAGTAGATCCTTCGGTCAGTACTTCGTAGATTTTGCCATAGCTGCCATAGGCATCGCTGCGGTATTCTTCTTCAGCCGACCCCAATCGTGGGCATTGTGCTATGCTATAGTTTACCTACTGGCATCCTGGAAGGCTTGGCAACTGACTACCACCCTTGACTCACTAGCCTACGGACGCCGGGATGACTTTGGTCTTGATCTGAATCGAAAAGTTCCCTATCTTTTCAGGTCGTTTGCCTTCTCGGTAATCTCGTTGGTTTGGTTTTTTACAGGGAATAATAAGCTATGGGTGTGGTTGTGTATACCCGTGCTTGTGCTGATTTTTTTATTAACATCTAAAGGAAGGTCCGGCAAGGCCCCCGTCATGCCCAAGCGAGGAATATCCCCTGATCCAACTGCAACCTTTCAGGATAGGGCACGCGCAGAGGCACGGCGAGCAAAGAAAAAAGGTAGAGTAAGGAAAAGGAAATAATAGAAGGAAGCGGAGGCTGGAAATATCATAATTCAAATCCGGCCCGTCATAGTAAGAAAATTTAGGCCCAGCCCCATCAGGGGCCTTTTTGTTGTCTACAAGGTCTTGACGCTCCCCTTGTAGAATAATATGATTCCTTCATCCGTTCTTTATACAAAAAAGGAGGCAGCCATGGAAGATCTGCACAAAATCTTTACGGTTTTTAAGAAGGATTTTCCTGAGATCTACCAAGGACATGAGACCCTGGGAAAGAAGATTCACGAAGAGGGGGGGCCGCTGTTGGAAAAGGTCCGCTGGCTTATCAAGGTGGCTGTGTCAGGTGCGAGCAGGCACTCGTTAGCCCTGGAGACACATATTGCCAAGGCGCGAAAGGCAGGAGCGACAGAGGACGAGATCAAGCACGCGCTACTGCTCATCATCCAGACAGCAGGATTTCCCAGTTTCATGGAAGCCTATTCGACCTACAAGGGGATGACATAGGAATTCCATGGGGAAGAAAGAGGGAATCAGAAAAGCGCTTCACCCAGAGGCTCATCGAGCAGTTGGAAGAGTATTTGGGGAGAGAGCCCAACCCCGAGTACCAGCACATCGAAGCCCTCTGCCGCACCAATGCTGTGGAGATCCGGGATCAGATGATTATGGGATAGGCAATGAGAAGGCAACAGTTGCCTAAAAAGGAATCATTATGATAGAATTATCGATATCTCTTCTTAACTGTGCTGGAGGTCACAGTGTCCAATGATGTTCTGTATTGCAGTGATAAGCTAGATATTCTTCGACATTGCGTGAAAGACGCGTTTCTAATACGCCTTACATAATGAGAAGGGAGAAAGATATGAAGAGAAAGGGTTTTCCAGTTTTTTTTACCGTTGCTGTTTTCCTGGTTATTGTTTCTGCTAGTTATGCTGGGGACAGCCCTTTAGGTTCCATCAAGGAAGGCTGGAATGGCTTGCGATGGGGAGCAACCCCTGCGGATTTTATGGCCAGGTTTCCCAAGGCCACACTGCCTGATCAAACCGCATGGGCGGTCACAGGAGAAGGCAAGGAACAATTCCTGGGATTATTGATGAAGGCAACGTATGTTTTTATAGCAGAAAAATTCTCAGGGGTTATCCTTGAGATGGATGGGGCGGATACAACTTCCATTCAGGAAGCTTTGTCAAAGAGCTTCGGACAGCCTAATAGGGCTGATAAGGGGAAGGGCAGAGGTTGGTCTGACGGC
>CAZFIR010000145.1:0-6858 GCA_964519535.1 uncultured Thermodesulfobacteriota bacterium | reverse complement strand
CGGTGGGAGTGGCCGCAGATAAGGATTGTTTTTGCACTCTTTGCCCACGTGTACATGATCCGCTCATAGTTTTTCGTTATTTGAGATTGTGTAGCTGACGTCGGACGGTCGAGTTTATAGTACGGCTCTATCTTTCTATATAATCGCCCTAAAAAACGGCTGCGCCATATATGCCTGTCAACCCCCGTATCTCCCTGATGCCCGTGTACCAGGAGTATCCGGATTCTGCCTTCCTTGTCTTTCATTTTTATGGCTTCCGTGGCAGCGCCGTATCGAGCAGGATTTTTTCTGATGGGGTCGGGAAGAGACCGCCATTCCAGGTCATGGTTTCCGAATACACGATATACCCGTTCATCACCGAAGGCCCTGATTGCTTTATAAACGGTCCTTGTATATTGATTGACTATTTCTTGCAGGTCAAATTGCCAGAATTCTTCTACATCTCCCAATAAGATGAGGTTATAGCCGCTTTTATCGTAATGCCGTAAGGCAGTTGTGAGGGTCTTTGTATTGTGCCGAAAGTCGTCCGCACCCCCTCCGTTCCCAAGGTGTATATCGCTGATGATGGCGTACTTCTTTCCCCTGGTGGCAAGGACAGGAACGTCATCACTCCGCCATAATGCAGACAGGGTGCTCCTTGTTATTGCCCTATTATGGATCATGTACGATGATACCTCTTTGGGGCATGAGAAGTAAGGGTATACGGTACGCGCTAAGCCGCGTTAGAACAAGGCGCAGTTGTTATGCGACAGATCCCGTGTGTTCTTGATAACGAGCACGTGCGATTTATACCCGGTGCGGGACGCGCCGTCGGCTCCTTGGCTAAGCTGTTACCTGTTCCATCAACTATACGTTGTATTGCTGGTGCAAGTCCACATGCGTTGGACAGTTGCATATGTACTTTTGTCCGAACGTCATCAGGTAAGGACAATGGTCTCGCTTGTTTTCCCGAAGGAAAAGGCCGTTCCCCTTGAGGTATCGATCGACTGGGCAGACCTGGATTTCCCCAACTTCCAAGCACTTGAAGTCGAAAGGGCAACGCGTCGTTCGACTGCTGATTTCTTCGCTAATCTCAAAGCCCATACTACCCTCCTTCAATCTTCCTGTTTCTCGTCAAAGTCGGTCATCAGCATTACGATGTAACGCTTACATCGTACGGTCGGCGTACGCGTATTGCTCCTGTCCATTGCGATCAACAATTTTTCTTTTTTTTCTTACCCGACGCAGAAAGTAACATATTCCTTATCAGCAGGCAATGGGGAAAATCATATAAATCGACATGCGGTGACATTATTGCAAAATGATTAATGGATCAGGTGAGGGAGCATCTTATTTTTCTTTTTAAAGAGGTACGACTTACATGCCAAACAAGACGTCTTCAATGCAATATTGAGGGCTTTGCACTCCTTTCTAAATATAGTAGTATTGCTGCTCCCTTTATTAAAAATGCTCATTTGCAGGAGGGGGATATGGATAAGGATCAGATTGCCAAAATAATTCACAGAAGATTAAAGCTGAATGATCAGGAGTGGTCACGTATCGAAAACAACCCCAAGTTCCAACGACTGTTTCAAAACGCCATCGAGGCGTCCAAGTACCGCTTGGTTGCTGAGGTGATCGAGTCCAAAGGATGTAACTCAGGGCATCGTGTCGGCCAAAAACTCGTGTTCGACAATGCGGGTAATCTCCTGACCAAGAAAAATCCTGATCGCATCTACGCTTTTTTGATGCCTAATCTCACTGTCTTGATCAATGCCTTCTTTGAAAATCTCATGAACGGGCGGGACCCCAATGACGTGATGTTCAACACGACGGGATGTTTTGATACGGGCCCGAGTTGCGGTGGTTGGGGGCATGTGGTTGTGTGGATGATCGCCGAACTGAAGTCCTGATCACAGTGTTGTTTTCACGTGAGATGTGTGTGATGTCCCCTCCTACACGCTAATCCCACATAAGGCTGATGATACACATGATGACGCCCAAGATGCTCCAACCCAGGTATTGAACAATCTCCCAGGAAGCGAGACCCGAGGTGGCGCTGTAGGCCATGCCCATGTCACCTACCGTGATGCACATGACGCTCAACGCCCCTGCCGTCCAGCGCCATCCGAGGTCACTCCCCAGATATACCCTCACGACAGCCAGAGTCTCAAGCATAATAAAGAGGGACATGTAGACCAGGATGATCATCAGCACCGTTGCGCCGGCGTAGAGGTTGTGAAAAAGCCAGAGGCCGATTCCAGCCAATATGACGAAGACCACGAGCACCTGGACCCAGTCTCCTACAGAAAGGGTGTATCCCTGTTTCATGAGGCCGATGAACATCATAAACACGGACAGCATGAATATGAACCGCGCCAGGTAGTGCACGCCGAAAATGTGTTCAGGGGTCTTTGATACCAGGCCGACGATTATGGCAAGGCCGAAGACCACCGCACCTGCGCCGAGTATCACGTGGAATTTACCCCTGAGGGTGTTCAGTTTCAGATAAAAGGCCTTTCCCAGCGCTGCCACACCGAAGCACAGCGCGGTGATTCCCGCGCCCCATTTCCAGGTAGGATCGGCGAGAGCCAGCAACAACAGGCTCCCCACAAAAGAGAGTCCCATTACGATTCCTATGAAAATCCGTACCGCCTTCATGTTAGCCTCCTTTCTGTGAGAACACCTCGGTTAGAGATAACCGTGAAATGATGTCATCATTCCTGTCTTGGAAGTTTTGAAGCTGGTCGTTGAGCCAGGAGCTGCCGACAATGCTTTCCATCTCTTTCAGGAAACCCGGGACAGTGAGCTTGAAGGTTTCCAGGGCATTGAACCCGCTCTCAGGTGCCTCGTCAGCCAGTTGCAGTCTGATACCCTCCAGGGCATACATATTCGTACCTCCGAACTTTTTTTCGAGGGATTTCTCCACGGGTTTCTTGCCCAGCTTTTTGGCTATTACTTCTAACAGATCGTTCCACAGAGCGATGAACTTCGTGAAGTCAGCCGACGTATGTATTTCTTCGGCCTTGGATAAAAAAGACTCCATCTCTGCGGACAGATAATAGTCCACCTGCTTCGCGTCTTCCCACACTGTCGTGATGTCCACTGGCTTCCAGTGCTTATCGATTTCATAAATACCGAGGGGGGTGCCCTGAAAAAAAAAGCAGTAGTGTCGATCTCCATTTTCTTTGAGGATGCAGAGGTGCCCGGTGGGGTTCTTCTCCATAAGTTTGTTCAGCATCTTGTCGAGATGGAGCATGGTGACGGAAAGACCTTCCCACACCCGCTCTCCCTGTAGGACAGAAGCGTACGCGTGTGCCAGTTCGTCACTGAGGAGATAGAAGTTCAACGTTGAATCGTCGGTATTCATTATTTCATGAGCTTCCCGCACCGTAATGCTCACGCGGTCCGTCGAGAAAAGGGGGAGACCTTGGTAAAAGAGTATGTGCTTATGGTCGTGCGGCGTGGTGATCCTAGCATCGCCTGAGTACTGGTTCTTTTTGATTTCAGCAAGGAAGGCATCGAGATCGAGAGATTTTCTTTTGAAGTCCTGGAGCAAGGGTTCCACCGCTACCGGATGCTCCAACGAGAACGCGCCCCTCGTTTCCCTCTTGACTGCATCGCGCGTCTCGGAACTTTGCCATTTTGTTTCGAGGGTCTTTTTTTCTTCAGGGGTCAGGGCACTGATAACACACGTTCCCGTTTGCCATTCGTAGATCCTTTGCAGTTCGTCAGTGCCCGTGCTCCAGGTTGAGTCCACATGGAGTATATCCCCTTCTGCAAAGATCACGCTCACGGACCCCTCCGTGGGCCCGAGAAACTCTATCTTTCCCTCCTTCATCTCAACTTGGGCCTTTTTGAGGATCTCTACGAAATTTCCCCCTACCGTCTTCTCCATTAGGCTTGCATATCCTTTTTCCGTTAGATTATAAAGAAGAAGTGGCTTTGTGTCAAGTATAAGACACACACATCCTATTTTTGTGGAAATTTCTCAGAATACCTTGCAAAGAATATAAAATCTTAGTCAGTCGTTCTTTTTTATTGTCAACATGTCAATTAAAACCGCATATTCCGATTGTCCCCATCTCTCAAGCGACTCATTAGGTTGTAGATCTGGACTGTTCTTCGCTTCTGACAAGGGTCAAGATTGCGATCTCGGGGAAACAGTTGAAGCGCACAGGTATAGTTGCCCACCCGATGCCCCGCGAAATGAAGACATCCGTCTTGCGTGATTTGACCAACCCGCTCGAATACGCTTTGTTTTTTACCGGCAGCAGAGGGGTACCGATGAACGGTATCTTTACCTGGCCGCCGTGCGTGTGCCCTGAGATCATCAGATCAATCCTGGCCGTGTAATCAGTATCGGCGGTGTCAGGGTTGTGGGCCAGGACAATCCTGCATGCATTATCCGGGACGTCTTTGAGCACCTGGTCAAGGTTCACGTGGTCTTCCCACAGATCACCCGCTCCGCAAAGCCACAGTGATGTGCCATTGCGTGTGAGGGGAACTGCTTTGTGCCGCAGATTAATATGCCCGCTCGAGTTCAACCTGTTTATCGACTGTTCGGTACCTGCCCAGTGATCGTGGTTTCCGAGAACGGTATAGACACCCTCTGGGGCACGGAGCGCTGCCATCACAGACCAGATCCCGTCAATCCTACGGGCAGCGGCAGCTCCCCGCACATAGTCACCCGTACATACCACAATATCTTTTTCCAGCTCATTCGTCTTTTGTATGACTTTGCCGAGGATCTCCAAGGGCATCAAGGGGCCGTAGTGCAGGTCGGTGAGATGGATAATTCGCAGACCATCGAATTCGTGAGGAAGATTGGGCACCGGTATGGTGTAGTGGTTCGTCCTGATGATGTATCGCTCTATGAAGAGCGGATACGTTCCCACCAAAGCGGTGGCAGCACCACCCCACAGCGCCCTTTTTAGAAATTGTCTCCTGTTCATGGGGATATTCTGTGTTTCTTCAGATCCTCAGCTCAACCCTGTATCCTCTTGAGCAGCCAGGCCATATTTTTCCCGAGGGTCTTCATGATCTGCACGCCCTCCTCGTCCTTTTGCACCTCGCCCTTGTCCCGGCCAAAGCCCATGTTCCAATAGTTGGACCCGGGGACAATCATTTGGCTGATAAAAAAGAAATGATTGATGGAGTCAAAGGCGTGGATGCTTCCCGCCCGGCGAACGGCGACTATTGCTGCGCCGATCTTACGTTTAAAGAGGTCATCGTTGGCTTTTGCTACCATGCCTGCGCGGTCGATCAGCGCCTTCAGTTCAGAAGAGATATCGGCAAAGTAGGTTGGTGAGGCCAGAATAATACCGTCCGCCTCGATCATTTTTTCGATGCATTCGTTCACGAAATCGTTTTTTTGAATGCAGCGCTGATCTTTCTTTTCAAAACACGTATAGCAGGCCTTGCACCCTTGTATCGGCTTGCCGGCGAGCTGCACCAACTCGGTTTCGATCCCCTCGGCCTTTAATTCGTCAAAGACATACGTGACAAGCAGGGCGGTGTTGCCGTCTTTGCGGGCGCTGCCGTTGAAGGCGATGACTTTCATGGTAGGCTTCTCCTTTGTGACGCCGTTGCCGGTTTTTTTATATAAAAAAGCGGCCGCTTGTACGATGCGGCATTGGTATCAATACCATCATTGCATGAAAAGCAACCGATTACAATCGTGTAATTCTTGTTGTTGAGGCTCAAGGAGATTAGGGCAAGAGGGGAGGGTGCTGATCAACGGTGTTGGCCTTCAATCCTGTGTAATCCCATTATGTCATCGGCCTCCTTTTTTTGGATCGGGTTGTGCACTTACGGCATGAGCAAAGGAGGAGCGGATTGGACCCGTCTGTTATCAATCGTTACTCCAGTATTTTTTGCGTAACTCCCTTTTGGCGATCTTGCCTGACCCTGTCTTAGGCAGTGCAGGGTAAAACTCCACCGACTTGGGGGCCTTGTACCGCGCCAGCTTTCCTTTGCAAAAGTCGATGATCTCTCCTTCGGTGGCCGCCATCCCGTCCTTCAAGACAACGAAGGCCTTCACCATCTCCCCCCACGTCTTGTCAGGGACCCCGACAACCGCCGCCTCCAAGATAGCCGGGTGCATATAGAGCGCGTTTTCCACCTCCGTGGAATAGACATTTTCCCCGCCGGTGAGGATTATGTCTTTCTTCCTGTCCACGATAGTCACATATCCTTCCTCATCCATCACCGCCAAATCACCGGTATAGAGCCAACCATCTTTGATGGCCTTCTCAGTCTCTTCGGGCTGGTTCCAATACCCCTTGGTCACACTATCGCCCTTGACAATAATCTCTCCCACTTCTTCATTGTCTGGCCTTACATCCGTCCCGTCTTCCCTGATCACCTTGAGAAGAACCCCCATGAACGGGCGTCCTGTTTTGGCCTTGAAGACAAACTGTTCCTCAGCAGGAAGATGGGTCAGATGCTCTTTGAGTATGGAAACGGTCAGATAGGGGCTGGTCTCGGTCATGCCGTAGGTCTGAATGTAATCGCACTTAAAGGTCTGCATGATCCGTCTTGTCACCTCGGGTGCGATGGGTGCGCCCCCGCTCAAGACAACCCTCAGAGGAGAAAAATCATGGGTCTCCGCACCCTGCGTGTTGACCAGCTCATTGAGCATCGTCGGAATCATGTTGGTGATGGTGACCCCTTCTCGGGCCATGGTGGAGAGGATGAGAGGAGGATCAAAATCCCCCGCCGTCACATGCCTTCCCCCCACCCAGGTAATGGCAAAGGTGGCCCAGGCGTCCGCCAGATGAAAGAGGGGGGCCACATGGATCCAGGTGTCACGATCATCAAGTTTCAGTTCCGCAATGGCCGCGAGGGCATGGGTACATATGTTCTTGTGAGAAAGCA
>CAZFIR010000144.1:0-13977 GCA_964519535.1 uncultured Thermodesulfobacteriota bacterium | reverse complement strand
TCGAAATAGGGGGGTATATAGGTGAGGAGGAAGACCTGTTTGACCCTCAACTGCCGTGCCTCCTCCAGGCATGCCTCGACCAACTTCATCCCGATACCTTTTTTCCGCTCTTGTGTAGCCACGGCAAGGGACCGAATCTCCGCCAGATCCTCCCAGCAGATATGCAGGGCGCACACACCA
Source organism: uncultured Thermodesulfobacteriota bacterium (assembly GCA_964519535.1). Taxonomy (GTDB): domain Bacteria; phylum Desulfobacterota; class B13-G15; order B13-G15; family RBG-16-54-18; genus CAYWLI01. The sequence goes on along the minus strand of CAZFIR010000144.1, from coordinate 13,797 downwards.
CCTATCTGCTGGTTCGGACCTTCATAGACAGAGAAATCGCGCAGGTTATCGTAGATCTCACTCAGTGAGCGGGGCAGGAGCCTTCCTTGGTCGGCACATTGGTTTATCAAGTGCTGGATTTGCACAACATCGGCAATCGTGGCCCGACGGATCACCGTTCTTCCCCCCGAGCTCTTTGCAACATCTCAAGGGCGTGGGTCTTGGTCGCTGCGCTGATCCCCGTACCGCCCAGCATCCTGGCGATCTCATCCACCACCAGATCGCCGTGGAGCTTCTCCACAGAGGTCATGGTCCGTCCCTGGTCCTCCCGCTTGGACACCTGGTAATGGGTCTGTCCAAAGGCGGCTATCTGGGGGAGGTGGGTTACGCAGAGGATTTGATGATAGCGGGCCAGATCCCGCAGCTTGTGCCCCACTACCTCCGCCGTCTGACCCCCGATGCCTGCATCTACCTCATCGAAGATCAAGGTTTGGTCCACCTCCCCCTTGGTCAGGATCTTCTTGATGGCCAGCATGATGCGTGAGAGCTCCCCACCGGAGGCGATCTTGGATAGGGGCCTCGGCTCTTCGCCGATGTTGGGGGAGATGAGAAACTCCACCTCCTCCGCTCCCTTTGGTCCGATCACTCGGTCTTCGGCCAGCACCACATCGCCACCGGGAGACAACTCCGTCAACTGGGTCTCGAAGGTGGTCCGCTCCATCGCCAGGGTGGCCAGTTCCGCCTCGATCTCCTGTTTGAGCACCTGCGCCGTCTCCCTGCGTCTTTGCGAAAGCCTCCCGGCCAATTCGCGGACCTTGCCTTCACCTTCTTTCTTTTTTTTCTGCAATTGCGCTATCTCCGCCTCCAGATCGGCGGTCCCCTGAACGCCGCGTTCAATCTGCTCCCTGTAGGCAAGAATTTCCTCGACCGTGGAGGCCTTATACTTCCTCTTGAGCCTTTGGAGCTCGTCGAACCTCGCTTCTATCTCTTCCAGGCGGTTCGGGTCCATATCGATCTGAGCAAGATACCCCTTGAGTTCCCCTGACGCCTCTTCCACCAGCAGCAGGGCTGAGGAGACGGCCTCTTTGAGGGAAGAACAAGAGGGGTCCAATTCAGCGAGGGCCTCGATATCCCGCTCGACCGTACCCAATGTTTCAATGACTGATCCAGCCTCGGAATACAGCAGGCGCTCGCTCGAACCGGCGAGCTGTGTCAGCCGTTGGGCGTTTTTCAGGAGATGGCGCTCCTGCTTCAGCTCTTCCTCTTCTCCCGGAATCAAATGAGCGGCCTCGATCTCCTTGAGCTGAAAGGCCCACAAATCACGCTCACGCTCCCCCCGCTCCTTTTCATCCTTGAGCCCTTGGAGGCGTCTTTCTAACCCCCGCTGCCCTTTGTAGGCCTCCTGGTACTCGGTTTTCAGCGGGAGGAGTTCCCCGAACTCATCCAGGATCTCTAAGTGGTTCTCCACCTTTCTCAAGACCTGGTGTTGATGCTGTCCGTATATGTTCAACAGCTCCTCCCCGATGAGGGAGGCCATCTGGAGGGTCGCGAGGTTGCCGTTGATGTAGATCTTGCTTTTGTCCTTCCTGGATACCACCCGCTTTATCACGAGCGTATCCTCGGCCTCAATCCCCTTTTCCCCCAGCCATTGACGGACCATGGGCTTGGCGGAGATGTCAAAGAAGGCCTCCACTACGCCCTCTTCTTCGTGAGACCTGATGATGTCGTCCTTGATCCGATCTCCCAAGATGAGGTTGAGGGCGTTGAGGATGATGGACTTCCCCGCCCCGGTCTCCCCGGTGAGGACGTTGAGGCCTTCGTTGAAATCGACCCGCAGTTGATCGATTATCGCGAGATTTTCGATGTGCAATTCCACCAACATTGTAACCCCCCTTTAATGCCTGGATACGATATCCGCCCCCCACATCAATTTGGCTCGCAGGACCTCAAAATAACCCTTCGAGGGTGACTTGATAAGGCTGATAGCCCCCTCCCCCTTTTTGACCTCCATCCTGTCTTGAAGCTCCATCTTGAACCCCACCTGTCCATCCAGGGTGAGGAAGACCTCCGCGTCGCCGGAGCGAAGGGTTACACCGATAACGGCCTCTTTTGGGACGATGATGGGCCTGTTGGTCAGGTTATGAGGGCAGATGGGGGTGATGATGATGGATTGGAGGGAGGGATAGACGATAGGACCACCGGCAGACAATGAATACCCGGTAGATCCCGTAGGGGTAGCAATGACCAGACCGTCGGCCCGAAAGGTGGTCAGATAGGCGTCATCGACGCTGGTCTCCAATTCGATGATGCGTGCCAGGGCACCCTTATTGATGACAACGTCGTTGAGGACGGTGAATTCGTCAATCACCTTTTTCTTGCGCCAGATCCGGACTTCAAGGAGCATCCGTTCATCGGTCTTATAATCACCTCGCAGGATTTGTTCCAGCATGGGGTAGAGCTCTGCCAGGGTGATCTCCGTCAGGAACCCCAGCCCCCCCAGGTTCACCCCGAGGAGGGGGACGCGCTTCTGTTGCAGGGCTCGGGCCGCGGCCAGGAGGGTCCCGTCTCCGCCCAGGATTACCACCATGTCCACGGCGCCGGGCATCTCTTTTTTGTCCAGAGAAGGATGGGGAACGGCTTTTGCCATCTCGGGTTCGATAAAACACTCCACCGTGCGGTCCGTGAGCCAGCCCACCAGCTCTTTGACCACCTGGACGGCCTCGGGCTTGTTCCCCTTGGCGATAATCCCTATCTTCTGCATGGCTTCTAGATAGCACGCCCCCTACCCTTTGTCAACGATCAGGGCTCCTGGGCACAAAGGCAGGGATTAGCCGGAATGCGCTGTGTACGGCCTCTCTATTTTCAAAAGAGGCTTGACAAAGAGGTGGTCTATGGGAGGTAATAAGGAGAGGTTGTGCTTTTTCCAATGGTGGAGAAACGAACGGGAGGGGGTATGCACGATACGGAAAGCTCATACATCCCCCCAGGGGACTTCGCCTGTGCCCGATACGTTGGGCGAACGCGGCGGTCCTGAAATAGTTTTTTGCGGATACCCTCTGCAGGAGGAGGAGAAAGATGGCAGAAGATCCTTTAAGCACCCTTAATAAGATTGATCCAGCAATGATGAAACGCCTGGAAGAACTCGATGCATTCATCTATGGCAGTGGCTCCATCCCTCGGAAAATAAAACTCCTTATCGCGATGGCGTTTGACGCCGCTCATGGTGCAGAAAATGGGGTGCGCTCATTAGCAGTTGCAGCGATGCAGGAAGGGGCCACGACCGAAGAGATCGCCGAAGTTCTTCGGGTAGCGTATCATCTGTCCGGAGTAGGAGCGCTCTATATTGGATCAATCGGATTGAAGGACGTGTTGAGGTAGTCCTGCGGCCATCACCTCGCTTGGCAGTGGCGACTCCGCTCCTGTGGGGGAGGGGTGTCCCGTCCAGATTGCTCTGTGTCGCGCCCTTTGACAGGCCGCATGGATAACGTAGGCTCTCTGTGCTGGTCGAGCAAAAATGCATGCCGACCTCCGGCTGGCGCCGGGGAAGGGGTAACTTCGTCAGTGCGCCATCGGTGAAGGGAAATAGAAAGGTCCTGGGCTTACGTATTGAGAAGAAGCAAAGAATACAAGAGTCAAACCTTCAAAATGCCTATAGGAAAAGGCGTGTCCGCAACTGCTGACGACAACAGGCTAAAAGATTAGTACATCCAAATGCTATCGCACTTCTTTTGACCTTGAACGTTAGACGACATGGCCGCCCCAAGATCCTGCGGCCTACATGCTAATCAAAGCATATCTTCAAAAAAATGTTCGCTCGAATGTTAATTCCGTTGCGCATGATCGTTTCGTCCCCTGTTATGTTATAGCCTTCTCAAAATATCGGCAGGCTTCATCTTGGCTGTCCTTCTCCCCATCACGTAACTTGCCATGCCGCCTGTGACAAGGGCCAATGCGAGAGAGACTGCGGTTAGCCCGGTGGATATGCTTACCGAAAGCTATACGGTACCAAGAATCTATTAAAACCTATGCGCTTTTGAACTGCAAATGACACCGTCTAAAAAAGACTTGACAAAATCATTTAAGCAGGTTAGCGTTTATTTAAGTATATTCTAAAACAAATATTGAAATAACAGTGACAGAATTCGTCCAAATTCTAAAAGCTTTATCTGACGAGACGCGGTTTGAACTCGTAAAGCTTCTCCTGACCCATGATCTTTGTGTAGGAGCCCTGGCCCATCATTTGAGAATATCGGAAGCGGCGGCTTCCCAACATCTAAAGCTTTTAAGAGAAGCTGGATTGGTCAAAGGAGAAAAGCGGGGGTATTGGACCCATTACATGGTTGAAAAAAACAAGTTGAACGAGTTGGCCGAACTGCTAAGGGAGTTGACCAATCTGCTGCCATGTCCTGAAGGTGTCTGCATCAAAAAACTGAACGACAAAATCGATTGTCACAAGGAGGGAACAAAAATGTGCGACTGTAAATGTCAGTACCCGGAGAAGTTAAAAGGAAAACCCGAGGAATGCACTCCTGAGCAGATCAAGGAATGCCACGGGGACGAAGAGCATCCCTGCGAGGAGGAAAAGAAGTAAAGTAAATGCGGGGTGACTAAATGGGTATCCTGGAGGTTGACCAACTGACCAAAAAATATGGCGATCTGACGGCCGTCGATCGGATCTCATTCTCCGTTGACGAACGGGAGATTTTCGGTTTCCTGGGACCGAATGGAGCAGGCAAGACAACAACGATCAATCTGCTGACTGGCCTAGCACATCTCACATCGGGTTCGGCTAAGATTACAGGATTTGATTGTGCACGGGATATCAAGAAAGCCCAGCAGATTATGGGTATTGTCCCTGATGAAAGCAATCTCTATGAGGACTTCGACGGATTTGCGAATTTATCTTTCTGCGCGGCCCTTTACGGTACGCAGAAGGACGAGCGTGAAAAGAGGGCAAAAGAACTCCTACAGCAATTTGGGCTGGCCGAGGCTAAGAACAAACCTTTCAGGGCCTATTCCCGTGGGATGAAAAGGAAGCTGACGATCGCTGCCGGAATCATTCATGATCCAAAGATTCTCTTCCTTGACGAACCGACGACCGGTATCGATGTGGCCAGTGCAAGGCAGATACGCCAGTTGATCCAGAACTTGAACCAAAAGGGGACGACCATCTTTCTCACAACCCACTATATCGAGGAAGCAGAACGGCTCTGCAAGCGGATTGCTTTTATTGTCGGCGGGAAAATTGTCCGCATCGGGCATCTTGACGAACTGATGCGTGAGGTCCAGCAAGAAAACGTTGTACAAATAGCCTTTGCGGACCAGGTCTCCAATCTGAAGCCTTCTCTCCAGGAGAACTTTCCCGATGTTGTCGTGGAAGTGCCCGGGAACCAAATGATTCGCCTCCGGTCTTCCCGTCCTCTGAATCTAACGCCTTTGATGAGGTTTTTTGAACAGAAAAACCTGTTGGTTTACGAGGCCCGGATCATGCGTCCTTCCCTCGAGGAGGTATTCGTTAAAATCACGGGCATTGAGCTTCAGAAGATGAAACAGGAAAAGGAAGTAAAGGGAAAACAATGAAATCCTGGATAGCGTTCTGGAACATTCTCATGAAAGATATGAGGAATTACTATCTGAAGCCGCCAAACATCAGCTGGGGTATTGTCTTTCCAGTCGCCTGGACGCTCATGTTCTTTTTGAGATCTCAGACGGCTGTGAATGTTCGAGATCTCCTTCCCGGCGTGATGAGTCTGTCTATTCTTTTTGGAACGACCTCGGTGCTGGCGGTCACCATTACTTTCGAGAAAAGAAGCCGTTCCTTTGAGAGGCTTCTTTTAGCCCCTCTTGACCTGAATTTCTTAATGCTGGCCAAAACGAGCGGAGCCATTCTCTTCGGCCTGTTCAACGCGTTCGTCCCGGTCTTATTCGCATCTTTTTTGACCAATCTATCTGGCATCCACTGGCTTCCAGTACTGGGCGCCGTCTTCCTGATTTCCGTTACTTCGACCCTCCTGGGTCTTTTTATAGCAGTGTCGGTTAAAGAGGTCTTCGAAGCGCAGACCTTTTCCAATTTTTTTCGTTTTCCGATGATTTTTCTCTGCGGCCTTTTTATCCCCGTACAAGCGCTGCCCCTTTTTTTACGGCCACTCTCTTATATTCTTCCACTCACCTACGGGGCGGACATACTGAAGTCCTCCATCAACCAGAACGGCCACCTGGGGACCATGGTCAATTTTGTGATCCTTCTCAGCTTCGCCGTGGGCTTATTCGCTTTGAGCATCCGAAATGTAAAGCGCAAGTGGATCTACTAAAAACGAGGGCCTACTCATCCTGACATCTCTTGGGTCACTTAGCAAAGGTCCATTCCCCCTCGGTGAGGGAATGGGGATGGCGAGAGCTGCTGAACTAAATCATTTTCCAGGGCCGAGGCACGTCTTGGACCTTGCTTCACAGCTTCAACTTTCTCAAGCCCAACGAAGCAAGGTTCAAGAGATTTACCACAGAATGCACGAGGAAGCCGTTCGTTTAGGGAGGGCGATCCTTTGCAAGGAAGAAGAGCTTGACAATACCTTGAAGAAGGATGGGGTGGATTTGAACAAATTAAAAACCCTCGTTATGGAGATTGCCCGGTTTCGCGGCGGACTACGCCTTGTCCATTTATTAGCACATCTGCAAATGAAGCGGGTTCTTACCCGGGGACAGATTGAAAAGTATGATGAACTACAGGGGTACAAGGTCCGTGGCCCGATCGACAAATATCATCACCATGAAAGCCATTAAACCATAGAGTCCGTGCTGGAATTATCCAGTTACAGTCGCCTTAATATCTCGGCAGGCTTCATCTTGGTTGTCCTTCTCCCCATCACGTAACTTGCAAGGACGCCTATAGTAAGGGATAGCGCTAGAGAGATTGCAATGAGCCCGGCGGATATGCTCACGGGGAGCCGGACGGTCTGGGCAGCGGCTGCAGTATCTTTGACGAAGGCAGGCAAAAGATGCAACTCCCACGGGGTTGATACAGGGATGGAAAGGAGGCCCAGAAGATAAGAGAAGAAATAACCCATCAAAATTCCAAAGATGCATCCGAGAAGAGATTGTAAAAAAACTTCCCCCATCAATTGTTTTTGAACATCTTTCTCAGTCCAGCCGACCGCCTTCAGAATACCAATCTCTCGGGAACGCTCAACAAGGTTGGAGAGCATGGCCTTGATGATAAGAAAAATGGCGCCTCCAAGGGCGATGATTGATGCAAGCAATGAGAACTGGTCAGAAATCTTCGAGACTCCGCCCATCAGTTCAAGAAATGAATCGGAACTCGTGACAGATACCCCATCGAGTTGTCTGGCAATACGTGCTTTTACTCGGCTCAGAAGAGATGGGTTCTTCAGGCGAAGATAGACGACATTGACACCGCTCGATTCCCTGCCAAGCAAGCCCTGGGCATCCGGGAGGGGCAGGTAGATATTCGCCGATGCAATCTGGGACCCTTCTTCAATCTCCAGGAGCCCTACGACACTGAATGAGCGGCCATTGATCTCCACTGTGTTTCCCACCTGGGTGTGATGAAATTTTGCATAATGTTTTTCAAGCACGACTTCACCATCCTTTTGGGGGAAACGCCCTTCCTTAAGCCACTCCTTGACCTTGACCGGCCCCAGGCTTGGTTGTGTAAGATCGACTCCCATGATCGTTCTGAAGCCGCTTTTATCAAACTCCCAGAGGAGAAGCGAAGAAGCCATCGAATCAACACCTTCAATCGTATGGAGCTTTTCGATATCCTCAGGTGGAAGAATCTGGTTAGAAAAGGGCACGCGTATTCCGCGCATGGATTCGGGCGGCCGGCCCGAATCTACGGCTCGTTTTTCCGGTCGCTGCACAACGATGTCGGCACCAAGGTTCTTGAAGGGCAGGCTGGCCGCTTTTTGATAAGCGGCAGAGACGGCATTAATGGAAACAAAAAGGGCTATTCCTATCCCGATACCCAGAACATTTACCAGGGTGCGGTTATGGTGATGCCGAAGTTCTTTCCATACGTAGCTGTAGTTCATTATGTCCTCACCTTTTGCTTGTTATTTGATCGAGGGCCTGCTGCAGATCTTCCATGGTCCATTTTCCTTGGAAAAAGGCCGGTCCTGAACCCGTTGGAAAGCCAACAAATTTTACCTCCTTGCCATTTACCCGAACAGCGGACTTGCCGTCCAGCCAGATGACCAGGGGAACATGCTGGGTTATTCCCTTTTTGGTCTTGAACTGTTCCGCTGCCTCGCTTTCAAAGTCGTACCAGGAAACAGAAATTTTGCCTTGGTACTTTGCAAAAACTTGCTTCACCTGCTCTAGTGTCGGCTGAAGCGGACCATGGTTCATGTAAAGGACTTCAACCTTGACCTGTTGTACGGCAAAAACGGTAAAAGGAATGGAGAGCAGAACCAGCGCTAGCAAACAGGATAAGATCTTCCTTTTCATGACACAACCTCCCCATCTTTCATACGAATGAGGCGGTTGGCCGCCTTAGCAAGTTCGAGTTCATGGGTGACCATGAGGATGGCTACTTTTTCTTCGATATGCAATCTATTCAAAATGCCCATGATGGCTTCGCCCGTCCCCGAATCAAGGTTGCCCGTGGGTTCGTCGGCAAAAATGATTGTTGGGTTATTGACCAATGCCCTGGCAATGGCGACCCGCTGCTTCTCTCCTCCCGACAGCGCTGAAGGCAGGTGCTCAATCCTGTGCCCCAGCTCCATCTTGTCAAGCAGCTCCGTTGCTCGGCGCCGGCGCTCCTCACTGGTCATCTTTAAAGGGAAGAGGGGAAGGGCCACATTCTCCCATGCCGAGAGGGTCGGGATAAGATTGAAGGACTGAAAAATGAACCCGACATTGTCTCGCCGGAACAAAGCTAGTTCGTCCTCAGATGCCCCGTTAATCTCTCTCCCCTTGAGAATCACTCGTCCCTTGGTAGGTTTTTCCAGTCCTGACAAAAGAGAAAGGAGCGTAGTCTTGCCAGAGCCCGATTTTCCGACGAGGCAGACAAATTCACCTGCGTTTACGGTTAAAGAAACTCCCCTGACTACCTCGAGATCACCATATCTCTTACTGAGATCCGTGCCTGATAAAATCGCTGCTTTACTCATATCTTAAGGCCTCCAAAGGTTTGATTTTTGCAATATGTCTTCCGAGCAAGCCCCCTGTCATTGCTCCTACGATTATTGAAAGGAGGATGGCAAAAAAGGCCAGGTTCCACGGCACATGGACAGGAAGCCGCAGGGTCTTGAAAATCTGATCTCCACCTCCCGGAAGAAAGTGTGGAACCGGACTCATCTCCCACGGGATAGGGATATTGACCTTCATGAAACTGAGACCGAACGAGGCAACAACGGCGATCGTAAGGCCCAAAATCCCTGCTATAAAACATTGGATAACCGACTCGGACATCAGCTGAGAGACGACGTTTCGATTGGTCCAACCCACCGCTTTGAGAATCCCGATCTCGCTGGCCCGCTCAGCAATATTTCCTGCCATGGTCTTAAAAGCGATCAGGACAGCAATAATGATTGCAATCAGAGAGGCAGCCAGGGTGAATTTATCCGAAAGGGCAAAAAGGCTGCCAAGCAGTTTCAGGAAAGAATCCGGCGTAGCCACCGTCGCTTTACTGCCGAGGATACCCCTCATCTCGGCAACCAGGCCGGTGATCTTTTCCTCGTCTGCCTTGATGAAGAGGAGATTCACATCGCCCGATGCATACGAAGAAACAGACTGTAATTCCTTTGACGAAGCGGCCAGGTCCTCAGCCTCTTTTAGAGGTAGGTACACATTCGCAACGGCGATTTTAGCCGCGCGGGACGCATCCACAAACCCCACAACAGGAAATTTGTTGCCAGCCACGGATATGGTGTCATTCAGCCTAATCCCAAATTGCCGTGCATATGCCTGTTCAACAAGTGCCTCCGGTTTGCCATCTTCGAGAAATCTTCCCTCAGTAACAGAGGAACGCAGAATGATCGGTCCTATGGAATTATCCCCTTCGATGCCTAAAACGATCCAGGCCCGATTCGGGTCGAAAACCCATAGCAGCAGGGCCGTACCCATTCCCTTTACGCCGGGAAGCTTCTGGATCTTTTTCACTTCTTCCTTGCGGATCGTCACCGCCGAGCAAGGGAAAACCGCTCCTGCCATTTCCCTGGGGACATCGCCGGATCGTTGGACCGTTATGTCGGCCCCGATCTCTTTGAGGGGCACACGGGATGCCTGGCGGTAAGCCAGGGAGAGAGAGTTGATGACGATGAGAAGGGCTATTCCTATCGCAAGCCCAAAGATTGAAGTCACCGTCCTCCGCTTCCGATAATACAGTTCTTTCATCATGTAACGCAGGTTCATTACTTACCTCCTGATTGTGGAAAGCCAGGGACTTTTCGCACCGGCTATGCTTTGCTGCATAAGATCGAAGAAGCGTTGCTGCTGTTTGGCATCGAGGATCTTCTTTGTTTCCATGATATGCGAGATGACTTCCTTTTGAATCTCATCCTGAATGCCGGCCATCTCCTTCCGGAGCTTCTCTATGCTGGCAGGGTCTCCGTCTTTTGCAAGGAGATCTACCAGAAGCTCTTTCTTGCCTTCCATAGAGGCGCCGAGCTCTGCCAGGCGACTATGAAATTTCTTGGCCAGGGGCTCCATCTTTGATAATTGAAGGTCCGAAAGGCCGAGGGACTGGTAGAGATGGCTGTCGCCCGGAGACAGAGGACAGGACGCCGAGGTTTGAGCAGAAGCGCTGAGATAATAATGGTATCCCATCGTGGCAAAAACGGCCGCATTGATTACAAGAGAAAAAACTAAAACGAAGAGTAACCACCTCGATTTCATCGGGATTCGTCCTCCCTGTAAGCCGTCATTTGTAGATATCCGTGTGCCAACGTGCCAGGAGGGGCAGGCTCGAAAGCCTTCAAGGAGTCAAAAAGGGCCTCTCGTGAATAGCTCGTTCGGTCAGGCTGAAAGGGGTGGAAATCAGATCGTACCAGGATATTTCCGAGATAGGTGCCGGCCAAGATTCCCAATACCAGCAGAATTGAAACGATAACAGGGGCGCGCCATAACTGGGGAAACCACTCAACAGCTGACCGCCCGCCTTGTTCACGAGGCCCCTTAATTTTTCCGACAAGTTGACGGTAAAACCACGGATCCGGGCGGATTTCTTCCATCTCTCCCAAGGTTTGCCAGACCCGCTCAAGCTTCTCATACTGCTCACGACAAGACAGGCAGCTCCGTAAGTGCCTGCTGATCTCTTCCTGTTCGCCAGGTTTTAGTTCACTATCCTGGCAAGCAGAAAGTTTCTTTTGAAAGCTGCGACATTTCATCGGGTATCTTATTCCGCGAAATTGTGAGTTCTTATTATATTAAACAACTATCGAACCGAAAACCTGCGCTCATTTTTAAAAAATTTTCAGTTTTTCTTGAAGTGTTCTTTTTGCACGAACAAGCAATGACTCGACGGCTGAAATGGAACAGCCAAGGATCTGCGCAATTTCCTGGTATGAAAGGTTGTCATATCTCTTTAGAATCAAAGCCATTCTTTGTTTTTCGGGCAGACCCTGAAGAGCATCGGAGACTTCACGGCTGCGCTCCCTGGCCAGCAGAAGGTCCTCCGGCGATGGCGAACTAGCGGGCAAGTCTTCATCGGCCTGGATCTCATGATCCTTATTGAACCTTAGGAACTGGCGCCATTTTTTGTAGCGGGAAGATTTCCGCTCGTTGAGACAGAGATTGAAAGTGATACGGTAGATCCACGCTGAAAATTTGGCCTTGGGTTCATAGCTTTTGGCTGCTTGCCAGACCTTAAGAAATACCTCTTGGGCCAGGTCGTTTGCCTGCGTTCGGTCTCCCATAAAACGATAAATGAGATTCAGGACGGAAGCTTGATGGCGAACAACCAGTGTCTCAAAGGCAGATTCGTCGCCCTCGGCAACCCTGGCCATTAGTTCTTCGCTCGGTATCTCTTTTCCCATAGGATGGTACGGAGGGTCAAACCTTCAAAATTCATTTAAGGAATAAGCGAGGAGAGGGATGTCGTTGGATTTGTTCACTTTATAAAACAAGTGTGTGAAGTTATGATAGAAAGTTTGTATGCCACGTCTCGTTCGCTTACCCCAAGCTGGGGGGCAGGTCTTTCATTTTGACTTGATGGCTTGTGTTAAAGCCCACGCTCTTTTGCTCTTCCCATTTTTTTAAATCAAAACTCTCACTCATTTTTTTAACGATTACCGTGCGGTCTTTTCAAGCTCTATCTGTACCCCCACATCGCCTTCGCCCGCCTCTAAGGCCACTCCCTCTTCTTGCACCTCGCCGATGAGCTTTAATTGGTCAAGGAGCTCTTTGACCTTTTTTGAGTCGATCTCTGCGAAGATGACGGCCTTGTCTCCAATCGACTCAGCCTTAATGATTCTTCCCCCCAACTGCCGCACGGTTCCTTCGATATCTCTACTGGCGTTTTCGAGATCGCTTACATTGACTGTGAAACTGACACCCTCTGCTCTTTGTTCAGACTTTAACCCTTGTTCAAATTCCGCTGACGATAAGGTCCTGCGCCCTAATTCGTCCGTGGCAGTAGCTCCAGCTGATGGTGCTGCCTTTTCCAGTTGGGCCTCCTCCGCAGGGGCCTTGGCCAGTCCAACGGGTTTGTGCTCTCTGGCCTTTTCCTTGTCGGTATCCCTGAATTGCTCCGCAGGCTCGGCAGCGGGGCGTTTAGACTCGGCAACGTCATGGACCTCCCCTTTCCCCGGTGCAAATGTGGGAGGAGCTGCCTCCTCGTGCTCCATGGGTGCTTGAGCGAGTTGCATCTGCGGCTGCATGCACTTAAAGACATAGATTGCTCCTACCGCGACAAGGATGAGGGCGACAGCCTCAAGGGGCAATTTGATATGAAAGGGATAAAATATTTTTTGCACTATCCCCCTCTTTACCTCAGCCTCTGATCGCACCCTTGCCATGACCTTCTGCGTCAGCCACGCAGGGGGTTCAACCTCTTCGAGGTTCTGTACGTACGCGATGGTCTTCTTCAGGTCGACGAGGGCACGCTTGCACTGTTTACACCCCTTGAGATGCGCATCAAGGAGCGCCTTTTGTTTGGGGGAAAGGACTTTTTCTATATAGGCTGAAAGCCTCTTTTGGACCTCGCTGCACTCCATTTAACGGTCTCCCATCACGTTCTTGAGACAGTCCCGCATGGCCTCACGTGCCCTGAAGAGCCTCGATTTGACGGTACCTTCGGGTACTTTCAGCATATCGCCTATTTCATCGTATGAAAAGCCCTGTATGTCCCTCAAGATGAGCACCTCCTTGAATGCGGCATCGAGGGCGTTAATGCATCCCTGCACCTGCTGCTTAACCTCCCTCTCTTCGAGCCTGTCGAGGGCAGAGGGCTCGTTCGATGGGGGGTCCCCCTGTATCTGGCCATCTGCCGCCTGCATAGGATTATCCACTGAGTATGGTTCACGATACCGCCGGGCCCGCAACTGCTTTAATCGGTTCCTCGAAAGATTTATACAGATAGCATAGAGCCATGTCGCGAACTTGGCCTTTCCTTTAAAACCCTTGATATTCTTATATGCGGAGATAAATGCCTCCTGCACGATTTCGCATGCCTCATCATAGTTCCCGATGGTCCGGTAGGCGATATTGAGCATCCTTTTCTGGTGCCTTCTCACCAATACCGCAAAGGCATCGACATCTCCTTCTTGACATAAGGAGACGAACTCACGGTCTTCATCTCTTGTCTGTTTCTTTTCCCTCATATAATGAGACAATCCGATCAGGATATTTGTTCCTTGACGA
>CAZFIR010000143.1:0-5635 GCA_964519535.1 uncultured Thermodesulfobacteriota bacterium | reverse complement strand
CGCTTGCACTGTTTACACCCCTTGAGATGCGCATCAAGGAGCGCCTTTTGTTTGGGGGAAAGGACTTTTTCTATATAGGCTGAAAGCCTCTTTTGGACCTCGCTGCACTCCATTTAACGGTCTCCCATCACGTTCTTGAGGCAGTCCCGCATGGCCTCACGTGCCCTGAAGAGCCTCGATTTGACGGTACCTTCGGGTACTTTCAGCATATCGCCTATTTCATCGTATGAAAAGCCCTGTATGTCCCTCAAGATGAGCACCTCCTTGAATTCTGCATCGAGTGTGTTGATGCATCCCTGCACCTGCTGCTGAACATCCCTTGCTTCGAGCCTGTCGAGGGCAGAGGGCTCGCTCGCTGGGGGGTCTCCCTTGATCTGGCCATCTGCCGCCTGCATAGGATTATCCACTGAGTATGGTTCACGATACCGTCGGGTCCGCAACTGCTTTAGTCGGTTCCTCGAAAGATTGATGCAGATAGTGTAGAGCCATGTCGCGAACTTGGCCTTTCCTTTAAAACCCGTGATATTCTTATATGCGGAGATAAATGCATCCTGCACAACCTCGCACGCCTCTTCATAGTTTCCGATGATTCGGTACGCAATATTGAGCATCCTTTTCTGGTGCCTTCTCACCAATACCTCAAAGGCATCGACATCTCCTTCTTGACATAAGGAGACGAACTCACGGTCTTCATCTCTTGTCTGTTTCTTTTCCCTCATATAATGAGACAATCCGATCAGGATATTTGTTCCTTGACGAAATATCGAAGATAGATCAACGCCCCGAAATCATAGATGCAATGCAGCTGAATGGGTATGAGAAGGCTCTGAAAATAGTCATAGAGCCAACCGATATAGAATCCTATCATGGTAGCCAGCAGGACATAGGCAGGGGTCACACCATGCAGGAGCCCAAACAGGATGCTTGCCGCGAGGATGCCCCATTTGGCCTGGATTACCCCACGAAATAAAAGCTCCTCAGCAAGGCCCGCCATGAGAGAGATAAGGCAGATATCGATGAATGTGGCCGAGGCGAAGAGGAATCGTATATCTCCTGTTATAGTCTTTCGCAGGGAGCCTATGATAGGAATCGCCTTGGCCTTTTCAGACAAGGCAAAGCAAAAGAGGGCAAAAGGAATTGCCGCCGTAGCAGTCCCGATCAGGCAATCGCGCAGGAGGTGTTCAGTAAGGGGGAATAACGCGATGTCCCATATCCGCGCCAAGACCAGTGCAATGATAAAAGCCATCCCCTCCACCAGGAGGGCGAGGCCCAGGAGTTTTGATCTGAGAGACATTGAGCGAAACGTATCCTGCTGGAACCCTACTCGATAACCTTGCCGGCAAACTGCCGGTGGCCTTAGACCCCTCAGGTGCCCCCGTGACCGATTGTGACCTGATCGCCTTCGAGGATAACGGGCACCTGTCGAGAGCCCTTGGAGTACTTCAGCATCTCCTGGAGCTTTGCAGGGTCCGCGTGGACATCGTAATACTCAGCATCGCTATAGGCTGACCTAGCCGAATCTGTATAGGGTCAACCCGCCTTGCCGAAGATGATGACCTTTTCCGCCATAACCACTCCTCCTTTACACTCATTAATTAAAGGGTTCAAGCTTTCTTATAGCAAAGTTCAATGAGTCCGTAAACCGGTTTTGGCCATGCTGCGACGCGCTCACAGTATCTCTTCAAGAATCTCTGCTGCGTCTCGTACCAATTGCGGGCAGAGGGTGTCAAAAAGCCCCTTCTTTTTCGCCAATTCCCCTTCTTGGGGATTGCTGAGATCATAGCCGAGCAATTCCCTACAAACAATGGAGCCATGACGTGACCGAAACCTGGTTACAAACTCCCTTACCAGCTCATATGTCCGGTCACGTGCTCCTTCATCCGCGGCCTTGGCCTTACCGTATTTAAGCCCGATGACCATAAAGGCGCCCGTCACCGCCCCGCACTGCTCGCCCATGCGCCCCATTCCCCCTCCGAAGGCCCCGGTAACCTTCAGGGCACGCTCACGATCCAGGCCAAACTCTTCTCCAAAACTGGAGAAGACTGATTGTGATCATGAGAATCCTTCATGAAAGGTCGAGGCCGCCTGTTCCGCGTGATTCATACAGCACCTCGGACTCTAAATTTTCTGCTCTATAGTAACTAAAAACCAATGTATAAAGCAAAATAAAAACGTCCCCTTTCACTCTCTTTTACGAGTGATTAGAATAGTACTTATGGGTGAGAAGACTATCAAGATCATCGGGGCGAGGCAGCACAACCTCAGGGGGTTCGACCTGGAGATCCCGCTGGGACAGATCACCGTCGTCACCGGGGTGAGCGGTTCGGGTAAATCGAGCCTTGCCTTCGACACCCTCTATGCCGAGGGGCAGCGCCGCTACGTGGAGACCTTCTCCCCCTATGCCCGCCAGTTTATGGACCGCATGGACCGGCCCCACGTGGAGAGGATAGAGGGGATTCCCCCGGCCATCGCCATCGAGCAGGGGGAGCCGGTGAGGACCTCCCGCTCCACCGTGGGGACCATGACGGAGATCACCGACTATACCAAGCTCCTTTTCGCCCGGATGGCCGAGCTTGCCTGCCGGGGGTGTGGCCGCACAGTCCAAAGAGAGACCCCCCAGACCATCTTCGAGCGGCTCTCCCGTCTTCCTCCCGGGACTAAGATGGTCATCATCTTCTCCTTCCCGTTGCGAGGGATCTCGGCCGCGGAGGCCAAACAGCAGCTCGCTGGCCTGGGGTTTATCCGGATCTTCAAACAGGGAGAGGTGGTGCCGCTCGAAGGTGCGGGCGAGCTGGAGGGGGAGATCCAGGTGGTGGTCGACCGATTGATCTTTCGCCCCGGGGAGGGCAAGCGATGCATCGATTCCCTCGAGCAGGCCCTGCAGTTTGGACAGGGGGACCTGGCGGTGCGCGTGGGAGATGGTGAGCCTCTCCTCTTTAGCACCCGGTTGTATTGTCCCTATTGCGATATATCCTACCGGGACCCCAACCCAAACCTCTTTTCCTTCAACTCCCCCATCGGAGCCTGCGAGACCTGCCGGGGGTTTGGCCGGGTCATCGACGTCGATCCTGACCTTGTGGTCCCGGACAAGAACAAGACTATTCGCCAGGGGGCCGTTAAGCCGTGGACCGGCATCGCCCGCCTGGAGTTCGAGGACCTCATGACCTTCTGCCGGCGCCGGAGGATACCCACCGATGTCCCCTTCAACGACCTCAAAGAAGAGGACAAGAAGGCCATCTTCGACGGAGCAGAAGAATTCTACGGGGTGCGGGGTTTTTTCCGCTGGCTGGAGACCAAGCGGTATAAGCTCCACGTGCGGGTCTTCCTTGCACGCTATCGCAGTTACATCCCCTGCCCAGACTGCGGGGGGGCGCGTCTGAAGGCTGAGGCACTCCTGTGGAGGATCAAGGGGCGAAACATCGCCGAGATCTATGCCATGGGCATCGGAACGGCCCAGGCCTTCTTCCAAGGGCTCTCCGCGCTGCCCGGGGATGAGGCAACAGAGCTCCTCCTGCGCGAGATCAATGGGAGGTTACAGTACCTGATGGAGGTAGGGCTGACCTATCTCACCCTGGACCGTCAGTCACGCACCCTCTCGGGGGGGGAGGTGGAGCGGGTGAGCCTCACCAAGGCCCTCGGCTCCTCCCTGGTGAACACCCTCTATATCCTCGATGAGCCGAGTATCGGCCTGCACCCCAGAGACAGCAACCGTCTGGTGCAGATCCTCCACTCCCTCAGGGACCTGGGGAACACGGTCGTGGTGGTGGAGCACGATCCGGAGATCATCAGGGGGTGTGACCACATCGTGGACCTGGGTCCCGGGGCCGGGGAAAGAGGGGGGGAACTCGTCTACCATGGCCCCATCGCCGGGATCAGGGGTGAACCGCGCTCCCTCACGGGGAGGTACCTGAAGGGAGAGGAGAGTATCCTCGTGCCCGCGAAGCGACGCCGGCCCAAGGAGAGGGAGGTTGTCAGGGTCCTCGGGGCAGACGAGCACAACTTGAAGGGGATCGACGTGGAGATCCCTCTCGGGATGATGACCTGCGTCACCGGGGTCTCCGGCTCGGGCAAGAGCACCCTGGCAGAGGAGATCGTCTATAAGGGGCTCAAGAGGGCTCAGGGGATTCATGAGGAGAGGCCGGGGCGATTCAGAGAGATCACCGGGGCGGAGCGGATCTCAGAGGTGATCCTGGTTGACCAGCGAGCTATTGGGCGGACCCCGCGGGCCACCCCCCTCAGCTATCTCAAGGCCTACGACCCCGTACGCTGTCTTTTCGCGCAACAGCCCCTCTCCAAGGCGCGGGGATATACTCCGGGGACCTTCTCCTTTAACGTCCCGGGCGGCAGGTGTGAGGAGTGTCAGGGGGAGGGGTTTGAAAAGGTCGAGATGCAGTTCCTCTCCGACGTCTACATCACCTGTCCTGTCTGCGGGGGTACGCGGTTCAAGGCAGAGATCCTGGAGGTGAGCGATCGCGGAAAGGGCATCCATGATGTCCTGGAGATGACGGTCCAGGAGGCCATGGAGTTCTTCTGCGATCACCCCAAGATCACCCATGCCCTTTCCCCCCTGGTGGAGGTGGGGTTGGGATATATGAGGCTCGGCCAACCCCTCAATACCCTCTCAGGGGGGGAGGCCCAAAGGTTAAAGCTGGCCCACCATATGAGAGGGGGAAGAGTGAATGCCCTGTTTATCTTCGACGAGCCCACCACCGGGCTGCACCTGGATGATATCCGCCAGCTGTTGGCCGCCTTCGATCATCTGGTGGAACGGGGGAATACCCTGGTGGTCGTTGAACACAATATGGACGTGATCAAGTGCGCGGACTATGTCATCGACCTCGGACCCGAGGGCGGTGATGAAGGGGGGCATGTAGTGGTCGCCGGTACCCCGGAGGAGGTGGCTGCGCACGAGGGCTCCCATACGGGGCGCTTCCTGCGGAGATATCTGCAGGAGACGGCGGTGGAGATCGCTCCGGCGCCCCCCCGGCGGGAAGGGGAAAACGCAGGTGACATCTGCATCAGCGGGGCCAGGGAGCACAACCTGCATGACATCACCCTGGCCATTCCCCGGGACAGGCTCGTGGTCATCACGGGTATCTCCGGCTCGGGGAAATCAACCCTCGCCTTCGACATCTGCTTCGCCGAGGGGCAGAGGCGCTATCTGGAATGCCTCTCCGCTTACATCAGGCAGTATCTCAAGATCATGGATAGACCCCACGTGGACCTCGTCACCGGCATCCCTCCCACCGTCGCCATCGAACAGAGGGCAAGCCAAGGAGGAAAGCGCTCCACCGTGGCCACCATGACGGAGATCTACCACTACCTGAGGCTCCTGTACAGCAAGGTGGGTGCCCAGCACTGTCCCCAATGCGGCGGCGAGATTTCCAGCCATCCTCCCGAGGGGATCGCGGAGGAGATCTTGAGGGACTACGCGGGAGGAGAGGAGGTGACGATCCTCGCCCCCCTGGTGATGGGGCGCAAGGGATTTCACAAGGATGTCCTTGAGGGTGTACGGCGGGCCGGCTACACCGGGGTGAGGGTCGATGGGGTGATGGTGGACCTTGACCCCCTCCCCCAGTTGAGCCGCTATCATGAACACGCAATCGAAGTGGTGGTGGATCATCGCGAGATCAGG
>CAZFIR010000142.1:0-3118 GCA_964519535.1 uncultured Thermodesulfobacteriota bacterium | reverse complement strand
GATGATGAGGGCGATTGTCATTGCGGGGACCCCTGGATCAGGTGAGGACTATCGTCTATAGGATAGGATGGGGGGAGCAAAGGGTATCACCCCTCAATACTTACCGAAGAACTCCTGTACCTCTTTGATGAGGGCGACTTTGATGTCCGTGAAGACACCGCTGGCGAAGACAAACTCCAGCGTGAATATCAGGTCGTAATCCACGGCAGAGGTCTTGTACTCCTGGGACGCGGTCACCTTGATGTCCTTCAGCTTCTTGCCCTCGCCGCCCTTGAGCAACTCCGATTTTCTCAGGATGAGATCGAGGGCCTCCTTGGCATCATCCGCGTTCTCCAATACGGCCTCGATACCCTCGATATCCTTGAGTGCCTTGACAATCTTTTCCCGCTCTACCTTGACCTTCATAATGTCCTCACATGAAATGGGATTAATATCTTTATACTATAGAGAATACGCAATCACCGGTCAACCCCTGAATCGGTACGGCGGCAAATCTCCCCTATCTGCCCCTTGGATCATGGCCCCTTGTCATGACCGGGGTTTCAGTATATCATACGGATATGATTGGGATAGGCAAAAGATCATTTCTTGCCGTCTCCTTCGTCCTGATCCTCTCCTTGGCTCTCCTGGCAGGTTCTTCCCTGGCTGAGCTGACCATTATACAGATCAATTACCGGGAAGCATCCGACCTCCTCCCCATGGTGAAATCCCTCCTTTCTCCGACAGGGAAGGCCACCCTGGATGAGCGTACCAATTCCATCATTGTGAATGACACGAGTGCATCGGTGGCCGAGATACGGGCCTTTGTGGCACGCATGGACAAACCCGCAGAGCAGGTCAGGGTGCGTTTCCGGTTTAAAGAGGCGAGCCTCTCAACGGATAGAGATATTTCGACATCAGGAAGGATCTCAGGAGAGCACGGGTCCATCACCATTGGCGGGACGGAAGAGGAAGGGGTGCATGTCCGCGCCCAGGACAGCAGGTCGCAACACCGGGGGCAAACGGAGTCTTTTATCTCGATGATGTCAGGGAGCTCGGCCTATCTCTGGGTAGGGAGGGATATCCCTTTTACCCAAAGATGGGTCTATTTGACTCATACCTATGCCCACGAGGTGGAGACGGTGGAGTTTCAGCGCGTCGAAACTGGATTCGAGGTGAGGCCCGTCGTTGCCGGAGACCGGGTGCGCATAGAGATCGTCCCGAGGATTTCCTCTTTTGATGAAGAGCAAGGCGTGGTCCGCCTCACCGAGGCCTCGACCAAAGTGACCGTGCTCAGGGGGCAGTGGGTCACTATCGGCGGAACGAACGAGCAGAGCAACGAAGCCATCCGCGACATCCTCTCTACCGGCAGCTCCAGCTCAAACTCCACGCTTTCACTTTCGTTGATGGTGGAATAGGGTTGGCGAAGGCCTAACTCACCCACTAACACCAGAGGCCTTTGTATTTTTCAGGAAAATGAAATACAGTGAGAGAGGTAAAATTATGGCTCCATTCCCCAAAACGGTCTTTGTACTTGGAGCAGGTTTCACCCATGCCTTCTTCCCCAAAGCTCCTCTTTTGACTGATGATTATGATGGGGAACTGTTAGTTAAATTTGATAAACTCCCCCATGCGAGACGCATTCTAGAATTAGAGCAGAGTAAAAACCCCGAGGGAAAGATTAATATTGAACGATTATTGACACGCCTCGATGGCAAAATGCCTTATGATTTTAAGTCCAGTGTCCAAGAAGAACTTGCTGTACTATTGACTGAATTAAAACTTGCTTTTATGCGTCGGCTGGAACAAGCTAAGGACGAGAAATCTCATATTGATGAATTGCGATCCTTAGCACACTACTGCATAGATAAGGGTATCAATTGTCTTACTTTCAACTATGATGATTTTTTTGACCAATCGTTATGGGAGACTCATAAGATCCATGGAGAGATTGCGGGTAGCAACCCTTACTGGCATCCAGATGGTGGCTACGGATTTTTTTGTAAGCCTTCCACTGATTGCATCTGCGCAGGTCATGCCTTCATGGATCAAACTGCAATGTTCCTTTTGAAACTTCATGGATCCGTTAATTGGCG
The DNA here is from genome assembly GCA_964519535.1 of uncultured Thermodesulfobacteriota bacterium. GTDB lineage: Bacteria > Desulfobacterota > B13-G15 > B13-G15 > RBG-16-54-18 > CAYWLI01. Next base: position 1,043 of record CAZFIR010000142.1, on the reverse strand, counting down.
TATAAGACGAGGGGCAGCTAGTCCTTATAAAGTTGACGACATTATTCATGATGAGTCATGGTTGCAGCCTCCCTTACCGAGTTCTCTTGGTAACGATAAAAATCTTATTAATCTCCACATGGAACCAGTTCCTTTTATCGTTCCACCAGTTCTTATGAAATCTGCTTTGACAAAAGAGCCAATTCTACAAGTTGTGTGGTCAAGAGCGTATGAAGCACTGGCTCAGGCGGAACGAGTTGTATTTATTGGATACTCTCTTCCCGTTACAGATATAGCTTCCGGATTTCTTTTTGGTGAGGCACTACAGCACCTCAATCCTTCTCAAATTAAGGTAGTCATACTTCCTAAGAATGAAAAGGGGGAAAGGGAGGTAAAGGAGGCGTACAGAAATGTTTTTCCAAAAATTCCAGACAACCAATTTGAGTTCAGGGATGCTTTAGAATGGATGAGTAACTTGGTAAAGGATTAGAGGATGCCTCCATTTTGTCCTGGGTTCTGTTGACGGCAAGCACCTCTTTATTCTAAACTTGACGTGTGAAGAATAATGGAAGCCCTCAACAGGTCCTGCTGATCTTTCCCCCTGTTGCCAAACTATGTGAACCGCCAGCCGGTATAGCATTGCTTTCCGGCGCCCTGGCCGCTCACAACATCGAACACACCCTCCTTGACGCCAACCTCGAGGGGATGCTCAGTCTCCTCGCAAAGCCGTTTGCCCCTGTTGACACGTGGACGAGCCGTGCTGCTCGCAATCTCTCCAAAAACTTGAGCAGCCTCAAAAGCGGGCGCACCTATCAGAATATCGACACCTATAAACGGTCAGTGTTAGACATAAACCGCCTCCTCACCATGTCAGGCACTGAAAGGGTGCGCATAAGCCTTGTCGACTATAACAACACGCGCCTCTCGCCGGTCAAGAGCGATGATCTCCGCTACGCTGCTCTTCATCCAGAAGAAAACCCCTTCTATGAATATCTTAGCAGTCGCCTACCGCCGCTCATTTGTCTAAAGAGCCACCTCCGGGAACGCGACAGTATAACGATCGC
>CAZFIR010000141.1:0-3346 GCA_964519535.1 uncultured Thermodesulfobacteriota bacterium | reverse complement strand
TCATCCATCGCGGCCCGGAACTCATCCAGGGGACGGAATCCGTCGACCCTGAGGGCCCCGAAGAAGTGTCCCACGTTGGCGGGTAAGGGTTTGCCCTCCGGGGTCTTGGGATAGATGGTGTCGGCGTAGCCGGCCCCGGGGAGGACCCCGCAGAGGATATCCACCAGGAAGGCCAGGCCGTATCCTTTATGACCCCCGAAGAGTTCACCCACCCCCCCCAAGGGGAGCACCCCCCCTCCCGCCCTGGTGTTGAGGTTATGCAGGACTCGTTCGGCATCGGTGCTTGCTATCCCGCGCTCGTCGGTGGCCCAGCCGAGGGGGAGTTCTTCACCTGACCTCTGGTAGACCTCGATTTTTCCTTTGGGGATTACACTGGTGGCCATGTCGAGGACAAAGGGCAGTTCGCCGCCGCTCGGCACCGCCACGCTGATGGGGTTTGTCCCGAGCTTGGCGTCTCGCCCAAAGGTGGGCACCACCAGGCAATCGGCATTGGTCATAGAGATGCCGATGCAGTCATGTTCCAAGGCCATCATGGCGTAATAGCCGGCAATTCCATAGTGGTTGGAGTTGCGCACCGCCACGAACCCGACGCCTATCTCCTTCGCCTTCGCTACGGCCGTCATCATACCCCGGACGCCTATGGGAGGGCCTAATCCCCCGCCCCCGTCGATGAGGATGGTGGTGGATGTATCATGTACGATTGTAATTTTTGGTCTCGCCACCATCTGCCCTTCTCGCAGTCCGTTGACATAGCGCCTCAGCCTGGCCACCCCGTGGGAACCTATACCCCGCAGGTCTGCCTGGACGAGGACATCGGCGGTCACCTCCGCATCCGCGGGCGCAACATCGAGTTGTTCGAAGACCCGACGACAGAGGGCCTTGAGAGGATCGGCCTGCACGAAAACGATTTTTTCGGACACTACATTTCCTTTCGCTTTCCTGAAACACTATCGCCCGTCAATCTAACACAAGATCTTTCTAGGGGCAATCTTTGGTTTGACAGCGAGGTTCGTTGACAGGGTGTAATCCCCGTGTCATGATGTGTCTTATGATTCTGGTCATCATTGAGGGAAGGGAACAACAGCTGGACAAGAAGCGGATCAGGATTAAGACCCTCCTGAAGAGGTTGCACATAAACCCCGAGACCGCCTTGGCCCTACGCCGGGGGGAGCTCCTCCCCGAGGATGAGGAGATCGTGGAGGGAGATACCTGCGTCATCCGCAGGACTGTCGCTGGACGATGAAGTGCAAGCAATGCGAAAAGAAGGCTGTTATCAGGCTCAGGGCCCATCATATCTCCCTGTGCAGGGAGGATTTCCTCGCCTTCGTCCTGAACCGGGTACAACGCACGATCGACAAGTATAAGATCTTTGTGCCGGGCGAAAGGGTCCTGGTGGCCGTCTCCGGTGGCAAGGACAGCCTCGCCCTCTTTGATATCCTCCAACGGCTCGGTTATGCTGTTGAGGGATTGCATATAGATATGGGGATCGACGGTTTTTCCCAACGAGCCCGCAATGTCGTTGAGGACTTTCTCGCGAAGCGAGATGCACCGCTGCACCTTCACGCCCTTGGGGAGGAGGCGGGGGCGGGGGTGCCTGAGATCGCCTCCCAGTTGCAGAGGCCACCGTGCTCGTTGTGTGGCATGATGAGGAGGTATGTTATGAACAGGTTCGCCCGGGAGAAGGGGTTTACGGCCCTCGCCACCGGCCACAATTTGGATGATGAAGGGGCCACCCTCTTGGGGAACGTAACGAGCTGGCAGATTGGCTATCTGGCCAGGCAGTCACCCCTCCTGCCCTCCACCCACCCCAAGCTGGTTACAAAGGCCAAGCCCTTGGCCCTCTTGGCGGAGAGGGAAGTCCTCGCGTACTGTCTCCTCAGGGGTATCGAATTTCACGAAGAACAATGCCCTCATTCCAAGGGTGCCACCTCTCGCAATCATAAAGAGGTCCTCAATCTCCTAGAATACTATTCGCCGGGGAGCAAGATCCTCTTTTACCAGGAGTTCCTCAAGAATCAGAGGATCTTTTCCGCCATCGAGTCTCATGCATTGCAGGAGTGTTCCGTATGCGGATCCCTCACCACCAGGGAGACGTGCCAGTTCTGCACGGTCCTGGGAAAATTGAGGGGGTCCAGCAGAGCCGCATCCGATCGTATAGGGGCGAGCAAGGGTTAGATCATGCCAAAGACAAGGTCATATATGTTGGGGGCCTTAATCTCTCAAAGGATCGAGCATTGAAATTCCTTGCACATCATCCCCAGGGTTTGATACAATAACATCTCTATTTTATAGTAATCCCCGGTAGCTCAATCGGCAGAGTCCCGCTGTGGCGGGATTAACCACAGAGGTTGAGGTTCGGGATGCTTTTTAGCCATATGTTTTGCATTAATCCCCGGTAGCTCAATCGGCAGAGCGGGTGGCTGTTAACCACTAGGTTGCAAGTTCGAGTCTTGCCCGGGGAGCCAAATGTTATTTAGAAATAGGGACTTAGCCAAGCTTATGTCCCTATTTTTTTACATCGGATATTGCGGGAGCACTATGGGAGCACTCCGTTCCCTCAAGGAAGCTACAGAGCATTTCCATTGCCAGCCTTGCATCGTTACTGCCTACTGTGTTGTAGCGAGTGAACATTGCCAGCGTGGTTTATTTATGGATCGTTCACGGAATGTTGTGATCATGTTAGATTCAGGTTAGCAGGCTGGCCTGCAGGGAGGTAAGGATGTCCCGGGATATGTAGGGACGCATTGCGAGGTGCCCTACGTGCTCCCCCCCTCTAGCGCCTTTTTGCGGCGTCGATCAGTGCCGCAACCGCGATAATGCCCCCCTGCATCATCAGCTTCCCCGATTCGTCAAAACCGAAACTGGTCAGGAAATTGAAGAGGAAGGTCAACATGAACGCCCCGACTACCGGACCGACAATTCGTCCCTTCCCGCCGCCGAAGGTGACTCCGCCCAGGATGACGGCGGCCAGGGAGTTCAACACCAAATCCTGCCCTACTACAGCTTCGGTGAATCCCGTCCCCACAAAGCCAGCGAGGAGGAGACCTCCCACCGCAACGGCAAGACCGGAGAAAACGTGAACCAGAAATATCACCCGAAGATAGGGTATGCCCGAAACAGCGGCAGCGCCGGGGTTCGATCCGATCGCATCGACGTATTTGCCGAAAACCGTGATTCGAAGCGCGAGGGCTACGGGTATAACAAGGCCGATCCAGACAATAGGCGCTATGGGAATGCCGCCGAGACGTCCCGATCCGAAATAGCGGATGAGCGACGGAACCTCGCCCGGCGGTGTATAACGTGCAAGGGCAATCACGATGCCAACGAATATAATCGTCATTCCAAG
>CAZFIR010000140.1:0-2518 GCA_964519535.1 uncultured Thermodesulfobacteriota bacterium | reverse complement strand
TTGCCATCATAACCAGTGCCCCCAGGCCTGACTGATGGAGGGTGGAGAGTGTGATGCCGAAGATCACCGCCCCGAGGGTGAAGGAATGGAGTATCTTCCTGATTCTCTTCAATCCCAGCCACTCAGCAAAGGCTGGGGAGAATTCGATAAATTCAGCTATCATATAGAGCAGGAAGTGCCAGGCCACGAGGAAGAGGACAGAATTTACCCCAAATTTATTGCCGATGAGCGGGTTTACAATGTTCCACCAGCGACCCAAATCAAGAAAGATCGCACCGGCATAAAAGACATAGGCAAGGAACCCATTGAGGATCGTCGCCCGTATGATGGGATGGTATTTTTCAGATCGCAGGATATAGACGACAAAGGTGAGGACATAGGCACCCCCTGCAAAGGCAACCCCTACCATGACGTTAAAACCGATCCATATCCCCCAGGGGAACCCAGGCGCCTCGGTGACAACCGAGCCCAATCCGTAGATGAGGCGATAGATCACGAGGATGATCCCGAGGACCAAGATAGGGGCAGAGATGATATTGAAGGGTGTAAAGATCTTACCCCGTGGTTTTAACTCAGCGATGATGAAAGCTATGAAGTCCTTCAGCGTCCGTGTCTCCTGAGATGCTTTGTTCCCCTTCATCGCGGTCTCCTTTATCTCTTTGAGTTATATATCACTTTTAATCCTCTTCTTTCCGTGTTGCACGGTGGACACCGAGCAGAAAAGCAGGCCACAGGACGAAGATAATAGGAACGGCGTACAGGAACCCCGTGCTCAATTCAGGGAGGGCGGTCGTTCCGAGGTCCGTACGAAAGCCGAGCTGTTCGAAAGGCACGGCGGAAAGATACATAACGGATGTCCCACCGACCTCGTTTTCTCCGTAAATGGAGTGAACATAGCGGTCAGGATGTTGATAGATCCGTGTCCTGGCCTCCTCAATGAGCTCTCTCCTCGTACCGAAGAGCAAGGCCTCTGTCGGACAGGCCTCAACGCAGGCGGGGATCTCTCCCTTGACGAGTCGCTTATCCCAGCAGAGGAAACACTTGCGGATCCGCGGGGTAGGGCTATGGGATTCAAGTATCGCCTTCTCAAAGGGACACGAGAAGGCGCACATCTTGCACCCCATGCAATTTGTCGCCCACGTGACAGGTCCTGCCTCCTGTTTCTTCATCGCCTTCACGAGGCAGGCCGCTACACAGGCGGGCTGATTGCAATGCATGCACCGCTTCACGGCATATACGGTCCCTTTGTCCGTTTCATAACGGTTGACGATTGTCCACTGCGTCTCCGTGGTGCGCCGCTCTTTTTCAAACACAGAGTCGTCCTCGATATCGGGAATGGGCAGGTCGTATGTCTCCGCACATGCCAGCTCACAGCTGCGACACCCTATGCATCGCGTCGTGTCGATGAGGATGCCGAGAAACTCTTTTTCCCCAGCACCTTCTTGTGCATTGAGTTTCCCCGGTGCCAGGACACCTCCACACGTCATACCCGCCATTCCTATGCCGAGCCTTTTGAGAAATGTCCTCCTGTCCATGTACATCCCTCCTTTAAGGTATCGTCAAAAACGATCAGGGTTGTCTTTCATCTACAGACACCTTTTCTTCCTCGACGTGATCGCCACCATCGGCCATGGTGAGGCCCAGTTGGGCGTCGGGGATCGAGTCATACGTATCATCGGCAGTCTTCACCCGCTGCTCACCACGCTCCTTGAGCATCTGAAGACCGCCCCTCGAATGGTTTTGGATAGGGGAAAGAAGGTGATGTAGAAGGCATAGGCCAAGACGATCAGGCCCACTACCACCCCGAAACCGATGATTACTAAAGTGGCAATGGTCTCTCCTATGGTTAAGCCCCCTTCCTTATTGAACGATTTTGATAAGGCTACTCACATTTGGTCCCGTATTGTATGGGATTTCCCCGGTTCAAACAAGCATTTTTTTATGTTATTTTTCATTTTTTATAGATATTTCACAAATAATAAGGGACAAACCCTCGATTTGGGGGGTTGCCCCCATTATTTGACTCTTCTTCTATCTATTTTATTTCTGTGTCAAGAGAAATTCACTCGCCATCTTATCCCATTCATCGGGAGCAAGGGCCTTGGCAATGCCTGATATGGGAAGACCACCATCCTGATACACGGACCCGAGATCGCCTCCCATTCTCTCCCTGAGTGTATCCGCCGTATTCTCCATCCATGCTGTTGCCAGCTTACCCGTCAGAAGGTTTTTCACGGCCGCACGCTGGTTGTCGGGTTTGACCATCATCAGCCATCCCTTGCCGTATGGGTCCTGATTGACGAGGTTGGGGTTCTTCACGATATCTTTATTCACTGCGACGACATCCCCGCTGACAGGGGAGAGCATATCGATCGTTTTTGCATCGGAACCAAGTTTCCATCCCACATCTCCCTGCTCAATTCGTGAACCAACTTTAGGAAGCGTTATCCTGTTGGACGTCCCCACGAGCTTCTGGGCGAAATCGTCCACCCCGACCTTGACCAGTTCAGCACCTTGG
>CAZFIR010000139.1:0-5837 GCA_964519535.1 uncultured Thermodesulfobacteriota bacterium | reverse complement strand
GTCACGCATCGCTTCGTGAACTCATGCGGCTTGTTGGATAGAATCGCTCGCTTCAAGCCGCGGCCCGTCAGTGCATCCAGCATTGCCGCTACGCCGTCATAGGGCCCGGTCTGTACGTTCCAGTGTCGTCCGTAATCCGCGCGATACGCCTCGAGGCAGGCACGAACGGTCTCCTCATCTCGTTTGTCTTCGGGCAGCGCCCTGGTAACGAGCATAACCACGCCATCGCCGACAAAAAAGCGGTAGGCGTCAATCGGGTGGGTGGGCAACCCCCGAGCCGAAAGCACGCGGTTCATGGCGTTGCCCATGTCTTCCAATGTGTCGAGCAGCGTCCCGTCGAGGTCGAAGAGTACGGCCTGGGAGGAAATCAGGGTCATCACATCTCCTCTCTACCATCTGCTCACTGAGCATCGCTCATGGCCTTGAAAAGGCAAAAAAACAAACCTTTATCCCCCCACTGATCACAGCAATTCCGTGTCTTCGTGGGCATATGCCGGTGAGCAGCAACACATGATCTTCAGGGGAATTGCACCGGTGTTTGTAATCTGGTGGGGGGTGCTGGGCATGATATATATGGTATCGCCCACAGTAACTGCGAACTGATCATCCCCCACCACCATCACCCCTGAGCCTGCGGTAATATGATAAAGCTCTTCCGAGTTTCGGTGCCGATGGAGCAAGGTCGTCGATCCCGCCGGTATGATGGCTTCAGCCAAGCTCTGGTTATGATTGCCATGGATTGCCGGATGCATCAATTCCCGGATTATCGAGCCGTCTTTGGTCGTATATGGTTGAATCTCGTCATATCGAGTCTTCATGCCAGCACCCCTTGAGCAATACGTACATGAGCGGATCGTCATCCCCCTTCGAGTTTACTGACATAAGCGCACCACAAACAGCCGGGAGAAGGCGGAGGTGGATGGGGCGATTCGAGGATTGCCAATACCTCGTCGAGAAATTGGAGAAATCTCTGCTCATCCTTTTCGATTTTGATCCAGGTGATATCAGCTTCGTATGAAAGCCCTTCAATACGCTGCTGATGAATTCGCGAGGGATAGAAGTACAGCAGCCCCAGTTTGGTAACAGGGGACAGATGCAGGGCACCACGTGCAGGGTGCTCCAGGGCATACGCATAGGCGTGAAGCTGCCGACCGTACAGATCGGCATATTCTTCCTTTGGGTTGCCCGTCTTGAAATCGATGACGCCATACGACCCATCTGCAAAATCGACGACGATATCGAACCTGCCGTTGATAAAACAGGTCGCGTCGTGCCCCGGCACGCGGATCGGTTCCGATTGGACACGCTGTTCCCCGTATTTCACAACCCCGGGCGGCAGGGCGGGGTGTAACTCGTTCGTGTGTTTGCCTGTGTAGTGATCTTTGAGGAGCACTGCGATCTTGCTAAAGACCGCAGGCAGGGGGATGGAGGGTTGAGTGATCTTTCGGACCACCTTGAGATAAAAACACCGTTTACACCCCTCATACAAAAAGGAAAAATCAGATGGACTGAGTTTAAACACCGTGCTTCCCATCTCAGTAACTAAAGCACACGAGCACTTCCAGCCGCTCCGAGAGCGTTTTAAAAAGAAAGGTGCGCGCCTCGTCGGCTCCCCCCTTCACAAAGGTGAGCATCCGGGTGCGGCCCATGAACCCCGGAATGGCTTGTGAAGCTGCCAATTGATCGACCCTTTTGTTGACCTCCGCGATAAACTCATCAATCGCTTCCCTGCCACCCCCTTTTGCTTGCAGCACGGGAAAGGGGTCCCTGCGCAAGATGAACTCCAACCCGTACAGGACCGCAGGCCTGTTCCGGTCCAGCTGAGAAAGGACCAGCTTCTTATACGCATCATAGTCCTGGGCCTTGATGAGCTCATAGGGATATTGTTTGATGAAGTCGGGGTTCAAGACCACGATCGCATAGTGTCCCCGCTGATAGGGAGTACCTTCCGGGGTCCGCTCATCATCAGCCTTGATCTTAAACGAGCTTTCGCTCATTGCGCGCCGAAAAGGTGTAGGATATCCCATGTGAACCAGGAGATGTTCACTCCCATCCCTGTCAGAGGCCTTTGGGTCGGGGAGGTGGCGGTGAAGAATGGCGTAGAAGAATGAGGCTATGTCATGTTCCGTGTAAAAGAGGGTGGGACGAGAGCGAAACTCCTTGCATAACTCCTCAATCGATTGATCAACCGCCCCGATGATGGTTTCGTGAGCCATGGCTATCCTCTCAACACCTTTAGCATAAGATCATACGTGGTGATGGAAACAGAAAAAGTATGGTCCGAATCCATCTGTCCTTGCTCAATGGCACACCCGGCCCCCGCCATGATTGCTCATTGTGAGAGCGCATGCCTAAACGCAGGATCCGCTATGATCGCCTCGACTGCCCGGTAACCGGCACCGTCAATGGCCCTCTCTGCTCCGCCTGGGGAGGCGTTGTTGCCCTCGTAGGTATGAGACCATTGTCCATCTGCCCGTTCGACCAGGACGGTGACGATACAGCGGGTTGCCCATGAGCCTTGGATGATCTTGACTGCTTGAACCGCAACGTTAAAGGTATAATCGCTCTCAGGCGTAGCCTGCACCTCTTGGGTCTCTAACATCTCCTTTGGTGAACCGGTCACCTTGTTTGCGGCAGTACCAGCAGCAATCACTACATTGACACCCCTGTTCTGTAACTCGTCCTCCAGTTGTGCAATGATGATATCCGCCCATGACTCAAAATCCGCATAGTATTTTTTGTAGCCACTAGCGGCCAATAACATGACCTTAAATTCCGTCGTACTGTTTACAAAGGAGATGCGTTTGCTCTGAGCAATGGGGCCCACCGCCTCCATCGATACGGGTATCTGAATTCGTGGCACCGCAAGAGGAGGAAGACCTGACGCAACAGGAGTCAAGCCGCTTGATATCTGTTGAAAGGCCCATTGAGCATATTTTCGTACCCCACTGTTGCCATCATCCTTTCCCACCGCGCTCAAGACATCCAACGCCCTCTCGTCACCGATATAGCCCAAAAGCTCTGCCGCATATTTTCTGAGATAGGGATCACCATCTTTCAAGAAGACTACTAACAGGGGTGTCGCCCCGCTATCCCCAAGATACATCAACTTCAGCCGCAACCCCCACCAGTCCGTCTTGCAAACCGGATCTCTGGCACTTATCCACCCCTTTAAATTGGCAAAGCATTCAAGGGTTCTAATCTGGATATCGTTTCTCGCTTGTACTGGAACATCTTCGATCAAATTCAAGACCCGCTTATAGTTGCCTGCCGCAATCAATGCCGGGCCTTCTTGGATCAGAACTTCTTTGCTTGTACCCTCGGGAACCCCTTCTTGCGCTGCGCCCATTCCCACGGCGACCATGCCAAGTAATCCCAGCATTATCAATCCAATGGTCAATGCCTTCATACCGCTTTCCTCCTTTCCTCAATTAACCATTACCGTTAAAACCTGGCCCTTTTATGACCCCTGCAAATCAGCGGACCGATCGGTATCGATTTTGTATCGCTCCAGAATCATCTTCTGTGTCTCATTGATTTTACCACGCTCGAGCACGATCTGATTCCCCCACTCATCGGCAATCACGTGGTACTGCCCTTCATTTCCCTCGATGGCCCCTACCAAATCCTCCATCTGGGAAATCGCCCTGCCGTTGACATGCGTGATGACATGATCCTTAAAGTCGTCATACCCCACGGTCAGCTCGTCACCCAAGATGTTGGTCAAGACGATCACCTGCCTGCGGTCTGCGGACTGCCTCCCGTGATAATAGTAATCGGCAAGATGGACGGGAACATCTTCCATTTTATCCCATGTCTGGAGATAGTTCAGGGTCAGGGGCTGAAATACCAACCCGCCAATAATGTAATATGTCGGCGTTGTGTCATACTGGGTGTACGGCACTAATCGCCCTGACCCGAGGGTCGTACGCAAGGGGATGGTCGCATCCATAACCCTGCCGTCCCGCAGGATCCTGCAGCGAACCGTCTCACCCATAAACTTATCCTGCACCGCATCCGCAAAGTGTATGCGTTCAGTATCCCTGAAGGGTATGGTCCCGTCATTGGCAATGGACCTTCCCTCAATGGCGAGGAGGACATCGCCGATCTGCAAAATACCCCGGGCGGAGGAGCCGGGGGCGATGTATTGGACCAGCACCCCCGTCTGTGTTGCGCCCATCTGCACGTGGGCCCTCAGACCGGGGTTCTCCATGTCCTGCAACTCGATACCGACAGCCGGAATGCCGTCGTATTGTCCGTCCGCGCTGTCTTTGAGGAAATGTTCGATGATTGGGGCGGGGACCATGTACCCGATATTTTGTGCGAACATATACCCCTGAAAGGCTATCCCCACGATCCGCCCGTCTTTTATGACCGGGCCCCCGCTGTTGCCCGGGTTAATGGCCGCGTCAATCTGGCACGCCAACAGCTGTGCCCCGCTGTGAGAATAACTGGTATGCTCGACCCGCGACACCACCCCTTCGGTAATGCTGAGCTCTTCCCCACCCATGGGGAACCCATACACAGCGACCTTGTCCCGCATCCGCGGCAAGGCCCCCAACCGGAGCGGCTTGACGCCGGCGAAAAAGGAGGGATCATCCACCTTTAAGAGGGCGAGATCGCATTCATGGGCCACGATCGCCACGGTGGCATTGTATTTCTTTGCCTGCCCTGCACGTTTTACCTGGATAAAGGACTGGTCAGCCACCACATGTGCATTGGTCAAGACCCTGTTGCCGCCGATAATACAGCCGGAGCCGACCCCCCTGGCTTGCTGCGAGAGCTGCCAGGGCATAGCGTAATCGTATTCGGCGTACACGGCGTAGATCTTCACGGTCGCCTCCTCAAGGCCGTGCTGGGCGTATGACGGGGTGACCAAAATCCCTATGAAAGCGACTACCAACAATACCCTCACGATGGTCTTCATATGCCCTCCTTTTTTAATATGGTGGTTTTTTGAGGGGAACGGTACACAGTACGGCCCCACAACCGACCATTCCTCAGGAGCGAACCTCCTGAAGCGTAGGGCAACCCAACTAAGCGGCTGCGGAAAGTTCAAGTGTATAGAGGGTTTTTATGGGGATCTTTTTGGCAGCATCAAGGATCTCTATGGCAACAATTTCATTTTGTGCAGTGGTGTGCAAAATAACCCCTTCTGCTATTTCTAAAGCGCCGTCCGGTTTTTTGGCCGACATCTGAATATACGCGGCGTCAACCTCCTTATCATATCTAACTTTCATGCCCTACCTCCTTCAAACTTTCTTTTTAAAGGATAAACAGTGATAATGGTCATTTCATCCTTAGTTTTCTTATAAACGACCTTCAGAGGATAGTGAGAATACTTATGCGGAAATCCCTTAAGCGCTATTAGCTTATCTCCTTCTCGTTCAGTTGAGTCAGGTGATTCGATAGATTCTATTATATCTTGTTCTGTTATTTTGTATAGCCGCATATTGTTTTTGGCATGTCTTGATAGCTTCATTGCTCTGTTAGTTCGTCCTGAAGGACACTGCCCGTGGCTCACAGCAGTTGTCACGGTGCTGTTACCTGCAAACATACCCTTTTACGAACAGCAACCCGTGCATCGCCTTATCCATTGTTTTTGAGGGGAAAGGCGAAACCCCTTATCGGTCATTGTACGTATTCGCGTGCATCGGGCCTCCTGCCGTATTGGAGCATATGGAGAAAACTCCTTATCTCAACCAGGTGATGTATTAATCGTTCCCTGTCCGCCTCGGTCATGCAGGGGTATTGCTCTTTGAGCCATGCCCTCAATCGTGCCACATCCCTCAGCAGCACGTCGTTACTCTCTGTCATCAATCATCCTCCTTGGCAGT
>CAZFIR010000138.1:0-2534 GCA_964519535.1 uncultured Thermodesulfobacteriota bacterium | reverse complement strand
GTGATGGTCCCCTGGAGAGAGGCCTGTGCCTTGTTTTCGCTCACGATATCCACTTCCCGCCGAAAGATGAATTCCCTGCGCAAGGCCGAGACCAAGATCGAGCTGAGATTGGCTTCCTTGGTCGTGTTCTCCAAGGGTGTGATGGCCAGGGAAGTTATCCCTTCGGGAAACTCCCCCCCTCTGCCCATAATCTGATAGCCACATCCAAGGATTATAGATACGAGGATAATGGGAGCAAGCAGGATGATGACACTTTTTATGCGCATACGATATTGACCAACTTCTGGGGAACGAAGATGGTCTTTTTCACCTCCTTTCCATTGATGTGCCGCCTCACCTTGGGGCTGGTCAGGGCCATTTCTTTGATTTTTTTCTCTCCGGATGAGACGGGGACGAGGAGGCGATCTCTGAGCTTGCCGTTGACCTGCACGACTATGACGATCTCCTCCTTGGCGATGGCCTCTCGGTCGTATTCCGGCCAGGGGGCCTTGACGACGCTCTCCTTATTTTCCAAGATCTCCCAGAGTTCTTCCGCCACATGGGGGACGAAGGGGGACAGAAGCAGTATAAGCGATTCTATGGTCTCACGCCAGACAAATCTGGCCAGGGGGGAGTCTTCTATGTCTTCCTTGATCTGGTAGATGTAGTTTACCAACTCCATCGCCGCGGCAATAGCGGTGTTGAAGTGGAACCGCTCGATATCATCCGTCACCTTTTTGATGGTCTTATGTAGCTTTTGGTGCATCTCCCAGAGAGCAGGGGGGAAATCGGCCTTCCCCATGGGGGATGGCTCTTTCGCAAGACGGTCTCTCAACTCGTAGACCAGCCTCCAGACACGATGGAGGAAACGAGAGCCGCCCTCCACTCCCTCCTCCTTCCAATCCAGGTCCCTTTCCGGTGGGGCGGCAAAGAGGCTGAAGAGACGGGTGGTGTCTGCGCCATACCGTTTTATCATATCTTCGGGGTCAACGATGTTCCCCTTCGACTTGGACATCTTGGCCCCATCCTTGATCACCATCCCCTGGGTGAGGAGGTTGGTGAAGGGTTCATCAAAAGAGACGATCCCCATGTCCCTCAGCACCTTGGTGAAGAATCTGGCATAGAGGAGATGGAGGATGGCGTGTTCTATCCCTCCGATGTACTGATCGACGGGCATCCAGTATTGTAAACGCTCCGTATCAAGGGGCCCCTCGTCGTAGTCCGGGCTGGTGTAGCGGGCAAAATACCAGGAGGACTCCACAAAGGTATCCATTGTATCCGTTTCCCTCCGGGCCGCTCCTCCACAAGCGGGGCAGGTAGTCTCGACGAAGGATCGCAGGTCGGCGAGCGGAGACCCTCCGCTCGCCTTCGGCTTGACATCTAAGGGGAGGACCACCGGCAGGTCTTTTTCCGGAACGGTCTGGATACCGCAGCGTTCGCAGTAGATGATGGGGATGGGCGCACCCCAATACCGCTGCCGGGAGATCCCCCAATCGCGCAGACGGAAATGCATGGCCCTTTTGCCGATCCCCTTTTCCTCAAGATAATCGGCGATGGCCTCCATGGCCTGACGGTTGTCCGCGCCGTCAAAGGGAACGGAATTGACCATGATACCATTATCTGTATAGGCCTCGCTCATGGTAGCCGGATCGAGTTCTTCCCCAGGCGGTTGGATCACCACGATCATCGGTATCCCGTACTTTTTAGCGAACTCGAAATCCCGCTGATCGTGAGTGGGTACCGCCATAATGGCCCCGGTACCATACTCCATCAGGACGAAGTTCGCGGTGTAGATGGGCATCTGTGTGCCGCTCAGGGGGTTGATGCATGAGGCCCCCAGGAATACCCCCTCTTTCTCCATATCCTCGGCCGTGCGCGTGATCAAATCCTGCCGTTTCACCCGCTCCACAAAGGTCCTGACCTCGGCCTCTTGATCCTTTCCCTTGCTGAGATCCAGGACCAGCGGATGTTCCGGCGCCAGGACCATGAAGGTGGCGCCGAAGAGGGTATCTTGGCGGGTAGTAAAGATGGTGATGGCCCCCGTGCCGTCTTCCAGGGGAAAGTTCACCTCAGCCCCCACGCTCTTGCCGATCCAGTTCTTCTGCATGGTGATGACCCGCTCCGGCCACCCGGGGAGTCTATCGCAGAACTCCAGCAATTCCTCGGCATAAGCGGTGATTTTAAAGAACCACCCCTCGAGCTCCCTCTTCTGCACCTCGCCGTGGCACCGCCAGCAGGTCCCAGCTTCAACCTGTTCGTTGGCGAGGACTGTCTGGCACTCCGAGCACCAGTTGACGAGGTCCTTTTTGCGGTAGACCAATCCTCGCTCATACATCTTGATGAAGATCCACTGTTCCCATTTGTAGTAGTCCGCGTCACAGGTGGCCAGCTCGCGGGCCCAGTCGTAGCTAAATCCCATGCGCTTGAGCTGAGCCCTCATGTATGAGATGTTGTCATGGGTCCACTCGGCGGGGTGTATCTTGTGCTCCAAGGCGGCGTTTTCCGCCGGCATCCCGAAGGCATCCCATCCCATGGGGTGCAAGACACTATAGCCC
>CAZFIR010000137.1:0-14062 GCA_964519535.1 uncultured Thermodesulfobacteriota bacterium | reverse complement strand
TTGAGTGAAAATGTAGGTAAATACGAGGCAAAGTTCGGAGAGATTGCCGAGGCACCAGAACCGAAACATGTCGCCTCGGCATAAGAAGTAATTGTTTGAGGAGAAAGCATGAATCAACCATGAAATAGCTTGTCAAGTATAAAAAAACACCTCCCCCTTGCTCTCAACATCATTCACCAACCCAACAACCGCACCAGGGATCTCTCTATTGTCCAAGGAAGGGTAATTTGATAGAATTACCGAACAAGGATACTGAAGGCAAATCGTATGATTGATAAAACGAAATTCTTCTGGATCCTCATGGCTTTTGTACTCATCCAACTCTCTTTCTCAGCCTGCGCTATTGTCCCTTATTACAGCCACTACAATGAGAAGGCCGATCCTTACAGGGAACCGACCCCCAGTGCAAAGGCCCCTTCCGGCGCTTATCTGGCCTCAGAGGATGTCCAATGGAAACTTGACTGGCAATGTCGTGCAAACTGGCAGTTTGATAGAAACCTATCCTCATTCAACCCCCTTGACGCATGCCCCAAAGATGACAACAACTTCATCGGCGTCGCCATCTCAGGGGGGGGCAGCCGTGCCGCGGTCTTCTCCGCAGCGGTATTCTTTGAGTTGCAACGCTACGGTCTGCTCCAACAGGTCGATGTGATATCCTCGGTCTCCGGCGGCTCCTTTACGGCAGCATACTACGTGCTGAGCTGTGACGACCCGCACACCAGTCCCCCAACTATTGAAGGGTCAGCAAGACCGCGCTGGGACCCGGACGTACTCTTCCCCAAGCTGCAGAAGAACTTAATCGCCAAATGGGTAAGGAATTCTTTGTGGATCGTACATATCTTACGTTATTGGTTTACGTATTATGATCGAACCGATGTCATGGCATGGATCGTTGCCGACACCTTATATGATACATCCTGGTTCAAGGGAAGGGGGTTTCATTTTAAGGACCTGAACCCTCAGAGACCGTATCTGATCCTCAATGCCACCAATAATACAGAAAATGCAACGGGAACCAGGGTCTTTTGTTTCACCAAGGAATACTTCGACAAGCTCCAATCGAGCATTGATTACTATCCCATTGCCCATGCCGTCATGGCCTCGGCCGCCTTTCCGGCAGTCTTCCAGTCCGTCACCCTGAAAGACTACTCGCAAAAAGAAGCGTGGTACGTCCACCTCATTGACGGCGGCGCATCCGACAACCTCGGCATAACTGCCCTGCGGGAGATCCTCATGGGGAAGGCGGACATACACTCGAAAAAGCTGATCATCGTCATCGATGCCCACAAGGCGAATTATGGTAAAGACCCCAGAGATCCCGACCCCAGGAACCTGCTAGATTACTATATCGACAGCAACGTCGTCGATGCATATCAAACGCTTATGGATGAATTGCGCTACGGCAAGACCGACAATCTGGCAAAATGGTTGAAGGAGCATAACGGAAAGCTGATCCATCTGCAATTTGACGACCTGGAACAAGGCCATCCTGAACTGCTCGAAACCGTGACGAGGATCAAGACAAACTTGAAGATAAAGAAAAACGAGGCTGCGTGTCTCAAGCATGCGGCCAGGATCTTGGTTCGGGAAAAGATGGAGGAACTGCACGCTGATCCCCGGTGGAAAGACCTCATCCAATTCCCACCAGCAGATGGGTATGCGCTCCCGCCGTGCAAACCGAGAACGAAGAAACAGGAGAATATACAAAGTAACTCGGCCGGAGACCTCGGACATCCAAGCTATGACGATACAGGAGATTCGGACAAGGCTCCGGAAGCTCGGTAATAAGCAACGGGCAGCAAATTCCCGGTGGTTCTTCAAGACAGGGCCAGGGGAGTATGGGGAAGGGGATTGCTTCTTAGGGATCAGGGTCCCTGAGCTCAGGAAGCTGGCCAAGGAATATCAAGACATAACATTAGCGGAAGCCACGCAACTACTCCAATCATCTATCCACGAGGAGCGTTTTTTGGCGCTCCTGATCCTTGTGAACGCTTTTTCAAAAGGGGATGAGCGCTTCAAAGAGAAAATCTACCATCTCTACTTAGGAAACACCCAGTATATCAATAATTGGGACCTTGTCGATACATCGGCCGATCATATTGTCGGCGCCTTTTTGATGGAGAGGGGAAAGAAACCCCTCTATGCCCTTGCCCAATCGGGTGATCTGTGGGAGCGGCGCATCGCCATTATGTCGACCTTCCACTTTATCAAGGGCGGTGAGTTCACCGAGACCCTCAAGATCGCACACATGCTGCTATCCGACAAGGAAGACCTGATCCACAAGGCGGTGGGATGGATGCTCCGCGAGGTCGGCAAACGCCATCTGGATTCCGAAGAGCGGTTTTTAAGGGAGCACTACAAACAGATGCCGCGGACCATGCTCCGGTATGCCATCGAGAAGTTTCCGGAGCCGAAACGGCAGCGTTATCTCAAGGGAAAGGTTTGATTCTTACGGGGCAATATCAAGCACAAAATTCCTGCCACTGAGAAAAAATACCCAGACCACAACAGTCAGTCAATGTATGGCGATGGGGACCCACAAGGAGCCCGTCTTGAGATAGGTTATGGTGCAGGCTATGGCCATGAGCGCGGCAAGGCAGAGAAAAATAGGGTGTGTGAACAGTGCATAGGCGGTAGGATTTATGGTCATGGCATTCACGGGATGCCACGCGACAAAAATAACGATGCTGAAAGCTGCATAGAATAACAGATGTCTAGCGGAGACCTTTCTTTCCTTGTGCGGAAGTAGAAAGCCACGGAAAAACATCTCTTCCAAAAGAGAAGGGACAAAGAAGAGAGAGACGGGTAAGGCCATCATGACCCAGATGTTTGCTCTAAGAATTTCTATTTGAAAAAAACCAGAGTAAAACCCGATGACTAGCACAACAGCCATATATAGTAAGAAAACAACAACGCTGAAAATGATATCAGATCTTTTAGGCAAGGTGACAAAGCCACGCTTTACATCTATGAGGCGATTAAAGAGGAAGGATCTCAATATATCCTTTCTCATCCCGCTAACATCCTGGCCTTCAATGGCGCTCTCACTTTTTCACGGAACGTGAAAATCATGCCGACCGTGCCAGCATAATATAGTATGACCGGTTAGAAATGTGCCTCGTCTCAATAAAACATCATTGCGGGTATTATATATTCTGATTGAAATAGGGGTCAGTGGTGCCAACGGTGATAATGCCTAGGATATTGCCATGAATGCCATCCCCACAAACCCCAAGGACCCCACGGGTCCCAGGGATCATACCGTGGACCCCACGGATACGGCTCATACCGAACAGGCTCTTTTTCCTCCCACAGGTGAATCTCCGTGATGAGGAGATAGGGATAGCGGTACTCTATCTCCCCTAATGGCTCGACCTGCTCTCCCTGCACGGTGCCGGCTATGGTCACCTGTCTCCCCTGTTTATAGATCTCGCTGTCGAGAAAGCCCTGATAGAGGGCCAAGAAGCGTCCTTCGGAGACGTCGGTATCGACGGGCCTGCCCTCACGATCCAGCCTGCTCTGATAGATCTCCAAAAGTGTCCCCTCCTGTTTGTTGACCGTCTTGACGATGACCCCACCCAGCAGCACTACCTTCCCCTGATAGGCGTCGGGTTCCTTGATCAGAGCTGCAAAGCTGATCTCCCTATCCACCTCGTGCAATACACCGCGAGAGATGACGTGAACACAGCCTGATAGAAAGACGAGTGAAATCAAAAAAATGCAAAACCTCTTCATCATACGCTCCTTATATCTCTTGTTAAGGAGTCAGGAGTGCATAAGAAACAGCCTCATGAGCCCTGCATCACAGACCGACCCCGATGCCAACACCGAAGTGCACCCGGGGCTCATCGGACGCGGACTCCTCCTCCGCCCAGAGATAGAGCTCACGCTTCTCGATGACCGGATAGGTATATGTTATCTCCCCCAGGGGGTGCTCCTCTTTGCCCGCTACCGTGCCCGCTACGGTGAGCTTTCTCCCGGGGCTGTAGATGGCCGGATCGAGAAACTCTGACGAAGTGATGATAAACCTTCCCTCCGATACATCCCCCCCACCGGGCTGGCCCCGACTGCCGAGAGGGCGCTGGAGCACGAGGACCAGGGTTTTATCCGGGAAGTTCTGGGTCTCAATGATATCCCCTCCCAAAAGCACGGTCTTTCCCGTGTAGGCGTTTGGGTCTTCCGATAACTGCGCATAGCTGACGCTCGTGTCGACCTCCTGCAACACCCCCTTGGAGATCACGTGGGCGCAACCAGCCAGCAGGAGCACAGCCGCCATGACAAGAACAAAGGACGAAGCGTGACGTCTTGCGATGCTCATATACCCACCTCCGGCTTAACTCGTTGTAGCTCCTCTTCTTCACCTTGCAACATCTTCTCTAGGACCTGTAAGGATTTCTCCAACTCCCCTATCTCCCTGGCGATGGTATCGGCACACTCCTTGGCTTCACCATCATCGGCCGTGTTGCATAATCGGCGGGCGAAGCCTCCGATGACCATAAACCGATTGCGCAGGTAGTGGGCGGTGGCCTTGGTTAGCTCCTCCCGTTTTTCGTATGAACGAACGAGTTCTCTTACCAACTCCCCCTTGCCCACCGCCTCCCCGATCAGATTGGCCATGATCCGGAGGTACTCAAATTCCTCCTCGGTGATAGGTGCTTGCTCCCTGCCCGAATCGACCACCAGCACTCCAAACTTTAGCTCCTGATGCGTCCTGGCATAAACATATCGCAGGGGAACCACCGCTTTGACCCTCACGCGCTCCTTAAGGGTGTGTTCATAGCCATTGGTCTGTGAAGGGTCCGTCAGGTTCAGGGCCTTCCCCTCTTTAAATACGTCCCACAGAATGCTCCTCTTCGCGACCTTTTTTGAGGCGAGAAAATTCTCTTCATACTCCCCCACCCAATGCGTGATCACCAAGTGGCCGTCCTCCAAGACGGCGTACCGAGCCCTCTTCCCCAACCGGTGATGAACGTGCTCCAGGGCCTGCTTGATGATGACATCCTTGTCGAGGGAAAGGGTTAAGAGGTGGGCAATATCGATGAGATCCTCACAGCGTTTCTCTAATGCCTCCAATTGGGAATCTTTCGAGGCCATCGCTTCTCCTCGGGCATCCTTTCCTTTTGATAATTATAACACCCTTCCCCGCTGTGATCTACCCTTACCCCTTCCCTTCCCGCAAGGCCCCCATCCCCAAGCAGAGGATGGCGGAGAGGTTCATGGCGACGATGAGGGAGATCCCCTGCGCTATCCCCAGAATGGGCACGAGGATGATGCTGATGACCAGGGCGCCGGCAGCGGAGCCTACAAGATCGACGCCGTTGAGGAGGCCCCCGATCCTCCCAATCTCCTTCCGCCTCCCCAGGTAGACCTTATTGGCCAAGGGGAAGTGGACCCCACCGAGAAATCCGGCCACCAGGGTGAGGAAAGGGAAGATTGCCTCTATAGGGCGAGAGAGGGCGGGGGGGGAAACCCCCTGGTGGAGGCCGAGGATGAGGAGCAGGATACCGAGGGCATAGAGGACCACCCCCGCCTGGACCATAAGCAGGGAACGCAGGGGCCTGGTGACCCCGGGCAGGAGGACCGTGATCATCCACCCCCCCAGGGCAAGCCCGATCATATAGGCGGTGATGATCACCCCGATTTTATAGTAAAGGTAGCCGTAGATGATCTGAAAGCAGAGGATGAGGATGATCTCCAGGGCGATCTCCGAAAATCCCGTGACCGCGACGGCCCACAACAGGGGGATAGACGGTGTCTTCCTCCCCCTCCAGAAGAGGATGAAGGTGACCGCAGCGATCAAATAGAATAGCCACTCCACCCTCAGATTCAACATTCCCACAAACCACCCCTTCAAGAGGGGGGTATATTGGGCGCTCCAGAGGACGATGTTGTAGAAATAGCAGATGGGACGCAGGTCCCTATTGATCCCGGCACCCTTGCCCCCCTCGAGGATGGATCGGAGATAGCGGACCCGCTCTGCCGAAAGGTTAAAGAGGAGGTAATACTCGCGGACATATTGCAATTGCAGATCCCTCAGGTATATTCGCTGGACCAGTATCTCCGGATCTGAGACCAGGATCCCCGCTGATTCCGCCCCCAGGAACCGGGCCGCAGGGCCTGGAAGGACCACGACCTCAGGAAAGACCTCCTGCATAGTCCAGTAGATGGAGCTTAAGAATCGGGCCAGGGTATGTCCTATAACGTTCTCCGAGGAGCTAACGGATAAATAGAAGACCCCTCCCTCACGAAGGATTCTCTTTACCTCGGCGAAGAACTCCTGGGTGTAGCAGCGATTGAGCCGGGCGCTGGTCGGATCGGGGAGGTGTAAGATAACCACATCATATTTTTTCTCGCCTTGCTGCACAAACCTGCGCCCATCGGTATAGATGATCTCAACCCGGGGATCATCGAGGTGAACGGTGGCCTCAGGAGGAAGCAATTTCCTCCCCATGGTGATCAGTTTTGGATCCAACTCCACATAGTCCACGTGGCGGAGCGAGGGGTGTTTTAAGGCCTCCCCTATCAAACCGCCGACCCCGCCTCCGATCAACAAGAGCTCTCTGGGCATCGGGTGCTCCAACAGGGCGAAATGTACCGCCTCTTCGGCCGTCTGGGGGTCGGGGTGAGTGAACACCCATACGCCGTTCTCAAAGAAGCTTACTTGAGGTCCATCGGTGATCACGGTGATATTGCCGTAAATGGTATCCGTGCCGGCCTTCACCTGATACCCGTGCCACGCCCATCCCTGTGAGACGAGGTTTGGCCGCGCCCCGTAAAAGGCCAGGGTGCCGAGCAGGATCAATATCCACAGGACAGCTACGGGCCTCAATTGCCGACTGAGGATGAAAGATGAGAGCGCTAAAAAGAAAGCGGTGAGCAGAACCACCTGCCAGGAATTGAAGACATGGATGAGGAGATAACTGAATCCGAGCCCCCCGATACCCGCCCCCAGGGCCTCGTAGGCATAGATCACTCCCACGGACCGCGCCTCTTTACCAAGGATCTCGCCGAGCAGGCTGCACCCCAGGGCAAAGAGAAACCCCGATAAGAGACAGAAGGGGATGAGGAGTACAAAGATGCCGATCACCATCTGCGGCAGGGAGGCGATCTCTCCGGCCGGAATCCCGAGCAGGGGGCGCAGATAGCGGGCCATCAGGAAGCAGGCGGGGATGAGGAAGGCGAGAACGAGTTGCACTGAGGCAAAAAGGGAGGGCTTCCCCTTGATGCGATCGGAGAATATCCCCAAGACGGCGCTCCCCACTGCCGTCCAGAGGAGCCAGGCCGAGAGCGTCACCCCGGTTGAGAGCTCATTGCCGGAAAAGACCACCATGAGCTCCCGCAGCAGAATGATCTGGGCCAGGAGGGCCCCTAATCCCATGAGGATGAAGGCGAGAATCGGCCTTGCTTTTCCCCTCTCCTCAACCACCTCTCCCCCTACCGGCCACCACAAGGGTGATCTCACCCCTTATTTTTCGCCCCGCAAGTCCCGCCAGGACCTCGGTTGTCGACCCCCTGATCACCTCTTCGTACAGTTTGGTCAATTCCCGGGCAATGACGACGTGCCGATCTCCACAGGCATCTTCTATATCCTGAAGGGTGCGCAACAGGCGGTGGGGCGACTCGTAGAGGATGATGGTCCCACGCAATTCCTTGATTTCTTCCAACCGCTTCTTCCTCTTGGCCCCCTTGGGGGGAAGAAATCCAAAGAAGTGAAATGAGTCGGTGGGGAGCCCGGAGACGACGAGGGCCGCGACGTGAGCAGAGGGACCCGGGATGGGGATCACCTCGATCCCCTCCTCGACGGCCCGTTTGACCAGGCGGAATCCGGGATCGGATACCCCAGGGGTGCCGGCATCGGAGATCAAGGCTATATCCTGGCCTTCAAACAGCCTCTTAAGGAGGACATCCTTTTTTGCCGGCTCGTTATGCTCGAAGAAGCTGGTGAGGGGGGCCTTGGCCCGATAGCGCGCGAGCAACCGTTGAGCCCGCCTGGTATCCTCCGCCGCGATGAGATCGACTCGGCGTAGGATCTTGATGGCCCTGAGGGTCATATCCTCCAGATTCCCGATGGGGGTAGAGACCAGATAGAGCTTCCCCCTCCGCTTTTCCATAAGGGCTACCCCCCCTTTTCACCCTTGCTCTCCTCCCACAGGGCATCCATCTCGGCCAGGGATGCCCCGTGGGGGTCCTTATCCTCCGCGTGCAGTCTCTTTTCTATGTACTGAAACCGCTCGGCGAACTTATTCGTGACCCTCCGGAGGGCATCCTCGGGGTCAACGCCGATAAACCGGCTCAGGTTTACCAGGGTAAAGAGGATGTCACCCAATTCATCCCGCAGGTCCTCTTCTTTCCCCTCGCTCAAAGCATCCTGGAATTCCCGTAACTCCTCCTCCAGCTTTTCCCAGACCTGATCCTTGTCAGCCCAATCAAACCCCACCGTGGAGGCCCGCTGTGTCAACCGGTAGGCCCTCATGAGGGCGGGGAGATGCCGGGGGAGCCCTTCCATCAAGGACTCCCGCTGCTTCTCAGCGGCCTTGAGCTGTGCCCAATTTGCCTCCACCTCGTGAGGGCCGGAAACCTCCGTGCCTCCGAAGACATGGGGGTGCCGGTGCACCATCTTCTGAGCGACACCCTGAATCACATCATAGATGTCAAAGGAACCCTCCTCTTGAGCGATCCGGGCCATGAAGACGATGTGGAAGAGGAGGTCCCCTAACTCCTCCCGCAACTCCTCATCATCCCCCTTGTCCAGTGCCTCCAAGATCTCATACGTCTCCTCGATAAGGAAGGGCCTGAGGGTATCCTTTGTCTGGCGGCGGTCCCAGGGACATCCATCTGCCCCCCGCAATCGGGCCATGATATTCACGAGATCATCAAGCCTCCCCTTTGTCACGTCGCTCCTCCACCCTCAGGGTACGGGAATATCCGTTGATTTGCAAGGCGAAAGGGGGAAAGCTAATCTCTAGTGGATAATCACGAACGGATATGGTAGCATTTCACCCAGAGTGGAAGAGATACAAAAAGAAGCGTACCTCTATGAAAAAGGATCAGAGGGGAAGGTTCGCTGTCTTCTGTGCAACCACCGCTGCCTCATCGCCGATGGAAAAAGGGGGCTCTGCTGCGTACGAGAGAGCAGCGACGGAACCCTCTACTCACTGGTGTACGAAAAACTCATCTCGGCCCACGTGGACCCTATTGAGAAAAAACCGTTCTTTCATTTTCTGCCGGGAAGCAAGGCCTTCTCGATCGCCACGGTAGGGTGTAACTTCCGATGCCTCCATTGTCAGAATCATGAGATCTCCCAACTGCCTCACGACAGAAAAAACATAACCGGGGAGAAGGTCTCAGCGAAAGAAATCGTCTCCTTGGCCCTGCAAAACAACTGTGCCAGCATCTCCTATACCTACACCGAGCCTACCATCTTTTTTGAGTATGCCTACGATACGGCCAAAATTGCCCACAAAAAAGGAATAAAGAACAGCTTTGTCACCAATGGCTATATGACCCCAGAGGCGTTGGATATGATCGCCCCCTATCTTGATGGGGCCAATGTGGACGTCAAGGCCTTTTCCGAGGCATTTTATAAAAAGGTATGTGGTGCACAATTGCAACCCGTCCTGGAGAACATCAAACGGATGAAGGCGTTGGGGATCTGGGTTGAAGTCACCACCCTGATCATACCCACCCTGAACGACGCGGAGAGTGAATTGCGAAAGATCGCCCGCTTCATCCACTCTGTTTCCCTCGATATCCCCTGGCACGTCAGCGCCTTTTACCCCACCTATAAACTGCTGGACAAACCGCGGACCTCGCCGGAGACCATCAGGCGGGCCCGGGAGATCGGCCTGGAAGAGGGGTTGAGATATGTTTACTCCGGCAATATCCCCGGTGATGAAGGGGAGAATACCACGTGCTACCACTGTAACAATGTACTCGTCCGGCGTTGGGGTTATCAGATAGCGGAACAGAGCATAACGGATGGAAAGTGTCCTCACTGCGACACCCCTATCGATGGGGTGTGGATGTAACTGAGAGAAATAAGCCGATGAATGAAGGAAAAAAGGAAAGACACATTTGGGCCATCGCTGGGGGGAAGGGGGGGATTGGGAAGAGTTTTATAGCCGCTAACCTCGGAATAGCCCTCTGCGAGCGGGGCAAAAAAGTGATCGTGGTCGATGCCGATCTCGGAGGCGCAAACCTCCACACCCTCTTGGGCATCCCCCAACCATCCATAAGTCTCGACGACTTCATCAGGCGGGGTATGCGCAGTCTCAAGGGGGTCCTCACCGAGACGGGGATACCCAACCTACAATTGATCGCCGGCGTCCGCGATATCCTGACCCTGAGCAACCCCAAACAAAGCCAAAAACAAAAAATTATGCGCCATATCTCCTCTCTGGACGCCGATCACATCATCCTTGATCTAGGCACGGGTATGGCTCCCCACATCTTCGACTTCTTCCTCATCTCAGACAACGGCATCTTCCTGTGCACCCCTGAACCCACTTCCCTGGAGAACGCCTATCAGTTTATCAGGGGGGTTTTCTTGCAGCGATGGATGAATATGACCACCAACACGGAGATCAGGAAGATCATCGAGTTGGCCACGGATGCCAACAACCCTGAGGGTATCAGGACTCCTTTTGATCTCCTCGCGCGGGTGGAAAAGGTGGACAGAGAGGCGGGTAAAATGTTCACAAAAGGAATTCAGGATTTCAGGCCTCGGCTCATTTTAAACCAGGCACGGAATCGCAAGGAGGCTGAGCTTGGGTTCGCCGTCAGGAGTGTGTGCCGGAAATATTTCGGCCTTGAATTGTCTTACTTGGGCTATATCTTGTATGACCACAATGTCTATCTCTCCGTTCAGAGGGGACGACCCTTTTTCCCGGATTATCCAATCTCAGACGTCACCGAATGCATCAGGGATATTGCATCTCGCATATCAGACGGAAAGGGATTAGTATGGTCGCTCAGTTGAAATTCTGGCAAGAACAAGATTACTACGAAATCCTCGAGGTCAGTCCAAAGGCCACGGAGGAAGAAATACGCATTGCCTGTGAGAAGTTAAAGGCCATCTATGGCCCCAATCCCCCTGGGATAACCGTCCTCTTCACCCCCGAGGAGGTAAAGAAAATTCATGACAAGGTGCAGGAGGCCTGTCGAGTACTGCGCGACCCGCGGACCCAGCGAGATTATGACCTCATGTTGAGGGGAGAAGACACAAAGCTGGCCGTCCCACCCCCCAGCCCAACCGTTACCCACCGCATCCTCAGCCCCAAACAGATCAGGGAGGCCCTGGGCGGTGAAGAGATAACCTGGTCAGGGGAGCACTTGCGCACCATTCGCCGATATCTATCTCTGGATCTCAATGCAGTGGCAATGGAGACGAAAGTGGGCAAACATAATCTGAAGGCCATCGAGGAGGAAAATATACAGGCCCTCCCCGCCCCGGTATACCTCAAGGGTTTTCTGAGGACCTATGCCAAGGCCCTGGGGCTTGATCCACACCAAGTATCGAAAGAATACCTCGAAGGGATAACGTGGAAGGGTTATCAGAAGGACTAAAACCGCATTTACCAGCTTTCCTCTGATACAGCCCAAGAGGAACTCAAGCACTGATCACGAAACCACAGAGGGCAGAACCACCCCTGTTAGACCCTCCTCCTGACCACATAGTCGGCCCCCGCGAAGAGGGCCTCCCGCTCAGGGGCCGGGGGGAGAATCAGTAGTCTTTCTTTCCCTTCGTCTATGCGTTTTTGGGCCTCGGAAAACGTATAATCAAAGCCATTATACTGAGCGATAAGGGCGGTAATCCTTTCCAGGGCATCAGGGGGAAAGACATCACCCAAGATGACCTCCTGAATCTCTTCCTTCTCCATCGGGGTACATTGGCTGAGGGTGTAAATAAGGGGCAAGGTGATCTTTCCCTCTTTGAGATCGGTCCCTGTCTCCTTCCGCAAGACCTCCTCATCCCCGATGTAGTCCAGACAATCGTCCACCATCTGGAAGGCGATCCCTACCTGAAGCCCATAATGAGCCAGTGCCTCCTCCACCGACGACGGCGCCTCCCCCAAGATGGCTCCGATACGCGTGGCGGCGGAGATCAGAATGGCCGTCTTGTTGATGATCAATGCGAGATTCTCCTCTTCAGTCATGGAGAGGGTTTTATCACCCCCCAACTCATCCGCCTTCTCCATCTCCATGGCCTCACCTTCCGCCAGGGCGGTGGTGGCTGAAATCAAGGTCTGAAGGATGCGGAGGTTTCCTATGGTTATCCCCATGGCCAGTGACTTGCAGAAGAGAAAATCGCCCGTCAAGACACTATAACGATTCCCCACCTGCCTGTTGGCCGACAGGCTCCCCCTCCTGACCTCGGCGTCATCGATCACGTCGTCATGAAGGAGTGTGGCGGTATGAATGAACTCAATGGCCGCGGCCAGGGGGATATGATCCACGCCTTTATAGCCGCAGAGTCTGGCGGAGAGCAAAAGAAGGGCAGGTCGAAAACGTTTACCGCCACGATTGATCAGATCCTGAGCCACTTCCGCAAGGCGGGGAACTTGGGAAGTGAGTTGGCTCTGAAACTCTTCTTCCACCTTTTGCATTTCGTCTTTGATCAGCTCGAGGTATTTCTGCATGGTATTACGTTTTCCCTTCGGCTTTTATACAAAACCCCCTCCTCCTTGTCAAAGGCTTTTTAGGCCCTGCTCGAAGCATTCATGCAGGGTAAAAAGAATACTGCATTCGTTCAGATACATATCAGACAGAAAAGAGTTATAATCGAGGGGTTATGACAGAAAGGAGGAGCCCCTCGGATGCAGGTTTTTGGGCTTCTTAGACAGTTTCATTATCTCTCCAAGTATTGCTCTGTTGAGCTTTCGGCCGGAGAGTTGGATCGGCTCCGGGCTTTGGGCCTCTGGCAGGAAACCGGTGATGTAAAGCTGGCCTGTCAGACTTTTGGGTTTTCCCGAGCCACTCTGTATCGGTGGAAAAGGTGTTTTGATTCAAAGGATCTGAGCTCGCTTAAGGATCGCTCCCGGTGCCCTCATCGTCGGCGTCAGCCCTCTTGGTCGTTAGAACTCATTGAAGCCGTAAAACGGCTGAAAGAGACCTATCCTCGCTGGGGTAAAGATAAACTGCCGGAGGTGGCTCTTTAGCCAGTGGTCCTGCTCCGACGCGAAGGCTTGTGCGTTTCCACCTCTACGGTGGCCCGCATCCTTACGCATCTTAAAGGACGGGATCAGCTTGTTGAACCTAAAAAAGTGACCATTTCTGCCCGCCGTCGCCGTGTGCACAGGCCCTATGCCACGCGCAAGCCCAAAGACTATGTGCCTGCTCAGCCGGGGGGTCTGGTGCAACTGGATACCCTCGATGTTTGCCCCTTACCAGGCATCACCCTCAAACAGTTCACCGCCCGCGATGTGGTCTCCCGTTGGGATGTGCTTGAAGTGCACAGCCGCGCCACTGCTCAGCCGGCCTCCCGGTTTTTGGACACCGTGGCCGCCCGCATGCCCTTTCCCATCCGGGCTTTCCAGCCGGAGGTGGCTCTTTAGCCGGTAGATGGGGGATCGGAATTCCATGCCGACTTTGAAGAAACCGGCCACCAGCGGGGAATCCACCTCTTTGTGCTCCCCCCGAAAAGTCCCACGCTCAACGGGGCGGTCGAACGAACCCATACCGAAGAATTCTATGAGGTCACAGAGTGCTCGTGGATTGCGACAGAACTCAACCAAGAACTACTACAGTGGGAGAGAATCTACAACACAATACGCCCGCACCACGCATTGGGATATCTCACCCCCTTGCAATTCCTCCAGCAGCAAAGTATGGTACCCAATAAAAACCCCTCGGTGTCTCATATGTACTGAACGAGTACAAATACTTGAACATCGTCAAAACAGGTGGTATAACTATGGCGCACTGGGGAAGGGCTTGACCATCTTTGAGCTAGCCCCTCATAGTGTTATGGAGGGATAGCGATAGGCCCAGCGAGAAATCATGCGGAGACAACAATAAGTGAAGCTACCATGGGGAAAACCGGATAACCCGCTGATCTACTCAG
>CAZFIR010000136.1:0-7810 GCA_964519535.1 uncultured Thermodesulfobacteriota bacterium | reverse complement strand
GCGTTCGTGCTGCATCCTCGCGGTCAAGGCCACCATGGCCAGGTTGTGGGCATTCATGATGTCATTGATGTCGCCGGTCAGCCCCATGGAGAATTCGGTCATGGGGATGAGCAGGGCATTGCCACCGCCGGCAGCAGTTCCCTTGATATTCATGGTGGGACCGCCTGAGGGTTGGCGCAGACAGCCGCCGACGTTCTTGCCTCGTTTGCCCAACCCCTCCATGAGACCACACGAGGTTGTGCTCTTTCCTTCACCCAAGGGTGTCGGAGTAATAGCGGTTACCTCAATATACTTGCCGTCCGGCTTTGTCTTGAGGCGCTCGATGATCTTCATAAAATCGAGCTTGCAGAGCCTCCCATAAGGGATAACCTCATCCTTTTCCAGGTTCAGCCTTTCTCGCCACACCTCGGGGGTTGGCATATTCTTCTCCGCATCTTCAGCAATCTGCCAGTCGGACATTTTTGTGGCATCGTACGCCATTGTTCAACCTCCTTTTTTATAATATTTTCTTGTGTTCAAAGGCCCTTTTCCCGGTTGTCGTTCATGCATTGAGAAGGGCCTTGTGCTGAGACTTTCCCCTCTTCTGATTTGTAATAAGTTCCAAACTTCACAAGTTGTATTAATTATATGAACCCCTCCATTTTGTCAAGGGGCATTTCATGCCCAGCCGAGGTCTCATACCCAGCGCAAGATTTTGAGGGTTAAAAAGTATTAAGAGATCTGTGTTTAAATCTATTCTTGTATAGTTGGCGTTCCTAATAACCCCAACTGTCTCTACTTACCAATACAAAATCGGGAAAAGATCATCTCCAAGACCTCCTCAGGGGTCGTCTCCCCCGCAATCTCCCCGAGGATGTCGAGGACTTGCCGGATCTCGATGGCGGTGAGGTCCCACGGTATCCCCCGCCCGCGTCCTTCCAGGGCCTCTCCGAGGGCCACCTTGACCTTTTCCAGTACCCTTTTGTGCCGCAGATTAACGGGGATCAGCTCTCCTCCCCCTTTGTTCGCCCTCCCCTTCACGATGGCGTCCATCATCCCCTTTTTCAACTCCTCGACCCCGTCTCCCCGCAGGGCGGATATGGGATAGAGATCTTTTATTTTCGTTGCTTTTTTTACCAGATCCGTGTCGCTACACGCAGGGATGTCTATCTTGTTGAGGACGAGGATGGTTCGCTTTCCCTTCACTTCGCGGAATACCAGTCGATCCTCATCATTCAAGGGGCGGCTCCTGTCCACCACCAGGAGGATGAGATGGGCCTTGGACAACTCCTCCCTGGCGAGCCGCACCCCCTCTCTCTCCACCTCATTCTGCGGCTCCCGCAACCCCGCCATGTCCGTGAGCGAGACAAGGACTCCTGACAGGTTGATGGCTTCTTCGATGACATCGGTGGTGGTGCCGGGGACGGCGGTGACGATGGCCCGCCCTCGTTCAAGCAACTGGTTCAAGAGGGATGATTTCCCTGCGTTAACCCTTCCCACTATGGCCACCTTCACCCCATCCCGGTAGATGGCCCCTTCCCCATAGGCCTTGATCAGCTGTCCCACCTTGTCGAGGGTGCCATGAAGTACTGCTTCAACTACTGTTGTTGAAGGTGGGTCAATACCCTCATCCGGGAAATCTATATACGCCTCGATGGTGGCGAGGACCCCCATGAGTTCCTTCCGCAGTGGCTCGATCTCCCGGGTGAGCCTTCCCCGAAGCTGTTGCTCTGCCAGCCAAAGCCCCTCATCGGTCTTGGCCTGGATGATATCCAGGACAGCCTCGGCCTGTGCGAGGTCTATCCTTCCCGAGAGAAAGGCCCGTTTGGTGAACTCGCCGGGCAGGGCCCCCCTGGCGCCCTCTCGCAAGACCGCCTCCAGGACCTGCTGGAGGGCCCAAAACCCCCCATGGCAGTTGATCTCCACCACATCTTCCCTGGTATAGGTCTTGGGAGCGGCCATAAAGGTGAGAAGGACTTCATCGATGACCCTCCCCTCTTCGGGAGCAATGATCTCCCCGTAGCGGATATGGTGAGAGGTGAGGGCTGCCGACCCGCTCCCCGGCCGGAAGATCCTTTCTGCGATCCGCCTGGCCTCCGGACCGCTTATCCGCACAATGCCGATGCCACTTTCTCCATAAGGCGTGGCTATGGCGGCAATGGTGTCATGCTCATCTCCTAGAAACAACATGCTCACAGAAACTCTCTCAGGGGATATAGCTGATCCGAAGACTCCCTAAATATTTCGGGCCTTTGTGAATGAGCAAAGGCCCAGCGGAAATTTCCATCTTTGCAGGATATGAGGACACAAAACCCCTGGCCTGGGTTCAGTGTTTCACGTGGAACAATCCCTTACGACCCCCTTTGGCGGGGGATTATCCGGACATTTTTCATGCCCCCCTCACCCTCGCTTCTGGTCTCTATCGCACGATCATGCTTCAGGGCGAGGTGGACGATTCTTCGGTCACTTGCGTTCATAGGCTGCAGGCTGACGGCCCTCCCCGTGCTCTTGGCCTTCTCCCCCATGCGCTGAGCCAGTTGTTCCAGGTTTTCCCTCCTCCTCTCACGATATCTCTCGGTATCTACCACTACCATCCGCTTCTCGCTCCGCTGCTTTCCCAAGATTCTCCCCACGATATACTGGATGGCGTCCAGGGTCTGGCCATGTCGGCCAATCAGCAGCCCACTCCCATCGCCCTTGATATTCAGATAGATCGTTCCCTCTTCCACCCGTCCTTCCACCTGGGTGGGGGCAGTAATACCTTCGATGATCCTCTGCAAGACCGTTTGTGCATAGGTGAGGGTATCATCACCTGTCTCCTGAGCTTCCTGTGCCTTCTCCTGATCGCGCTGCTCACCCTTTAAGCTCGCCCTCACCTTTACCTTCTTATTTCCCATCAATCCGAAGATTCCACGGGATTTTCCTTCAATGACCTCAAACTCCAGCTCTTCCCTGTCCTTCCCGAGTTCTTTGCATATCTCTTCGATGGCTTCTTCGGCACTCCTCGCCTCTTTCTCTATCGGCATTTTTCTGCCTCCTTATGTCTTCCTGTTGATGTACATTTGGTGTCCGATAGTCAAAACGTTTGTGACCAGCCAGTAAATGACCAACCCAGAAGGGAAGTTCAGAAAAATAAAGGTAAAGAAGATGGGCATGAGGGACATCATCTTTGCCTGGGTAGGGTCTGCGGACACCGTACTCATCTTTTGCTGAAAGTACATGGTGGCCCCCATCAACAATGGGGTGATATAGGTGGGATCTTTGTCTGCCAAGTCCCTGATCCACAAGATAAAGGGGGAATGCCTGAGCTCGATAGCGCCCAGGAACGCCCGGTAGAGGGCAAAAAAGACCGGCATCTGTAGCAGCAGGGGGAGGCAACCGCCAAAGGGGTTCACCTTGCGTCTCTTATAGAGTTCCATGACCTCCCGGTTGAGGGCCTGTTTATCATCTTTGTATTTCTGCTGAATTTTTTTGACCTCCGGCTGCAGCTTCTGCATCTCCTTCATCGACTTTTGACTCTTATGGGTCAGGGGGGTGAAGAGGATCTTGAGGAAGATGGCCAGAATGATGATATCGAGACCGTAGTTGCCCGTAACCGTGTTGGTGAAATTAAGGACCTTGAGGATAGGAACGGCGAGAACGCTCAGCAAGCCATACCCTGCGGGCTCCTTGGCCGTTGGAGTGATCTGCGAGAGGAGATGAGCGATCTTCGGCCCCAAAAAGAGGGTGTAGGTGATCTTCCCCTTATCCCCCGGCCCCAACTCCACAGGTGTAAGCTGGGTGCTGTGGATAATATCTTCAGAGTCAGTGCTCAACATCAGGCCGGTCCCCTGTATCGATGGGTAGATCAAGGCGATGAAATAGTCTTGGTTGATGCCGAACCAATCCATTTCTTTAACAATCTTTACCTCATCCTTTATCTTCTTCGATTTTTTGATCGTGTGGTAGTCGCCAGCGGCATAATAGATAGGACCAAAGAATCCCCCGTATCTCTTTTTGGCTTCTGGAACCCCAGATGTCCATTCCAACTCCAGCGTATCATTGACCGAATCTCTATTGGGCGGGATGGAGACAATAACCTCCATTTCCATGCGATAGTTATCAGCATAAAAGGTAAACTGTTTGTCAATCTGTTCCCCGCCGGGTGATCTCCAGCGCAAGGTGAGGGTCTTTTCCTCACCGTTGCCAGTCAGCGTAACCCCCTTGGATGAAGGAATGAAGGGAATTCCTTCGTTGTATCCAATCCCTCCCTTTTTGAATTTGATCCCTAGGGGTTTATCTTCCAGATCAGCCGTGTTCACGATGTCAACAGGTTGAGGAGGGGTCTCTTCCACATTTTTGCGTCCCAATATTCCACCCACCATGTTCTGCACAAATTTCCCCAGGGGGTGCATTGGAACTTTATCCATGTATTGTTTTAGCTTCCAGCTTTTAAGCCTTCCCCCATAGGTGCTAAAGGTAGCAGTGTACAAAGGGGTGTCGACGACGACATCCTGGTACGTTGCTCCCTCTTTCGGTCCTCGTTGCTCTACGGGGAACTGCGGAGATACATCCTCCGGTTCAGCCTTTTCTACACTCTTTTCCGCTACCACTCCCTCCTTGCCTGCGGGGATCTCCTGCTGTTGCTTTTTGACAAACAAGAGCTGGTAGACAAAAATCATGATTACAGTGACAAGCAAAGCGATGATCAATCGCGTATTCATTATGCCGACCTCCTAATGTATCTGGTGTGCCAAAGGGCTACCGTACGGGATCGTATCCCCCAGAGTGTAAGGGATGACATTTGAGAATTCTTTTTACAGCAAGAAGAGTCCCGCGCAGCAATCCATAGACCCCAATGGCCTCAATGGCGTAACTGGAACACGATGGGTAGAACCGACACGTGGGACCTACGAGGGGGGATATAAAGGTTTTATATGCCTTAATGATCCCTATGGCCACATCACTCCGGATGGGCCGTTTACAGGGAAGCACTACCACTCCTCTGCCCATCTTCCTTGTGGAGTTTCAGGTGGGCGCTCAGTTCATCCACCACTTGAGCATACTGTAACTCTTGAGCCCCCTTCTTTCCGACGATCACGTAGTCGGTAGAGGGGGGGAGCCTATCCTTGTTCCTCCGAAAGAATTCCCTTACTAATCTTTTCACCCTGTTTCTCTCTACGGCCTTTCCCAATTTTTTGCCAGCGACCGCTCCCACTCGGGAAAATCCTCGATCATTCTTTCGTGCGATGATCAAGAAATTTTTCGTGTGTCTCCTGATGCCTTCTCTGGCAATAGCTTCAAAGTCTCCCTTTCTTCTCAATCGTTCTTCTTTTCCAAGCCTCTCGTCTTTTTTTGTCGAGGCATGGTTCATACCGTTAGCCGTTTCCTCCCTTTAGCCCTTCTGCGCTTCAATACCCGTCGTCCCCCCTTGGTGCTCATCCGCTGCAAAAACCCGTGGGTCCTCTTTCTGCTGATTGTGCTCGGTTGATAGGTCCTCTTCATTTTAAGTTTCCGTATACCTCCCCATTCCAAAAAGATTTTTTAAAACAAACAATTAAATCATAACACACGCTTTTTTGTCAAGCATCCCCCGACGGCACCCTCGTCATAGCAGCAGGGCTCACACGGATCATCAGATAGGATTGACCTATAATAAGGTGTTATTTTCTAACAGAGATTATGTGATTATGGGATGTGGTCCTGTTCTTTCTCATCAAGGCCGGTGAGGTGAGCGAAAAAAGACTTGACAACTTTCCTTTTATTGCTATATTACCATATACTCATAAAAGAATATATAGGAGGGCCCTATGGATCAGCGATATTTCGAAAAAAAGGCAGAGATCCTTAAGGCAATTGCGCAGCCGACTCGCCTCAAGATCTTGGAGCTCCTCAAGGACGGGGAGCGCTGTGTATGCGAGATATATCCTGCCCTTGAACAGGAGCAACCAAATATTTCCAAACATCTCAATTTCATGAAGCGGGCCGGGATTTTGGACTCTCGCAAGGACGGCCTTCGGATCATCTACTGGATCAAGGCCCATGAGATATTGGAGATCCTTCGCCACACAGAGCGCATCATGCAGCACGAGATTGAGGAAGACCGTAGAGCCTTCAAGGCTGCATAAAAAATTTTCGTTCTCTCTGAATATAGTTACAAACAGGTTTACTCGAATGAAAGAATGGACAAAACTGATAATTTTTGTAATCGCGTTCATCATCGCCTACCTCATTCCGTGGGGTAATCTAACGATTCGGCAGTCGGGGCTCGAGGCCTTTCTCATGCTTCAAGAATATGCTCGTGAGCATGTACTGACGTGTCTCGTGCCAGCCTTCTTTGTCGCCGGTGCCATCGCAGTGTTCGTCTCCCAGGCCGCCGTCCTCAAATACTTCGGGGCCACGGCCAAAAAGATCCTCTCCTACTCCGTCGCCTCCATATCGGGCACCGTGCTTGCCGTTTGCTCGTGCACGGTGCTGCCCCTCTTTGCCGGCATCTATTCCCGTGGTGCCGGCCTTGGCCCGGCAACGGCATTCCTCTACTCTGGACCTGCCATCAACGTGCTGGCGATTGTCCTGACTGCCCGAATCCTCGGCTGGCAGCTCGGTCTTGCTCGGGCCATCGGCGCGGTGCTCTTCGCCATAATCACCGGTCTGCTGATGGCCTTTATATTCCGTAAAGAAGATGCCGCACGCGCTGCGGGTGACCTGTACCTTCCTGAGGATGAAGGTACGCAGCGCACACTCCTTCAAGAAGCTTTGTTCATGCTCATGCTGGTCCTGATCCTCATCTTTGCAGCCTTCGCCCGACCGTCGGAAGGGTCACACGGCCTGTGGCCAGCCATTTTCTCAGCGAAGTGGTACATCACCGGGGGTTTACTGGTAGTGCTTGGGTGGATGCTCGCACGGTGGTTTAACAAAGAAGACCGCATCAGCTGGGTGCAGTCTAGTTGGGGGTTCATGAAGCAGATTTTTCCGTTGTTGGGAGCCGGCGTGTTGGTGGCCGGCTTCATGTTGGGTCGTCCCGGACATGCCGCACTGATCCCTGAGCAGTACATCCACGCCCTAGTCGGAGGCAATTCTCTCGGGGCCAACCTCTTTGCCTCTGTTTCCGGTGCCCTCATGTACTTTGCCACCCTCACCGAGGTGCCGATCCTCCAGGGGCTCATCGGAGCGGGTATGGGGAAGGGACCGGCACTATCATTGTTGTTAGCCGGGCCAGCCCTCTCCCTTCCTAACATGTTGGTG
Source organism: uncultured Thermodesulfobacteriota bacterium (assembly GCA_964519535.1). GTDB lineage: Bacteria > Desulfobacterota > B13-G15 > B13-G15 > RBG-16-54-18 > CAYWLI01. Next base: position 607 of record CAZFIR010000136.1, on the reverse strand, counting down.
ATAGGATCGGTCATGGGGGTAAAAAAGACCGTAGCGTTTAGCAGCATTGTCGTAATCCTTTCTACCATTGCAGGGATGACGTATGGCTATATTGCCGGATAAAAAAGATGGAGGTTAGATCAGATGAAAAAGATTGAAGTCCTGGGGATGGGCTGACCGAAGTGCAATCAGCTCGAGGATCGGGCGCGTCAAGCGGTCAAAGAACTGGGCATCGAGGCCGAGGTGGTCAAGGTCAAAGACATCAAGACCATCACCAGTTACGGCGTGATGATGACCCCAGCCCTGGTAGTGGATGGGGTGGTGAAGGTTGCGGGGAAGGTTCCGAAGATGGAAGAAATCAAGCAGTGGATTCAGTGAACTGCACCCGGGCGAAGCCGGTCGGTTGTTTTGTTGTCTCCGGCAAGGAGGTGTGTGGGCACTTCAGTGAATAACATATGAGACAGGTGCATTTATCATGGATAGGTCGGTTGCCAAACGGCTTTCTTTTCTTGACCGTTTTTTGACCGTGTGGATCTTTCTGGCTATGCTCGTCGGGGTAGGAGGGGGGTATCTCTATCCTGGTATTCGGGCAGTCATCAACTACTTCCAGGTTGATACCACCAATATC
>CAZFIR010000135.1:0-4394 GCA_964519535.1 uncultured Thermodesulfobacteriota bacterium | reverse complement strand
AGATTCTGGCGTCGTACAGTTTCAAGGACATGATATCACGGGTCTGCCACCCCACAAAATCTGTCACCTGGGGATTGCCAGGACGTTTCAGATCCCCCAGCCCTTTGTCAATTTAACGGTTCTGCAAAATCTCATGGTGGCGGCAGAATATGGAAGAAATCTTGGGAAGGCTGCCGCTGAACGTGAGACTCTCAAAATACTTGATTTAGTAGGTCTTTCAGAAAAGAAAGATATGCTCACTCGAGATTTGACAGCGATCACCCTGAAAAGGCTCGAATTAGCGAGAGCTCTGGCCAGCGATCCCACAGTACTCTTGCTTGACGAAGTGGCCGCAGGCTTGACCGAAGAAGAAATCCCCCGGATGCTGGAGATCTTACAACAGGTACGTGCGATGAGTATAACATGTATATTGATTGAACATGTTATGAGAATAATGACCAAGGCGGTTGATAAGATTATGGTATTGGACAAAGGAATGAAAATCGCTGAAGGAACGTCACGCAAGGTAATGAAAGATAAGAAGGTAATTGAGGCCTACTTGGGTGAGGCAGTATGATCATACGCTGGTATTAGCGCCAAACGAAGACATAAATACAGAGCAAGTAAATGCGTGGCAAAACATTACTGAGGGTTAGCCATATCGATGTTTTTCATGGGAGTTTCCAAGCCCTGTGGGATGTATCGCTGTCTGTTAACTCAGGAGAAATCGTAGCGATCATTGGCGCCAATGGATCAGGCAAATCAACCCTGCTGGATACCATATCGGGATTAATGCATCCGGCTCAGGGCAGTATCGAATTTGAGGAAAAGAATATCTCTGCATTGGAATCTTTTCAGATTGTTGATCTTGGCATCTCCCTCTTGCCCGAGGGTGGAAGGATTTTTCCCGACCTAACCGTTTTAGAAAATCTAAAAATAGGTTCGTACAATCGTAAGGCACGCCCCGAAAGCACAGAAAATCTGCAAAGGGTTTACCAACTCTTCCCTATGCTAGAAACGCGGAAAGCTCAACTGGCAAAAACACTGAGCGGAGGCGAGAAACAGATGTTGGCGCTCGGACGGAGCTTAATGTCAGACCCCAAACTTATGCTCCTTGATGAAATGTCACTTGGCCTTGCCCCCCTCTTGGTTAATGACCTGTATAGGGCTTTGCGGGAAATTAGAGCAAGGGGGATTACCATTTTATTTGTCGAACAGAATGTAAGGCGAAGCCTCGCAGAAGCGGACAGGGCCTACATCATGGAAACAGGGCGTATTGTTTTAAGTGGCAAAGTCGATGATCTCCGGGAAGAAGAAACGGTAAAAAAGGCCTACTTTGGCACATGAAACTGATGAGGATCAATTCTAGATGAGCTTGTTAGTTGATCTTGCAACACCCATCGTGATGGGTATCTTGTTGGGAGGATTATACTCGATCATTGCGCTGGGTCTGTCCCTTGTCTTCGGGGTGGTCAAGGAGATCAATATAGCCCATGGAGACCTCGTCATATTGGGCAGCTACTTCGGGTATGTTGTCATGACCGTGATAGGGATAGACCCCATTCTGAGCTTAATCATTGGTATACCCCTGTTCTTTGGGATCGGTTTTGCAATTCAAAAATATCTCCTGAATCGAGCCTTTCGCATATCAATGGACGCTACACTGATAATAGCTTTTGGGATTTCTATAATTTTGGAAAGCACGTATCAACTTGTCTGGACCCCTCTGTCCAGGGGTTTGACAACATCGTATGCCCTTGAAAGTTTCAGTGCCGGGCCGATTCATGTCCCGCTGGTGTATCTCCTTGACCTCATCGTCGCCATAGTGGTGATGTTCTTCCTCCGTGAATTCCTGAGGAGGACATATCTGGGCATGGCGATACGGGCAGCCGCCCAAGATTGGAAGGCGGCTCAACTGATGGGGATAAATACTAACCGAGTCTATGCGTTTACCTTCGGTATCGCCACGGCACTCGCTGCTGTAGCCGGCGTGTTCCTTGGATTGACCTTTCCCTTTACCCCGGTATCCGGAATGTCTTTTCTCATCATTGCCCTTGGTGTTGTCGTGTTAGGAGGTTTGGGTAGCATAGCGGGGACATTGGTGGCGGGTATAGCCTTTGGCTTAGCTCAGACCCTTGGTGGATATTTCTTTGGTGTTGCCGCTCAGATGCTTATAGCATACACGATGGTGCTCGTAGTATTAGCCTTGATACCACGGGGTATATTTGGCCGTTAGGAGGAACATGAAAATCGCCATGTCTCGACTGCGAGGGGGATTAACGCCGTTGATAGTGGTCACCGTCGTGCTGGCACTGTTCCCGGTGATTGGGGTGCCCCGCCTGTGGCTCCTTTACCTTTTTCTTTTTTTCATATACCTCGCCCTGGCAAATATGTGGAATCTGTTGGCCGGTTATAGCGGTCTGATATCCCTGTGCCCGGCGGCCTTTATTGGGCTGGCAGGGTACACCATGGCAATACTAACATGGCTTGGGTGGCCTTATTATATCGGAATCATACTCGGCAGTATTGTAGCGGCACTTTTTGCTGTACTTATATCTGTTCCTGCCTTTAGGATGAAAGGTATCTATTTCGCCATAGGGACCCTGGTTGTTCCCGAAATATTGAGGTACGTGTTTACCCTTTGGGCTCCCGTTGGCAAGCCCGTTTATGGCGGAGGTGCGGGATATATAGTGAAGGATGTGTCTGGGGTCTCACAGGCGCAGATCTATTGGCTTGCCTTGGCCGTCGGGATCGCATCAATCTTTCTGATGAGATATATCCTGCGGTCAAAACTCGGGTCGGGGCTGGCGGCAATCCGTGATAACGATATCACTGCAGCAAGTGCTGGGATAAACGTTTTTAACTTAAAGCTGTACTCCTTTGTTATTTCAGCCTTCGTAACCGGCTTAGCCGGAGCAATTTTTTATACATTCCAGGGATATATAGAGCCCGCCAGCGCCTTCAGTGTGCGGTGGCTGATCATCATAATGCTCGCTACCGTCATAGGGGGGGAAGGTACTGAAGGGGGGCCCATTGTGGGGACGATTATCGTTGTCTTTTTATACTTCTTCCTTGCCAGATATGCTGAGATCAGCCTCATCATACAGGGCATAATATTGGTCGCTATCATGTTACTGGCACCCCAAGGTATTATGGGTTTTATACGGAAGACTCGAATTTATCGTTCCCTTGTACAATGATATCAGCCAGTCTCTGATGCTGTAATCAGCACACAATTGTGCCCCATTGGTTCAGGGATGCTCAGACTCCTGAATTAATGTGCAGGTTATGTCCCCAAATTTCGATGAAAGCTTTTCCAATTTCGTGATAGGAGAAAAGATGACTCAGCGAGAAGGATCACATCTCACGAATAAAGTTATGCTTGCGAAAGTCTTCGGCAGCTTGGTTTGCGGCAGACCTCATAAAATAATGAAAAAAATTTAAAAAGAAAGGAGAAAGACCATGGACTATTGGAAGAACTATTTGGGCATTTTTTTGAAGGAAGAAGATGTCGAGATGGCGAAGATGCTGCGGGGTTTTGTCGAAAAGGAGATTATGCCGGTGCGCCACCAGATTGACGATGACAAGGACCATACTTTAATCAAGAAAATCTTGCAGGGGTTGACAAACGTGGGCATGCAAAAGGGGGCCTTCCCGCCGGAGTACGGTGGGCTTGGGGCCTCATCGGTGGTCTCCGCTGCCGTGATGCACGAGGAGCTCTCCCGTGGGGACAGCGGCATTTGCACCGCATTCAATGTCACAACCTGGGCATGGATGCCGGCTTTCGTAGCCGGCAACAAGGCGGTGTTGGACGAGTTTGCTCCCATGTTCTGTGGTGAAGAGCTGAAGCTGGGCTGTTTTGCCATGACCGAGCCCGGCGGACCCCATGGGGGCGGAGGCTGCGACATTGAAAATCCTTCCATGCACGGGAAAAAGATCAGGACCATTGCCAAGCTCGATGGGGACGAGTGGGTCATCAACGGACAGAAGATGTGGACATCCAACAGTGGGGTGGCAGATCTCTATTGTGTCCTCTGCACCACCGACCCCAACCTGGGGGAGGAGGGCATAGCAATGATCTACATCCCGGCGACGGCCAAGGGGCTTTCTTTCGGCAAATGGGAGAAGAAGGCAGGTATGGAGGCCGATGTAAATTCTGCCATGTATCTTGAGGATGTGAGGGTTCCCAAGGCGTTCCGGGCGGCTGGTCCGGGGAAGGATGCGGGGTTGTTGGAATTCAATGTGATCCTGGCACGGGTGCTCACCGCGGCCTCGGGGTTGGGCAATGCCCAGGCGACCTTTGAGACGGTGTTGAAGTATACCGGGGAGAGGATTGTCGCGGACAAACCCATCAGGGACCACTCCATTGCCGCAGGGATGTTGGCGGATATGGCCATCGGGATAGAGACCGCGAG
>CAZFIR010000134.1:0-8755 GCA_964519535.1 uncultured Thermodesulfobacteriota bacterium | reverse complement strand
CCAATCCCTACCAACTCAATTTTGTGGGCTTTACAGACCCCCAAGCAGATGATTTGATCATCAAGATCAGACAGGAATACGATCACGAGAGACAAGTCGCATACTGCCACCAGCTCCACGAGATCATTGCCGAGGAGCAGCCCTATACCTTTCTCTATGTAAACAAGTGGACGGCTGTCCTGGACAAGCGAATTGTGATAAGAGAGACTGATGCCGAGGGGAAGGTGATCTACAAAAAGATCACGCCCACAAAGACGGGAACATATACCTTCCACTTCAACAAGTGGATAAAGCTTCCTGTAGCGCCTGTGTTTAGTGCAGAGGGCTAATAATGCTGTCGTTCATCGGCCGGAGCATCATCCAAAAGATCATCACCCTGTTTTTCGTCATGGTGGTTTCTTTCTTGATCATCCACCTGGCTCCGGGCGAGCCGAGCCAAGTGGACCCCCTCAATCCCAAGTTCACGCCGGAGATGGTAGAACGGTTTCGCGAGGCCTTTCATCTGGACAAACCCCTACACGTCCAATTCGTTTACTTCTATCGTGATCTATTCACGGGGAAGACCGTATCCTGGAAGGACAATGAACCGGTACTGAAAAAGATAGGGGAGCGATTTCTCAACAGTCTCCCCCTCTTTATTGTAGGTACCATACTGACGTGGACCCTTGCCTTCCCCATCGGGATCCGTTCAGCCATTGCCCGAGGCGGCGTGTATGACCGCTCAGCCACCTTTGTTTCTTACCTATTGTATTCTATTCCAGGTTTCTTTTTTGCGTATATCCTTATCCTCTTGGTAGTCAATGCCTTCCATGTACCGGTAATCGGCATGCAGACCTTCGGATTTGGGGATGTTTCTTTGCTTCGCAGCATCATGGACCGCGTGTGGCATCTGTTACTTCCGTCCGTGCTTGGGGCTACCGTGGGTATTGCCGTGCTCTCCAGATATGTTCGCAGCCAGATGTTGGAGGTGGAAAGCCAGGACTACGTACGAACCGCGAAGGCTAAAGGCCTCCCCCCTGAACAAGTTCATTACAAGCATGCCCTGCGCAATGCGTTGCTGCCTTTTGTCACTATGTTCGGCCTCATTTTGCCTGGCCTCATAGGAGGCTCCGTGATTATAGAATGCATTTTTTCCTGGCCGGGTATGGGAAGGATGGCGTACGAGGCCATCCTGGCCCGGGACTATCCCATTATCCTGTCGGTTAATTTTATCTCCGCTGTACTGGTGCTGGCTGGCACCTTTATCTCTGATTGCCTCTATATGGTGGTGGATCCGAGGATACGCTTGTGAAGAAGACCGATACACATACGCTTCATAAGGATACAGGGTTGGAGGAGGGACCACTTGTTCCGAGAGAATCTCGTGTGCGGGAGTTCTGGCGGCTTCTCAAACCAAACAAGCTTGCCTTGGCGGGTCTTATTATCTTCGTGTTCTTTTTCTTCATCGCTTTAACAGGGCTTGTGCTTACCTCCGGTAACAGACCGGTCTTTGATCCCGCCATGGTCAGGCTTCAGGAAAAACTGCGTCCTCCGTTCTCTGAGCCAAGGCTGGAGGATTTGCGCCCCGAAGAAATCCCCACGCTGGGGATCTATCTATTGGGCACCGATGATCTGGGGCGAGATGTGTTTTCAAGGATGCTACAGGGAGCGTGGGTCTCATCGACTGTTGGATTTGTGGCAGTCGGGATTGCGGTCCTTATCGGCATAGTGATGGGGGGGATATCCGGCTATTTCGGACGAAACCCGGTGCGGGTCGATCACATCCTGGTAGCTTTTATAGTGTCTTTAGGCGGAGGACTGATGGTGGCCGGGGCCCTTTTTTCAGGAGGAGTACTGCTGCTTATAGGATGTGCATATATACTGTCTCCCCTGTGGTGGAGAAAAGTGCTGGGGAAACAATCTGCCCCAAGGTTGATGAGATTCCTCTACAAAGATACCTTGTCTATTGATACGCTCATCATGCGTCTCGTGGATATCATGCTCTGTTTTCCGGTCTTCTTCCTGATACTGACCGTTGTGGCGCTGCTCCCCGCCAGTATGTACAACATCATGATTGTCATCGGGTTGACGAGTTGGATGGGCACGACTCGCTTTGTTCGGGCCGAATTGCTCTCGTTACGGGAGCAGGACTTTGTGACAGCGGCCAAGGCTCTTGGCGTTAGCGACTGGCGGATCATATTTCGTCACATGATCCCCAATGCCATGGCGCCGGTGCTTGTCTCAGCAACCATTGGCATTGCAAGCGCGATTCTCATAGAAGCAGGCCTCAGCTTTCTTGGATTCGGCGTCCCTCCCCCCCATGCCACGTGGGGGAACATCCTGTCTGATGGTAAGCGCTTTATATTCGATGCACCCTGGCTGACCTTTATCCCGGGGTTTGCCATCCTGATTGTAGTCCTCGCCTTTAATCTCTTTGGTGAGGGGTTACGAGATGTATTAAACCCCAAGCTCAGGGAAAGATACTGATGCTCTCGGTACAGGAGTTAACGGTCTATTTTACCAGCAACGGCAGGGTTGCCCGTGCCCTGGATGGAGTGAGCTATGAAATCCGTAAGGGGGAGACCGTGTGTCTGGTAGGAGAGTCGGGGTGCGGAAAGACGGTATCGGCTTTGACTATTCTTGGCATTATCCCGCAGCCCCCTGCTCAGATCATGGGCGGCACGGTCCTGTTCGATGGTCAAAACCTCTTGGATCTCGGGGAAAGGGAGATGCAGAAGATCCGAGGGAACCGTATTGCAATGGTCTTTCAAGAGCCCATGACTTCTCTCAATCCGGTCTTTACCATTGAGGATCAGATCAGTGAAGCCATAATGGTTCATGAAAAGGCAGGTGGAAAAGAGATACGACAACGGTGTATCAAGCTCCTCAAGGACGTGGGCATACCATCGCCAGAGGAACGCCTGAAGGATTATCCCCACCAGCTCAGCGGCGGACAAAGACAGCGAGTCATGATCGCCATGGCATTGACATGTAATCCTGACGTGGTGATTGCGGATGAACCAACCACGGCCCTCGATGTTACCATCCAGGCACAGATTCTGAATCTCTTTCGAGAGTTAAAACAAATACGTAAGATGTCCCTCCTTTACATCACCCATGACCTCGGCGTAGTCGCACATATCGCCGATCGAATCTATGTCATGTATGCAGGTATTATCGTAGAGCAGGGAGATACCATTCATATCTTCCACAGCCCTCAGCACCCCTATACCCAGGGACTTCTTGCATCACTCCCGAGTCGCACCAAGCGGGGAGGCACACTTCACAGCATTCCGGGATTAGTCCCAGATCCTGCGCACAAACCCCTTGGGTGCCCCTTCCATCCACGATGTAGCTTTGCCATCAAGTCCTGCCAAATCCAATTTCCTGAGATGTACGATTACGGAGAGGGACACTTGAGTCGTTGTCCTGTGCTCTATAAAAAAGACCGGTCGCACTATGAAAAAGCATAGGTCATCTAACGATACCATACTCACGGTTGAAGGGTTAAAAAAGTACTTCCCCGTGCGAAGGGGTTTCTTTCAGGGTGTTATCGGGTGGATCAAGGCCGTCGATGGGGTGGACTTGACAATCCATCAGGGTAAGACCCTGGGCCTTGTGGGTGAGAGCGGGTGCGGCAAGTCGACAATCGGACGGCTCATCCTGAAACTTCTGGAACCTGATGAGGGGAAGATCATGTATCGAGGTCAAGATATCAGCGGCATTTCCGATGAGGCAATGAAGCCGTTGCGGAAAGAGATGCAGATTATCTTTCAGGACCCATACGGTTCTCTCAATCCCCGCATGACCGTCGGCCAATCCATTGAAGAAGGGCTACGCACGGTGGGTATGAAAGGACATGGTGAACGAAAAAAGCAGGTGGCTCATCTTTTGGAGATGGTAGGGATAGGGCCAGACGCAGCTGCTTTCTATCCTCATCAGTTCAGCGGAGGCCAGCGACAGAGGATAGGCGTTGCCCGCGCCATGGGCGTTAATCCTTCTTTAATAATATGTGATGAGCCCGTCTCGGCACTTGATGTATCCATACAATCCCAGATCATCAATCTCCTTAAGGAGTTGCAAAGCACCTTAGGGTTAAGCTACCTCTTTATCTCGCATGACCTTAATGTGGTCGGCTACCTCAGTGATACGGTTGCGGTGATGTACCTGGGCCATATTATGGAGTACGCACCAGCGGAGGTGTTTTATGATAACCCCCTTCATCCCTATACCCTAGCCTTACTTTCAGCCATACCGCCCCCCGAACCGGATGACAGGCACACACTGCCATCCCTTGTCGGTGATGTCCCGAGCCCCTTTAACCCGCCTCCGGGTTGTAAGTTTCAGGGGAGATGTCCCCTTGTTGAAGATCGGTGCCGAAAAGAGGAGATCAGTATATACACGGTAAGTGAGGAGCACGTAGTGCGCTGTTGGAAGGTAGCGGGGTACTAGATAAAGACAACACTACGCAGGCCGGACGCTCACCCTACCCTGGATGGGCCATCTGGATCACGGTACTCGGATATACCCTCCTGGGGGAAGGGGCGCGGGTCGCCGTGGACCCTAAGATCAAACCCTAGGCATTCTTGAGATAGCGGACGAAATAATCGACCCCAGACCAGATAGTCATCGCAAGGGCGACCCAGATCAGGATCGACCCGAGCCAATGGGCGTCGATGAAGAAATAGCGATAGTGGAGGATGAGGATATTGGTGGCGATTAGTTGTGTGAGGGCCTTCTTCTTGCCGAGCCAGCTGGCCGCGATAATCACCCCTTTGGCCCCGGCCATCCCCCTGAGGGTGGTCACCGCCATCTCCCTGCCGATGATCACGGCTACGATCCACGCGTCCACCCGTCCCAGCGGGATCAACAAGATGAGGGCGGTGCAGACCAGGAGCTTATCGGCCAGGGGGTCAAGGAGTTTTCCGACATTGCTTACCGTGTTCCTGCGACGGGCCCAGTACCCATCCAGTGCATCACTGATGGCGGCCAGCAGAAAGATGACTGCGGCGGCGAAACTCGGCCATCTTTCGGGGAAAAAGATGAGCAAGATGGCGATGAGGGGTATGGCACCTATGCGGAAGAGGGTGAGTTTGTTGGATAGGTTCCAGAAGCTCACCTGACGGCCACTCATCGTGTTGCCAATTTTTTCGTCGGTGATTTCTTTTGATATTCCTTGTGATATCTTAAGACTTCAGCGACATAGTTCTTCGTTTCTCGGTAGTTGGGGACACCGTTGATTTGAGCGACGGTGGTCTCCCCGGCGTTATAGGCGGCCAGGGAAAGCCTTAGGTCGTAATTAAAACGTCCCAGTAGATATTTCAAATACTTTACCCCGCCCCTGATATTCTCCCGGGGATCGAAGGGATTGGAAACGTTGAGTCTTTTTGAGGTCTCCGGCATGAGTTGCATCAAACCCTCTGCCCCCTTGGACGAGATGGCATAGGGATCAAAGCATGACTCGGCCTTGATGACCGCCTTTACCAGGGCAAAGTCGACCCCATGCAGGCGGCAGGATTCAGCGATGAGGTGATCGTATTTATCGGTGTCGGGTTTGGAACTTTTTAATGCCTGTACGGGGGAGCTGGAGTCCTCTTTCATGTAGACGCGGTAACGATTGTTCGAGGGGACATTGGAGAAGTGCATCACTCCCTTCTTGTCGACGTAGAGGAAGATATCGGCCAGGGCAGGAGAATGCACCATTGTTGAGACAATAATTATCACCATCAGGGTGGTAAAACGCACTGCCTCCTCCAAATGCACCTGATTATACGCAAAAGTTACATCTTGTTTTTACACGTTACACGGGATGAAGTCAAGAGGAAAACCGGATACATTCATCTCTTTTTTCATCGAATCATTTGGGCTTCCTTCTCCTCACACGGGGAGGTGTGGTCTTACCTGTCACGTTACCATTGTTGCTGTGCTCCTCAGGGGCGTCATGAGAAGGGGGTGAAGCCCCCCTGATCGGTCTCTCACGGCAGCGGTGATCTTGCCACACTGCCCCTTGACGGGGTGCCGGCGTGAGTTTATGATGGTCCCATCTTTTTCCCGGGAGTTTTTGGATGGGTCGCGCTACAGTACACAAGACCTATGATGAGATAAACGAGCGCATCCGCACGGGTAAGGCCGTTGTGGTGACGGCCGCGGAGATCATAGACGTCGTAGCGGCAAAGGGGATTCAGCAGGCGGCCAAAGAGGTGGATGTGGTGACCACCGGGACCTTTGCCCCCATGTGCTCCTCGGGGGCCGTTGTAAACTTTGGCCATACTGCACCCAAGATCAAGAGTCATCGAGCTTGGTTGAACAACGTGCCCGCCTATGCAGGGCTGGGGGCCGTGGATCTCTACATCGGGGCCACCAACCCTGCCGAGGATGATCCCCTCAACAAGGTCTATCCGGGGAGCTTTGAGTACGGGGGGGGGCATGTCATCCATGACCTGGTAGCAGGGAAAGAAATAGCGTTGGTGGTGGAGGGATACGGGACCGATTGTTATCCCAACAGGCGGGTAGAGAAGGGGGTCACGTTGCATGATTTGGTGAGTGCCTTTCTTTTTAACCCCCGCAATGCCTATCAGAACTACAGTTGCGCCATCAACTTCTCGGACAAGGTGATCTATACCTATATGGGGACCCTGAAGCCCCAGGGAGGCAACATCAATTACTGTAGCGCCGGGCAGTTGAGCCCCCTACTCAACGATCCCTATTACCGTACCATCGGAGTGGGGACCAAGATTTTTTTGGGAGGAGGGGAAGGCTTTGTAGTCTGGCACGGGACCCAGCACAATCCCCAGGTGCCCCGAGGCACCAACGGGGTAGTGAAGGGTCCGGCGGGGACCATCGCAGTGGTGGGGGATCTTAAGGGAATGAAGCCTGAGTGGTTGAGAGGGGGAAGTATTCAGGGATACGGCACCACCTTGATCGTGGGTATCGGGATCCCCATCCCGATCCTCGACGAGGAGATGGTCCGCTTTGTCGGCGTGAAGGATGAGGATATCTACACGCAGATCGTTGATTTTGGGAAGGATTACCCCCAGGGTGTCAGCAAGAGCTATGGGGAGGTGAGCTATAAAGAACTCAAGAGCGGACGGGTGGTCTTTAACGGAAAAGAGGTGCCCACGGTACCGTTATCAAGTTACCGCAAGGCTGGCGAAATTGCCGTCATCCTCAAGGAGTGGATTCAGAAAGGACAGTTTACCCTGGGGGAGCCTCAGAAGACTTTGCCGATTTAGCGTCCCTGCCCGGCGACCGTTGTAAGTCTGGCACAAGAAGAGCGAGTGCCCGTAAAGATTACAGGGAAGGATGTGGGAAAGATGACCTTGTGTCCTTGTTATAAGAGGGATCTAATGATTTTTGTATCTTATAGAGGCTGAACCTCAGCAATCGTTTGTCTATCGGTGTCAAAGTTTTGAAATTAATTTCAACATTCCTTAATCGAAATCCATCGGGCGTTCGTTTTACATACGTATTCAAATCAATATGCTGTTCTAGATCATTATATACGTCCGCAAGGGAAGAATCAGCAATGGTGAATTGCCTTATTTCCCATGATCTTTTATGCCGCTCCATTACGATGAGATTATGAGTGAGCTCTCTGCTTGGGTCACGCGGCTGCTTATCAAAGATTCCTTTGTTCCTTTTCTTTGTGAGTAAAATACTTACGCGTACCGAATCGTCGCTAATAAAAGGTATCCAGAAGTTACTTCTCTTTAATTCAACGGTATAGTCATTCTGATCGATCAGATCATAGTGCTTTAACAGTGCCAACTCCAGCAGGAAGTTGAAATTCAAACAGTGTTCGGCAGTTGCCGGCTGTTCCCCTTGAAAGCGTGAAGAAAAAATCTCGCATGCCTCAAGATATTTGCCATCTTTTAACTGATTGAAATAAGCTACGATCACCCCGTCTATCTTGTGATTTTCCCCGAGTATAGAGACATACGTCAGTACACCGATGACGAAGATGGCAAAGATGACAAGGATGATGGTCAACTTGAGAGATGGCTTTTTCATAAATGACTCACCTTCTGTTGGCAGTTTTCAACACCGGCTACTGTGATGACTAAACCTACATTATGTCGCCAGTATGGTGATTTATTCCTGCAAGGATGACCTTTGATATGGGAATATAAGATGGACTCGTATTGTTTGTCAACAATGATTGTGCGTTGGATTTATATCGGTTCAGCGATCAGCTTTGAGTTTTTGACGTCCTCAGTCAGGAGGCATTAATAATTTTGAGGGATCTTTTAAGGAGTGGTTTGTGGGTGGTACAAGGCACATCCCCTGCACCACCCTTAAGATACTTTTCTGATATCTTGAAGAGGCCTAGAGGTTGATATTCGAGTACTTCCTCCAGGGCCTTGCTACCTGTTTGTTCTCCAGCAGCTCGAGGGCATGACAGACGTACTTCCGGGTATCGTGCGGCATGATGACGTCGTCCACATAGCCCCGCTCCGCAGGCTGGTAGGGATGCTCGAACTTGACTCGGTACTCCTCGATTCGCTGCTTCGCGATCTCCTTCGGATTGTCCGACTCTTTGATTTCTCTGGCGAAGATGACGCTAGCCGCGGTCTCGGCACCCACGATATTGATCTTGGCCGTTGGCCAGGCGAAGACAAGGTCCGCCCCGATACTCTTGTCAAGCATGGCATAGTGGGCACCGGCGTACGACTTGCCGGTGATCACGGCGACCAAGGGTACGGTGGCATCGGCCCAGGCAAAGAGTGTCTTTGCCCCGTGGCGCAGGATTCCCTGCCACTCATGCGGAGAGCCGATC
>CAZFIR010000133.1:0-34047 GCA_964519535.1 uncultured Thermodesulfobacteriota bacterium | reverse complement strand
ATGTGTACCGGTGCACAACAGAGGGAATACAGCTCGCAGAGCATTACCTCGAAGGTGAAAAAGCAAAAAGAGACGCCGCAGAGCAAGACGCTCTCGACCTTCTCGCGAGAAAACAGTTCTCCAAAGCCGTTCGTATCGTTGCCCAGTATGAAGCGTCTCAAGTATTCCCTCGCGGTCTTGGTATCGACTGGAAAAACTATGATGTGGAATCAGGTGTCGAGTCGCTAAAGACAATCTTTGAAAGGACACCAGGAATCTTGAAGGACATAGAGGGGAATCGACTCGACAAATTGCGCCTAGCCGCCGCGATGATGCAGTTGTGGGGTACGAACACCGCGAGACACTGGCTACCGAATGACTTCGAAACTGGTATACACTTAGACGGCGATACTGCTTCCCGAATGCTTGTCTTTCATGCTAGTCACATCCGTAATATGCAAATTTGCAGATTGTCTTCTGTCAAGACCGTTGAAGTGCTTAGTGTTAATGATGGAAATACCTGTACTGATTGCAGAAAAATCAGCGGAAGGCGATACAAATTAGATAACGTGCCAGAGCTTCCATACGCTAAGTGTACGTCTAAACATGGTTGTAGATGTACAATTGTGTAGGAGATTTTCGGTGACAATTTTGGGTTCTTTGGCCTTACAAGCCGCTCCACCTGGCGCTATTCCGCTGAGCTTCGTAGCGGCAGGTGAGCTTTGTCGTTCGATTCTGAAATGTTAAATAACAAAATGAATAAATTCACAATTTTTAAAGCGTCTTCTAAGGATTCTGACAATATTTATCATTATACAAAATTTGAGAGTGCTGTTAGCATACTTTCTGAGAAAAAACTTTGGATGACAAATATTAGATATCTAAATGATTGGATGGAAGGCCGATATTTCTATGAGCCATTGTTTAAAATGATTGCAGATGAGTCTGGAAAAATTGGAAAGTTGGATAAAATTTATAGAAATTGTTTAAAAAATATGTATGTTGCCAGTTTTTCAAGGACACCGGATCTTCTTAGCCAATATAAATACTATGGAAATATTTGCATCGGATTTGACATTTTGGGATTAAATGATAGCAAAAACGAACTTAACAACAACCCGACATCCGGTTTTGAAACATCTAGTAAAGTTACTTACTGTGCTAGTGAAGAATACAAAAAGATCATTTCGGAATTTGCTAAAGATAAAAGGCTTATTAATGGTGTAATAAATGAAGATATTGATTCCTTGATAAAATTCTTTTGTTTTATTGGCTTATTAAAACATCCTGGTTTTTCAGAGGAAAACGAATATCGTCTTTGTCATTTCTGGTATGATCCTGCTGAAGTAAAATATCGTTTTTCTGGTGGACGTCGTGTTCCTTATATAGAATTTAAACTTTTGCCAACAACAATAACAAAGATAATTGTTGGTCCTGATAGTCTGCAAAATGGAATTGCTATTGACCTCAAGAATTTCATAGAAAACAAAGAAGAAATTCACCATATAGATATTTGTTGTAGTGAAATACCATTTATACCAAAATAATAAAGTCGATCAAGGCTAATTCAGCCGACGCAAAAAGCCGCGCCCGCTGAAGAGCCCGTTACTCTGCATAATTCAAGATGTTTCCGCATTTCTATAAAGCTGCCAATTCTGTTAATTTGCGTTTCAATTAATCAGAATAAAATCAAATCTTTTCTATCAGGAATCAAACTATATACAACATCATGAGGAGTGAGGCGTACCTGGGCGTACGCCGCAAGGACGATAAATAAGGGAAATCCCGCAGCAAGCGGGACAGATGGGCGATTTTCAACAGCCTGTTAGACGGGGAGTCCCAACTCCCATGCCTTCAACACCCTTCTGATCACCGCCCCATCACCCCCCCGGGGGATCTCGGGGCGAAACTCTATTTCCTTGGGGACTAAGCGAGGGGAGAAATACTTCCGTATGAATTCCTGTATCTCTAGCAGAAGATCTTCGGAGGGGGAAAACGCGGGCTTCAGGGCAATGAAGGCCTTGATCTCATTCCCCCGTAAGAGATCCGGTTTGCCGACGACCCCGGCATCGGCCACCGCCGGGTGCCCCCGCAGGGCCTCTTCCACCTCGGAGGTACCGATCATGACACCGTCCATCTTGATCTGGTAGTCCTCCCTCCCCTGAAAGTAGAAATGGCCTTCCTCATCCCGATAGGCAAGGTCCCCGGAGATATACCAGGGTTCACGGGTGAAATACTCCTGATATCTTTGTTCATCCCGCCAGATCCCCCGCATCATCGCAGGCCAGCCCTTCTGTATGGCCAGATCACCCAAGGTCAGGGGGGGCACTTCATTCCCCTCGGCGTCGACGATGGCCGCCACAACGCCGGGAAAGGGTTTCCCGATGGAGCCCGGTTTAATCGGCATACTGGGATAATTGGCGATCATAATCATACCCGTCTCGGTCATCCACCACGTATCATGGATGGGGGTCTTGAAAAACCTCTTGGCCCAAAACACGACCTCCGAGGACAAGGGTTCCCCGACACTGAGGATGTGTCGCAGGCTGCTCAGATCGTATTTCTTTGCGATCTCCTTCTCCTTTTCCATAAATCGTGCGAAGACGGTGGGTGCCGTGTACCAGACCGTTATCCGATGCTCCTCGATGAAACGAAACCATCCGTCGAGATCGAACCTTCCCCCCCGGACAAAGTTGTTCACCCCGCAGAGCCAGGGGGCGAAGACACCATAGACCGTCCCCGTAATCCACCCGGGTTCCGACGTGGTCCACAGGCAATCGTCATCCCTGAGATCGAGGACCCACCGTGCTGTGATCAGATATCCGACCATCCCTCCATGGACGTGGAGGACCCCCTTGGGCTTCCCCGTGGAGCCGGAGGTGTAGATGATATAGAGGGGATCTTCGGGATCCACCCACTCGATCTCACAGTCATAGGGGGCACGGGACATCTCCTCCTCCCAGCTCACCTCCCCGGGCCTCAGGACGATACCCCCTGACCCCACCAGGATGATGCGCTGCAGCTCCGGGAGTTCGGTGAACGGCACGCGGGCCGCCATCCGGGGGGTTGTCACCAGCACCTTGGCGCCACTGTCCTTGAGTCTCTCCCTGACGGCCATTTCCATGAGGGCCTCAAAACAGGGCCCGAAGATGGCCCCGATCTTGGCACAGCCGGCCATGGCAATGTAATACTCCGGGCACCGGGGCAGGAATATAAAGACCCTGTCTCCCTTCTGCACTCCCTGTTTCTTGAGGACGTTGGCGAACTTATTGGAAAGGTCTCGCATCTGCTGGTAGGTAATTCGTTCCCGGCGTTTCTCATCCTCATAGATCAAGCAAAACCTGTTACTGCAAGCCGGATCTTCCGCATGCCGATCGATGGCCTCATAGGCGATGTTGACCTTGCCGGTACGGTGCCAGCTGAAATCCTGTTCTACCTCTTTCCAGTCGAAGGACTGACAGGCCTTGTTGTAATCTCGCAGGTTGGCCTCTGGATTGGCGGGGGGAAGGATGTTTTCCACCATTGACCTCTTCGAAATTAGACCGGACCGTGCATTGAATCAAAGAGTCCTTCTTGCGCTGCTGACGGCTCCCCTTCTCTGATCTCATAAATGGGATACACCTCGTAACGGGACACACCGGAGAGCTCCGCCATCAGCTTCGCGACCTCAACCTCCTGTTCCGCCTCGATAACGGTGAAAGTAAGATTGCCGCTCAGGGTAGCATACCGATGAAGTATCCGCACCCCCAGGGGCAGCTCGCTGAATATCCTCCCCGCTTTCTCCTTGATCTCCTTCCAATGCTCCAACTCATGGTTGCCGAGTATCAATAAACGCATCGTTTTCCTCCTCAACCTCAAAGTCCCAATAACGACGGTGAACCGCCTTGACACGCTGAATGGTCTCAGCTATTTCATCATACTGGGCGTCCTCCACCTGCCGCATCTCCTCCTTATTGATCATCGAACTGCCCAACAGTTCCCAGAGGACCATCTCCACCGAGTCCCGCAAGGCCTGGGGGTTGTATCCCCCCTCCAAGACCAGGACCAGTCGCGCCTCGCAGAGGTCGGCTGCCAATTCCATCAAGAGGGCGGTCATCCTGGCAAAACCCTCTGGGGTGACGTTCATCGATCCAAGGGGATCGCTGTGGTGGGTATCGAATCCGGCTGACACCACTATTAACTCAGGTCGATACTGGTTGGCAATGGGCCACAAAAGATAGCGAAAGGAGTTACCATAACAAGAGTTTGAGCAGCCGACCTCCAGGGGGACGTTGACGATGTAGCCCTCCCCTTTCCCCGCCCCCACCTCTTGTTCCTCTCCGGTCCAAGGGTAGAAGTCCTCCCGGTGAGCGGAAAAATAGAGGACATGGGGGTCATCATAGAAAATGCTCTGGATACCGTTGCCGTGATGGACGTCCCAATCGACGATCAAGACCCGCTTGATGCCATGGGCCTTCATGGCATACCGGACCCCGATGGCCTCATTGTTGAATATACAAAACCCCATGGCCCGATCCTTTTGGGCATGATGTCCCGGCGGCCTGACCAGGGCAAAGGCGTTCCTGACCTCCTTTGTTAACACAGCCTTGACGGCCTCCATCACGCCTCCCGCGGCCAGCCATGCTGCCTTGTAGGTCTGGGGTGAGGTGACCGTGTCGGGATCGTACCTGACCTGGGCCCTGTCCGCACTGTCCAGTATCCGGTCCACGTAGTGGGGGTCATGGACCCAGAGGATCTCATCCAAGGTCGCGAACCGGGGCTCAATGTGTACCAAGTCTGGGCCGAAGTCCTTGTGATCCAACATACTATAGATAGACTGGAGCCGTTGGGGACTCTCCGGGTGCATAATTCCCGTCCTGTGCTCCAGATACAGCTGATGCCTTACAATCCCTGTTTTTCCCATTGCGCAATAAATAAACACAAAAAATGTGACATTTCTTGTTCGTATACTAATCCTTCAATGGTGACTTGTCAACTCAAGAAGAATTCCGGGATATTAGGAGGGTAACATTAAGGAGGGAAGAGGAGGGGGACAACCCCCTCCTCATGAAATGGACGTGCTTCTACTGCCGCTCCTGAACCAGATTATCCACTACTGAAGGGTCGGCCAGGGTCGTAGTGTCACCGAGGTTTTCAACATCACCCTCGGCAATCTTGCGCAAGATACGCCGCATGATCTTCCCGCTGCGCGTCTTGGGAAGGGCATCAGCAAAGTGGATCTTGTCAGGACTGGCAATGGGGCCGATCTCCTTTCTCACATGCTTAACGAGAGTCTGCTTGAGATCGTCGGTCTTTTCCACCCCCGTCTTCAAGGTCACAAAGGCATAGATCCCCTGCCCCTTGAGGTCATGGGGATAGCCCACCACCGCGGCCTCTGTCACCAGCTCATGAGACACCAACGCACTCTCTACCTCAGCCGTGCCGATACGATGCCCCGAGACATTGAGCACATCATCCACCCTGCCCATGAGCCAGAAGTAACCATCCTCATCCCTGCGGGCCCCGTCACCGGAAAAATAAACCCCCGGAAACTGCACAAAGTAGGTCTCTCTGAACCGATCAGGATCACCATACACACCCCGCATCAACCCCGGCCAGGGTCTCCGAATGACCAAATATCCCCCTTCATTGAGCTCCACAGGCTTGCCGTTCTCACGCAAGATCTGAGGATCAACCCCAAAAAAAGGGAAGCTGGCCGAACCGGGCTTCAGGGGGGTGGCACCGGGCAAGGGTGTAATCAAGATACCACCGGTCTCGGTCTGCCACCAGGTGTCCACAACCGGACAACGCTCCTTGCCGATCACCTGATAGTACCACATCCAGGCCTCAGGATTAATCGGCTCACCCACCGACCCCAAGACTCGCAAACAGGACAGATCATATTTGTTGGGCAACTCATCACCATCCCGCATCAAGGCCCGCAAGACAGTCGGGGCCGTATAAAAGATGCTCACCTGGTACTTCTGGACAATGGCCCAAAACCGACCGGAATCAGGATAGGTGGGCACCCCCTCATACATCACATTGGTCGCCCCCGCAGCGAGGGGACCATAGACAAGATAGCTGTGCCCCGTCACCCACCCAATATCCGCCGTACACCAAAAGATGTCCTCGTCATGATAATCAAAGACATATTTGAAGGTCTCAAGGGTATAGAGCAAATACCCCGCCTGGGTGTGCAACACCCCCTTGGGCTTACCCGTACTCCCACTGGTATACAAGATAAAAAGCGGATCCTCAGCATCGAGCTGCTCAGGCTCACACGCGGTGGCGATATCCGCGGCCACCACCTCCTCATGCCACCACGTATCGCGCCCCGTTTGCATGGGGACCTCATCACCGATACGCTTGACCACAATGGCCCGCTTGAGTTCAGGACACAGCGCCATGGCCGCATCCGCATTGGTCTTGCTGTCCACGACCCGACCACTGCGATAGTACCCATCACAACAGATCAATACCTTGGCTCCCGCATCCACAATACGATCCCGCAAGGACTCGGCACTGAAACCACCGAAGACCACTAAATGAATAGCCCCAATCCGCGCACACGCCAACATGGCAATGGGTAACTCGGGAATCATCGGTAGATAGATCGAGACCCGATCCCCTTTCTTCACCCCATGCTTTTTCAAGACATTGGCAAACCGGCAGACCTCTTCATGTAATTGCCCATACGTATAGGTCTTGGTCTCGCCCTCAGGCTCCCCCACCCACAGAATCGCCACCTTATCCTTACGCCCATTGTTCAGGTGACGATCCAAACAATTATACGCTACATTGAGCTTACCACCCACGAACCACTCATGCCGCGCATTGGCAAAATCATCCACCATTACCTTGTCCCACGTTTTAAACCAATCAATATCCTGGGCAAACCGGCCCCAAAAACCCTCAGGATCATCCAAAGACTCCTGATAGAGCGCGCGATACTCGTCCATGCTCTTGATGTGCGCCCGATCACTCACCTGTTTCGACGGAGCAAAGATTCGCTCTTCATGCATCATGGAAACCATGCCCTTCTCAGACGCCATGCTCATCCTCCTTTATCATGCTCATAATTGCCGAAACTCTTCCTGTCATTACTTCACCGTAACGTTTGGTTGTTATCAGGAAATACAAAGAAATGCATGTGATCTATTATTGTGAAATATAGCACTTTTACGTCTGTTTGTCAAGGTAGTGCTGGTGTGAGACACACCTCCTCCTGCCCCTGCTGATCTGGTTTGTGTCCAACAATTATTATCCGATCACCTCGATGCCAACTGGATCGTGGTTTTTTATACTCCCCGCCCTGAGCTTGCTATTTTCTATCACATTAATTTATAGTAAAAATTTCTTGTCTCGTGTAGCTGGCACAATTGAGGCGGTTTAAACAATAAGATACCCGCATAGCTATCCTCATGATCTGGTAATCCTGAAGGGACCAAAAATAGAATTTCTGATGTGTGAACGCCGGACAATACACCGCATCGGCAGACACGTGATGGGTTCGGAAACGTGCTGAGAAATATCAAACACAGGTTGACGTATGAGGAATACGGCAACCACGTCGCCATTGCCCGTGATGTCATCATAAAACGACCTCAATTTGCCTGCATTGGCAACCATGTCACCATTCAAGGCGATACGCATATCTATATTCACCCGGAAGACAAGGACGCCACGCACTGCATTGTGCGTTTAGGAAATCACGTCCATATCGGTATAAACAGTGTCATTTCAGCGCGAAATCGCATTGTCATGGAGGACTATGTCCTCTGTGGCCCCCGTGTGACGATTCTCGATAATACCCTCATCTATGAAGACGCCGAGATCCCCATTATGTTTCAGGACGTTACCCGTGGCGGTACGGTCCACATTGAGCTGGCATGCTGGATAGGAACGAATGCTATTATCTTACCGAATGTAACCATAGGAAGGCATTCAATCATTGGGGCAAACGCTGTCGTTACACGAAACATACCTCCCTTTTCTGTAACAGTGGGTGCACCCACCAAGGTCATAAAGAAATACGACATCGACAAGAAAAAGTGAGTACGAGTTTAACCGTATTATTTCTCCTTGTCATCTTCCTCGCGATGCCGCTTGCCATCCTTTGTCAATTAGATTATATTATAAATAAACGAACCATCCCTTCAGACAAAAAATGCATATAACACCGGGCTCGTGAAGGCACTGACAGAGCAGTGTCAGCACGGAGTAGACAGAAGGGGTCGGAAACCGGGGCAGTACGGCACGGACATCATCCAATAACATCGAAACCTTAGGAGGGAAACGGAACGATGTTCAAGGAGGCAGAAGACCTTTTTGAGGAGTTGAGAAAATTACACCTCCAGGCGGAACGGCATTTCTTCGATCTCTGCGCTCCCAGCAAGGTCTATCCAGCAACAGAGGGACGGTGGCAGCCCTTGACCGATGTCTATGAGACGGATGAGGCCTGGGTGATCGCGCTGGAGCTTGCGGGAGTGCACAAAGGGGACTTCTCCGTCACCATAAACGAGAGGGTCTTGACGGTCCGAGGAATCCGGAGAGACGCGTTCGAGGGGAAATGGCGCACCTATCATCAGGCAGAGATCAACTACAATGAATTCGAGCGCAGCTTGCCTCTCCCGCAGGGAACCGATGAGGGAACGATCAAGGCCCTGTACAAGGATGGTCTGTTGACCATTACCATTGGCAAGCGCTCTTCTCCTCCTGCAGAGCGAAAAAAGATAACGATCAACATCACGTAGGGGTGAAGCAATGGACGAGAAAAAAGAAGAGGCTCACGCGGAAGGCCTCGGGATAACCGACGAAGAAGAGGCCCCTAAGATCCCCTCTGAGCTCCCGCTCCTGCTCATGGAGGATATAGTCATCTATCCCCACACCTTGGTCCCCTTGATCCTCAAGGACCCTCCTCTCGTCGCCGCCGTCGATGATGCACTCTCCCATGACCGCATCGCCGGGGCCGTTATGCTCAAAGACAAGGAAAAAGGGGATTTTTATCAAACGGGTTCGGCAATCCTCATCCACCGGATGCTCAAATTCCCCGATGGCACGATGCGCATGGTAACACAAGGATTGGCCAAGATCACCATCACCAAGATGACCCAGGATGACCCCTTCCCCAAGGCCCAGATTCAGGTGTTGGAGGAGCGGGCGGAGAAGAGCGAACGGGTGGAGGCCCTCATGCGGGCCGTCCTGGGTCAGTATCAAAAGATGATTAGTCTTGTCCCCTATATCCCCGACGAGCTCCAGGCGGCAACCATGAACATCGAGGATCCCTTCCGGCTGGTCTACTTCATCTCGACGTTGATCAAGATGAAGCCTGAGGATAAACAGCAAATCATCGAACTGGAGTCCGCTGAAGAAAAGCTGAAAAAGATCTCCTCCATCCTCCAGAGGGAGGTGGAGCTCCTTGAGCTGGGCACCAAGATACAGTCCGAGGTCCAGGATAAGATGACCAAGGGGCAGCGGGAGTACGTCCTCCGCGAGCAGCTCAAGGCCATCAAACAAGAGCTGGGGGAAGAGGACGAGGTGCAGGTGGAGATCAAGGAGTTCCGTGATAAGATGGCGGTAGCCAACCTCCCCGACTATGTCTTGAAAGAGGCCGAGCGGGAGTTGAGCCGTCTTGAAAAGGTCCCCGTTGCCTCTCCCGAATATGGGGTCATTAGGACCTACCTCGAGTGGCTGACCGAGCTCCCCTGGACCCACGAGACCCAGGACAATATGGATCTGGACAGGGCCAAGCGTATCCTGGACGAGGACCACTACAATCTCAAGGAAGTCAAGGAGCGCATTCTCGAATACCTGGCGGTAAGAAAGCTCAGGAAGGAGATGAAGGGTCCTATCCTCTGTTTTGCCGGCCCCCCGGGCGTGGGAAAGACTTCGCTCGGCCAGTCCATCGCCAGGGCATTGGAGAGAAAATTCATCAGGCTCTCCCTCGGCGGGATGCGGGATGAGGCGGAGATCCGGGGGCATCGGCGGACCTATATCGGGGCCCTGCCCGGAAGCATCATCCAGAACATTAGGAGGGCCGAATCGCGAAATCCGGTCTTCATGCTTGATGAGATCGATAAGGTGGGGGCGGATTTCCGCGGTGATCCATCCTCCGCCCTCCTGGAGGTCCTGGACCCGGAACAGAACACCACGTTCAGAGACAACTATCTCGATCTCCCCTTTGACCTTTCCAAGGTCTTCTTCATCACCACCGCCAATACCCTTGAGACCATACACCCCGCCCTGCGGGACCGGATGGAGATCCTCGTACTGCCCGGCTACACCGAACACGAGAAGATCGCCATCGCCCAGAAATATCTGATCCCCAAGCAGAGGGAAGAACACGGCTTGGAAAAGGGGGATGTAACATTCGCCGAAGGGGGGATCAAAAAGCTCGTCTCCTCCTATACCAGAGAGGCCGGGGTAAGAAATCTGGAGCGACAGATCGCCCGGGTCTGCCGCAAGGTGGCCTTCAAAAAGGGCCAGGGGCAAAAGACCGGGGACACCATAACCCCTGAGTCCCTTCGTGACTACCTCGGGCCCGAGCGCTACTTCCCCGAGGTGGCCATGCGCACCTCACGCCCTGGTGTAGCTACTGGTTTGGCCTGGACCGAGGCGGGGGGCGACATCCTCTTCGTCGAGGCGACGAAGATGCCCGGCAAGAAGGGTCTCTCCCTCACCGGACAATTGGGGGAGGTGATGCAGGAATCGGCAAAGGCGGCCTTGAGCTACGTGCGCACCAAGGCCGATGCGCTCAACATCGAGCGGGACTTCTTTGAAAAATACGACCTGCACGTCCACGTGCCGGCGGGCGCCATCCCCAAGGATGGCCCCTCGGCGGGGGTCACCATCGCCTGCGCCCTCGCCTCCGAGCTTACCGGGAGGCCGGTGAGAAACGATGTGGCCATGACGGGAGAGATCACCTTAAGCGGTCTGGTACTGCCGGTAGGGGGAATCAAAGAGAAGATCTTGGCGGCCAAGGCAGCGGGGATCAAGAAGGTGATCCTCCCCCTGCGCAATCGAGGCGATGTGGAGGAGATCGGGGAGGAACTGAAGGCGGGGCTCGAGTTCGTCTTTGTGGAATCCGCCGACGAGGTCTTCCAAATGGCCCTTGCCGACTCGGCCGGCAAGGCCTCGGCTTCGACAAAACAAGCGAAGACAGCACCGTGACGCCATGTCCCTGCAGGAAGTAAACATCAAGCGACAGGCCGAAGGCCTGCAGCGAAGTTTTAAAGGGGTCCTGCACTTCCTCGAGAATACCTATGATGAATTTCAGCAGCTGTGCCGGGTCTTTAACCCGAAGCGCGGTTACTCACCGACAACGGCCAGGGACATCAAAGAAATATACAAGACGGCCAATGCCAAGATCGCCGAGGCCAGGGCCCTGCAACAGATGTTGAGGAGCAAATACCGGGGGTATGTGCAAGTGGACTCGCAGGAACAAAGGGCGGTGGAAGAACTCTCCCTAATGTACCGGAAGGATTACCGCTTTTTTGAACAAAATCAGAGCACGTGGGATCGGGAACAGCGGGTACAAAAGGAAAAGGCAGTGCCCACCCATTTCCTCTCTCATATCTTCGCCCTCTATAGTGAAGTCCCCTCCCTCCCCTCTCTCATCATCTGCTTTCAGGGCGAATTCTCCGCCTTGAAGGAGGTAAAGGAGCAGGTGACCCTGGGCGAGCGGGATATCTATGAGATCGAGGGGGATGAGTTCTGGCTTTTTCTGGCCGGGGTAAAGCCCCCGGAAGACTCCGTCCTCAGGGCAAAGCTCACCGATACCTTCTTGGGGGGCATGACAGGGCGCGCCAGAGGGGTGGTCGTGAAGGTAACTACCGGGCAAGAGGTAGGTGAAAGTGCCGTGCGAGGGATGCGCCGAAGCCTCACCGGGGTAAAAGAGGGGGAGATCAAGATCCTGTAATACGTCCCCGCAGTTGGCCGCAGGCGGCTGAGATTGCGCTGCCCCTGCTCTCCCTGATGATGGTCGTGTACCCCTCCTCCATCAAGACCTTTTGAAACAGAAGGATCGCCTTTTCCCGCGGCCGGGAAAAGGGAATACCCGAACACTCATTAAGGGGGATGAGGTTTATCTTGCACCTGATGCCCCTGAGGAGCTCGGTCAACCTCCCGGCATCCCCCTCGGCATCGTTTACCCCCTGGATCAAGACGTATTCAAAGGTGATCCGCTCCCGGGGAGGGAGGGGGAGGTCACGGCATGCCGCCAACAGGGTGCTCAGGGGATATCTCCTGGCAATAGGCATGAGGTATGCCCGGAGCTTCTGTGTTGCGGCGTTGAGGGAGACGGCCAGCCGGCAGGGCACCCCCTCCGCGAATAGCCTCTTCATCTGCGGGATAAGCCCCACGGTGGAGAGGGTAATCCTCCTGCGGGAGAGGCCGAACCCCAGATCGGAGGCCATGATCCCGAGGGCTTGTTTGACCCTCGCGTAATTGGCCAGAGGCTCCCCCATCCCCATGAGAACAACATTGGTGATCTTCGTCTCCCTGCCGCGCTCCCGGATGACCCCCAGGATCTGATCCAGGATCTCACCGGCGCTGAGATCCCTGGCAAATCCTCCCTTACCGGTGAGGCAGAAGCGGCACCCCATGGCACACCCCGCCTGGACCGAGATGCAGAGGGTAAGGCGGCCATCATCGGGGATAATCACGCTCTCTATCTGATTGCCGTCCCCCAGCCCGAAGAGGTATTTCTCCGTTCCGTCATGGGACCTCTCAACCGCCACGGGCTCGAGGGAGGAAATGCGGGCCGTGCGGCCCAGCTCTGCACGCAGCTCCTTGGCCAGGTCGGTCATCTCCTCAACAGAGGACGCCCCGTGTCGGTAGAGCCACCGCATGATCTGCCTGGCCCGGTAGTGCTCCTTGCCGAGCCCGGCAATGAAGGCCTCCAATTCTTCTCGTGTGAGGTCTTTCAGGTTTGTCACCATCGCTTACACCGTGAGAACGGGGATGCCCTCTCCTGAGCCCCGTACGCATACCATCATGGTGATAGCACCGCCCGATGCCTCTTCTCGACGATTAACATGCTGCTGAAAAGAGCGACCAGGGCCATAATCGCTGAAAGAATAAAGGCCAGGTGGTAACTCCCTGTCCAATCGAAGATCACGCCTCCCATATAGGCCCAAAACCCCCCTCCCACGTGGTGAACGGTGGTGATAAAACCGGTAATAAGACCGACGTGAGAGAACCCATAGAGCCTCCCCATCAGGGTGGCAGTGAGCGGGGCTGTAATGAGGAGGGTGAACCCAAAGCCAAAGGCAAAGAAATAGAAAGAGCCAAGGGTTTGATATTTCACGATCAGCAAAAAGAGGAAGACCCGTAACAGAAAGGTAAGGGCGATGGGGATTTTATTCCCGATCAGATCCGAGACAGGCCCGGCAACCAGCAACCCCGCCAGGCTCATCAGGCCAAACCACGCCAGCATGCCGCCGGCGGTGACGGGCGAAATGCCGTAGTCGGTAACAATGGAAATCAAGTGGGTCGCCACGAGAAAATCCCCGCTCCCGCAGATGAACATGACAATGGAAAAGAGCCAGAAGGAACGGGTGTGCATGGCATCCCGTAACCCGAGATCCCGAAGCCCCGTGCCCGAGGCAACGTGTTTATCCGCCCCGTCCCCTTTCTTCCTCCGGTAACCAAACGGCCGCTGGCCAAGGGTATCGGGGTCCCCCCGCATGACGAACACGGCAATGATGATATTGACCACCAGCATGACGAGGCCGATGAGGAAGTATGAGACGCGCCAGCCATGGCGAAGCGTCACAATGGTAACGAGAGGAACCAGGGCAAACTGTCCCAGGGAGCTGCCCGTGAGAGCAACGCTGATGGCAAGGCCACGCAGCTTATCAAACCACTTGCTCGTGATGGCCGCCATCAGGGAGACAGAAGGTCCACCCAGCCCCATGGCCGCCACGACGCCATAGAAAATGAAGAACTGCCACAGTGAATTAGCGACGGCAATGAGCATGAAGCCCGTCGACAGAAAGATAGTTGAAATAAAAATGACCCATTTGGGACCGTATCGGTCATACAATCTGCCGGCAACGATGAGGGAGACGGCGTACAGGGTCATATTGAGGAAGAAGACGAGCGAGATTGAACCCCGGCTCCAGCCAAAATCCGCAATCATCGGCTTGAACATCACACCGAAAGAAAACCGGGCCCCTGCGTTGAAGAACAAGATGACAAAAGCGGAGGCGACGATATACCAGCCGTAAAAAAGGCCACCTCGGTGCCGCGTTTTTTTCACATCCTTCATATGCTTCGTATCCTTTCTCGGGTCGCCGGCTACCGAAAGAACCCTATTGTGCCCTGAAAGCCGTTGCAAATCAAATAGGTTTTAATCACCGTGCTGTCATACCCCTTGACCCATGGGCGATCTGTAATTATACAATTAAGGAAGAGGTAATATGGATTCATACAAAAAGGAGGGACGATGGACGCCCTTGAGTGCATCACGACCAGGAAGAGCATACGCCGATTCAAGCCCGACCCTGTTCCAAAGGAAGTCATCATGGAGGTGATCGATATTGCAAAATGGAGCCCTTCCTATAAAAACAGCCAACCGTGGGAAGCCGTCATCTGCTCAGGGGCCAAAAAAGAGGCCCTCTCCAAGATGCTCCTTGAACTGCTGGCCAAGGGCGCACAACCATACCCCGATGTGCCGGCGCCCCAATCATGGCCTCCACCTGAAGCCGCCAGGATTGAGGACCATTTCAAACATCGCCGTGCGACCGTCGGCGTCGACCTACGAGACCCTGATCATATCAAGAAAGTAAAGAAAGAAAATTTCCAGTTCTACGGCGCACCGCATGTCATCTATCTGTTCCAAGATGCCTCGCTTTCCCCCTGGTCCTTGTTTGACCTGGGACTCTTCGCCCAGAACCTCATGCTCGCCGCCCATGCCAAAGGTCTCGGCACGGTAGCCCAGGCCTTTGCCACCGATTATGCGCAGGAGATAAAACGGTTTCTCGCCATTCCTGAAACAAAGCACCTCATTCTCGGCATGCCCATTGGATATCCTGATACGGGGTCCCCTGAATACGCATACAGGTCCCACAGGGTTGCGACAGGTGAACTTGTGCGATGGATTGAATAATAAGGGCCCTCCGAGGCCCTTGCGCCCTTACGATCGCAGGAATGGACTGGCCAATGGCCATAAAAAGCTATTGAGAATGCGGTGCTGGGATGGTAGCGTGGCAGAGGAAATCGGTGGAGAAGGTCTATGCTGAACCTCATGACCTTTGAAGAGACGATCAAGCGGTATGAAGAAGGGGAAAATGCCTTCGACCTCGCCATAGAGAAGTGGGAGAGGATCAGGGAAGCCATCAGGTCCGCTCACAGCATACAGCATTACATTGTGATCGCCCAGGGGGCATCGATAAAGGTCGCCCTGTGTGTGGAGTACAATGATACCTGCCACCTCTGCCCGCTGGAGGCGACCTGCAATCGAGAAAAGGAAGGCCCCTTCAGCACGGTCATACGCACCATGCAGGCCTACTGCGTGGCGGGAGACGTCCTGCCCCAATCGACCCTGCTCAACCTGGTGGATCAATTAATCGGCGACCTGGAGGTAAAGAAAGAGACCTTTATGAAAATGCGGCACTAGGCCTGGGGCCGTGATCTCCCCGGCCGCCGTATACCCATCCTCCCGTACTCAGAAAATATCAGAGGGGATCACTCATTGAGACTGACCCCCTCATCCTAAGCACGCATGTTCCATGGACTCAGTATGATCATATGTTAAATGATGTTACCCATGATCATTAAAACCCATAAGCCAACGAGGATAGCCACATTAATGATAAGTGCGTTAATGGGATATTTAATGTACTGCTTTTTTCTATTTTGAACACAATGTACGATTGCCCTAATAGGCAACATGAATATTACTAAAAACATGAGAGATCCGAGGATTAAGATCAGCAAGGAAATGGTGTCTTGGTGGCCGAAATAGGCATAGATAACAAAGATGCTGGTGGGGATTAATACTATTAACACGATAAGGAGTAAAGGGCATAATATAGTCCTTTTGATAATAATTGTCTCGTAAGATATATCTTCGCCGGATTTTCGTCTGTAATACATTTATGTATAAAAAGTCATAATTTATGGAATAGATTCTCGACAAAACGTAGCACAGCACCTATTACATGTCAATCATCCATTAATGCCGAAAGAGCAGAGACCTGGCCGATTGCACGCGGTTATTCAGTGTATAGCATCAGACCTTTATATGGAGCAGGGGCAGTCCCAGCCGCCGCCTGCGGTTTTCGCCCTTGAAGAGTTCGGAGACACGCTGCGGGGTGTCTCCCCGCTCACCCTCATGCCGTGCCTGTAGTTTGGTAGGCAGGCTCGATCCATGATGAACTGCGTATTTGCCGAATTTCTCCGACAGGAGATCCACGGCACTGTAGATCCTCGCCATCCGCTCTAGCCGGGCGGTATCTTCAAAGAGGGTGTACTGGATGGTGGAGTCCTGCGCCAGCCCCGCGAGGACCACCCCGGTCTGACGGTAGAGGGCCTCGGGTTTAAAGAGTTCGTGAAAACCCTCCTTGAGCGCCCCGAAGAGCTCGGCGGGGTAGGCCGTGGGCCTGTTCAGTCGCAATTCAATACCCCTGTCTCTGAAATCCTGTGTCCTTAAGAAGGCAATGAGCCTCGTTGCGGCCAGCCGGTAGCGCCGCGCCTTGATGCAGGCGGCCTCGAGGTTCTTCGAAAGCTGTGCGAAAACGAACGTCGCGTCGTTCGAGGCAGGGGTGAAGGTCTTGGTCTTGCTGATGGACTGATAGCTGCTCTTTGATTCGGGAACCACGGGGTAGGTGCCTCTGCCGTTCAGCTCGTGCCATATCTCCTGATAGGGCTTCGAAAGATGCCTTTTGATAAACCCCTCTTCTTTCCGCGCAAATTCCAGGGCGGTCTGTATCCCTAACTTCCTCATGAATTCGGTCGTGTTCGGTCCTATGCCCCAGACCCGCCCCAGGGGGAGTCCCTCCAGGTACCGGTGTATTGCCCTACCCGGTATGAGGGTGAGCCCGTGCGGTTTTTGGTGTTTCGATGCTATTTTTGCCAGGACCTTCGAGAGGCTCACGCCTACCGATACCGTGATCCCCAGCTCCCGCTCGACCGTCTCCTGCATCTGCCGGGCGATCATGCCGTAGGAGCCATGAAAGCTCCTCCTGAGGCCCGTGAGATCTACGAAGGCCTCATCGATGGAGTATTCCTCCACATCGGGGGAGAACTGCCTGAGTATTGCGAACATCCTGACCGAGAAGAGGCTGTAGGTCTCGTAGTCCGACGGCAGGATGACGGCTTCGGGGCAGGCCTTCCTGGCCTCGAAGAGCCTCGTGCCCCGCGAGACCCCCGCGGCCTTGGCCTCGTAGCTGGCAGCCGCCACGATCCCGCGCTCCTTGCCCGTGATGACGGGCCTCCCCTTCAACTCCGGATGAATCGCCTGCTCGCAGGAGGCGAAGAAGGCGTCGGCGTCAAGATGCAGGATCGCCCGGGGCCAGGATCGTATGGTGAGGGGTTGTGCCTCCATGATCGTATGCAGTCTTTCTAATATGTGCGGACCACCGCGGTAACCACACCGGCAATCTTCAGTTCCGTTGTGGGCTTGACCGGCTTGTAACGGGGGTTGGCGGGAACCAGCAGGACGCTCTCCCCCCGCTTCCTCAGATATTTCATGGTCCACTGCCCGTCGACCTCGGCGATGACGATATCGCCGCTCTTGGGCTGCTGCCCCTTGTCCACAATCACCATGTCCCCCGGCAGGATGCCGGCGCCGGACATGGAGTCACCCTCCACCTTGAGGAGGAACGTGGCATCCGGATTCTTGATGAGAAGCCGATCAAGGGAAAGGGTATCTGCCAGCTCCTCCTCGGCAGGGCTGGGAAAACCAGCTTCTACGGCCCCCAGCACCCTCAGGGGGTATGCCATGGACTTCGGGATGAGCCTGCCCTTATCGTCCCGTTTAAGGACCCCGCGGTCTTCGAGCTGCCCGATGAGCTTGTACACCGCGTTCTTCGAACGCAGGCCGCACATCTCCCCGATCTCTGAAAAGCTCGGCATCCTCCCCTTGTGGCGCAAGAAACGGGCAATTATCCTCATCCTGGAACGCAGCCTTTCTTCTTTTGTGGCCTTTGTCACGACCCTAGTATAGGTGAACGAACGTTTACTGTCAAGAGGGGATTTTCTCAGGCGACGCCCCCTCACCCCTGCGGGAACTTTTTTCGACCCTCTGGTGTCTAAGAAGCTAACGACCAAAGAGAAAGGAGAACACCATGCGCTACGCAGTCTTATTGATCATTGCAGCTTGGATAATGGCAGCGTCGGCACCCGCGTACTCCCACGGCAAGGACAGGTTCAGAGGCGAGGTAAACATCGAGATCGCCTCGGAGAGGGGAAGCACCTTCCTGTCTATCCCTCAGAAGGATTACTGGAAAGGAGGCACCTATATCATCAAGCAGTATCTTGAAGCGAGACGGGGCGAGAACTACGGCATTTGCATACGCAATATGACCCCCGAGCGGATCGGCGTGGTCATCGCCGTTGACGGCAGGAACATCATCTCAGGAAAGAAATCAGATCTCAAGAACAGCGAAGCCATGTACATCGTGAACAGCTACGGTCATGGCCGGTATGACGGGTGGCGGACCGCCGGCGACAGGGTGCACAGATTCTATTTCACCGATATGGCCGACTCCTATGCCATGAGGACCTTCAGCGATTCCTCTGCCATGGGCGTCATCGCCGTCGCCGTCTACCGGGAAAAAGAGCGGCCGCAACCCCTGTACGAGCACAAACGGCAGATGGAGACCCCCGCAGGACCGTCTGCACCGGGCAAAGCCGGGGCAGCCAGGGATGAGAGCGCCGGCACAGGCTTTGGGGATGAACACTACTCACCCGCCGTCAGGGTGGCCTTTGAACCCGAGCAGAGGCCGGTCCAGAAGACGCTCGTCAAGTACGAATGGCGTGAGGTCCTGTGCAGGAAAGGTATCCTCAACTGCCGGGTGGAAGCGCGAAACAGGCTCTGGGATGAGGACGAATATGCGCCCTACCCGCCGGGATATGCGAGGAATTAGGAACACGGACAGGAAGATGACCAAGACGTGATAAAAAACTCTGCACGGGTGTTAAGCGTCATCGCCCAAACTCAAGGAGATGGGAAAGGCAACAAGAAGACCCATTCCCGGCCGGATGCCGAGCTCTGAGCCGGAACGGCAAGAGAGGCAAAGAGTGTATTGACCCGTACCCATTAATAAGGTAGGCTTACATATCAGCATCCCACAAAACTCACAAGCAGCAGCAAAGGAGGGCTCATGTATGAAAGGATACAAGAAGATCCTCGTCCCCCTGGATGGATCCGAGATATCAGAGGTCATTCTCCCGGAGATCGAAAAGCTGGCATCTGCCTTTGGGGCCAGCATCTCCCTTCTGCATGTAGTGCCGATCCTGATCTTCCCCGGGGCCATGGAACCTGTCCTACAATACGAAACGGTTGCCGAGGCCCTCACCAAAGAGGGGGAGTCATACCTCCGCACCATTGAAAAGCGCTTGAAGGACAAGGGGTTCACGGTGGAAAGCCAGCTGCTGCGAGGAAATGAGGCGCACGTGATCCTGGAGCACTGTGACCGGAAGGATATCGACCTCATCGCCATGTCCACCCATGGACGGAGCGGGGTGAGCCGCTGGCTCCTAGGTAGTGTGGCAGAAAAGGTCGTTCGCCACTCGACCAAACCCATTTTTTTGGTCCACTCCGCTCAATAGAGACCATCCACGGGAAAAAGGGAAGGGCACCCCGTCAAGAGGTGCCCTTTGTACACTGGGAAATCATCAACAAGGCAAGGGTCAGGCCGCCCTCAACTCCGCGTGCGCCAAAAAGGCAGATACACAAAAAATAGACCTGGACCGGCTCCTCCCCTTTCGTCCATCTACTCCGTTATGCCTCCACCCTCTATCCGCGTCGCTTGCCACTTCCCTGAAAACCCCGGTGGCCAATTGGTAGCGTTGAAGGTAATGGCATAGGTCCCATGCCCCAGCCCTGCCTTGGTTTCACCCTTGACCTTCAGGGTAAACGGAGCATTCTGGTGTCCCGGCGGGGCGAGAGAATACGTCGCGGTGCCCCGTACGGTAAATGAGACAGCAGTACCCGAGATCTGCACGCTCCCTGCACTGAAAGGACACGTAATGGAGTCCTCATACGTCCACTCTCCGGCAACCATCACCGACCCATCTGATTGCTGAGTGAACGTCCACACCCCTGCGCCCTCCCCGCGCTCAGTTGTCGATTCCCAGCTCTCTGCCGCTGGGGCCGGGCTGTCATCAGCAGCATACCCCATGCCGGACAAACTGAAGGCGAGCGTGAGGGTGATAAGAGCACATACCCATGGATGCTGTCACATAATCTCTCCTCCCTGTGATGGGTAACGGTCACATAGTGAGCGCCACCCCCGCTATACCCTTTATTTATTCTCCCCGTGATACGCCTCGACACCGCCGAGCACATAAAAATCCGCTATCCACTTGGAGAACCACTGGGGGAAGAACTCCTCCTTGAATTTCTTTGTCTCATGGGCCTTGCCCCACTCGTCCATGCTGGTGACATCCATGATGCCGATGTACTTGTACGGAGTACTCGTCGGGCCCGGCGGGGTACCCTCCTTCCCGTTGCCCGTGATGCCCCCCATCATCCGGACGAGGGTAAAGCTCTTGGCCCCGGGGAGTGAGAGCAGCAACGGCCCTTTATACGATGCGCACCACTTTTCGTAATCCTCTTCCGTCACATCTGCCCGCAGGTTATACAGGATAATCTCCTTCGCCATAATCTTATCCCCCTTTCTTCGACAGAAAAAAACCGATGACCTTCACGTATTCAGGTGACATGATACCCCTGTCAATGCCTAGTACCGGCGCTCGGTACAGTCAGGGACAAAGATCTACCCCCGTAGCCCCCGACACAATCTCATCATCCTACTTCGTCAATTCAATATCGAATCCCCAGGTAAACGTTATTTCGCCGTTACTGTACTGGGAAAACGATTTCCCCTGGAGATGATTGGCGCCCGTCATCGTCAGATCGCAGGTATTTTTGGCAACCCCTCCCTCATTATCCACCCGCGCACTATTTGAAAAGCTATAATCCTTACCGTCTTTCTCCCCCTGAAAATACTTCAATTCAGGAGGATTAAAAACCATGCCCGATTTAAACTCCATTGTGAACTGGTCTCCGCTCTGCGTAATGACCACGACCCCCGTACTCAACCTGCCTGCCGGCACAGGGCCTTTTGACCAATGATTGGCAGTTGTATAGTTCCACTGACCCACGATCGGGTCCGCCGCCTGTGAACTCACAACAGCGAGACCAAAAAACACAACAAAAGCAAGAATCCCTACGCCAACAGCAATCCCTTTGTTCCTTCGTGCACGCATACCGTTCTCCTCTCTCTTACCATGTAATTTTTAAAGCCGGCATCTTATTCGCCACACCGGCAGCAGTAACAGTTAACCTTATACCTAAACAGGGCTTTTGACAATGGCAGCGACGATTGCCCGGGCGCGTTATATATGAACCACCAGAAGAGACCTGAACCCACTATTCTTCCACCATCGGTTCTAGGAAATGGCAGGGATGAAGATTCGACCCCCATTTCATTACCCAAGAGGACGAGTTCAATGGTAAAGTTCTTGTATTATTTAAGGTCATCCCCCTCTACCCCCAATATTATATTTCAAGACCTAACCCTCATTCTTTCCTCTGTACCCAATTATACACCGTGTTATAGCTAAAGCCCTGTCCGTAAACTGTCTTTTAATGCACTCATGAGATATAGAAGCGATACTTTAGCAAGTGTTTGATACCTCGGAAAGCTGTGTCGCTTGACCGATCGCACGGAAAACGCCCTGCCCTGGATGATGGCATCGGCGGCCAATATGCCGCTTTGCACGGCCGGACCGATACCCTCTCCCATGTCCCTGGTCGCCAGACCGGCGGCATCTCCTGTGAGAAATACCCTGTCCATGTGCCCCACATCCACGCCAACTCTCCTCACATAATACAGATATCCCTTGGCCCTGGCCTGATAGCCCTTCACCAGGGAGAGCCGCTCCAGTTCTTTGATAAACAAGCGCCACTGGTTTTGAATTGTATCGTTATTGGCCTTTAATCTCTCAGCGAAGCCGCCGATCCCGATATTGACATAGCCGTTGCCCTTGGGCACGTACCACGAGTAGCCGGGAAGCTTGTTCTGCAAAAACCAAAGATGACAATCGCCGTCCTGATACTCATACGGAAACTCCTCTTCAAGCGAGACGACTAATCGATCTTTGGCCCGGGGATTCAGTTGTTTGAAAAAGGTTTTATATACCGGGCAATTGGTCCCCCCTGCGCCTACTAAATATCGACACCGGTATCGATCATCGATCACATACGAATCGCCTGCTTTTTTGATATGTTTTACGTCATGGGTCTGAATTGCAGCACCGCTGCGCTTGAGCAGCCACTCGTCAAACTCATACCGGCGGATGGCAAATTGATTGACCTTGAGCGTTACATCCCGGCTGGAGATATGGACGTGAAATCGATTAAATCTTTTCAGGCTCAGCGGATACGCCTTGACATCGATCTCCAGGTCCTTGATGACCTGGGGCGTGATCCATCCTGCGCATAATTTTTGCCGGGGAAACTCTTGCTTGTCAAGGATCAGGCACTCGATGCCGTATTTGCGCAATCGCCAGGCGCAGGTAGAGCCGGCAGGTCCGCCGCCGACGATGATGACCTTTGCATTAATCATATATAACCGGGGTTGGCCCTCAGCTCTGGCGGCAATTCGGTTGCTCGCTCCCTTTTTTTGTCATGACGATCTGCCATAACTGTGTATTCCGCGACCTGAAACCCCCGGCACTGCTCAGTAAATAATACCGCCACATCCGGTAGAACCGCTCGCCGTATCGATCTTTCAACGCGGGCCAGGCCTTGCCAAAATTCGCATACCAGGCCATCAGCGTCTTGTCGTAATCCGGCCCGAAATTATGCCAGTCCTCCATGACGAACAATCCTTCCATCGCCTTGGCGATCTGGGCAATAGAAGGCAGCATGCCATTGGGGAAGATATATTTGTCGCTCCACCTGTTGACGTGCGTCGTGCTGACATTGGCCCCGATCGTGTGGATAAAGGCGACGCCGTCATCATTCAGGCAGCGATCCACCACCTCCATGTACGTGCGGTAATTCTTGTATCCCACGTGCTCGAGGATACCGATAGAGATAACGGCATCGTATCGGCCGTCCACCTCACGGTAATCCTGCAGTCGCAATTCAACGGGCAGGCCCCGGCACAACTCCCCGCCGAGCCCGACCTGTTCCTTGGAGATGTTTACCCCCACCACGTGCGCGCCGTATTTTTCAGCCGCATACCGGGCAAAGCTCCCCCAGCCGCAGCCCAGTTCAAGCACGGTCATTTTTGAAGTAAGGTTGATCTTCTTGCACACCATTGCCAGCTTTGCCTCTTGCGCCTCATCAAGAGTCTTGGCGTCCTTCCAATAGGCGCACGTATAATTCAACCTCTGATCGAGCATGGCCCGGTAGAGATCGTTCCCCAGGTCGTAATGCTGCTCTCCGACCTGGTGCGCCCGGGCCCTGTTCTGCCGGTTAAACAGCCTTGTTTGCAATACATATAAGGCAGTTCGCCAATTTCCCATCACCGCCTTATCGAGCCTGGCCCTGAGAATCTTATTGATAAACTCGTCCAGCGCCTCGCAATCCCACCACCCGTTCATGTACGATTCCCCCAGGCCCAGCTCCGTCTCGCTCAACACGCGTCGGTAAAACCGCTCGTCATGCACCTGGATGTCCCACGGCTTTTGGCCATTGAGGGAAATCCCCGCCTGCGATAATAACCCTGCTACTACCTCTTTTGCCTCCATTGCATGCACCCCGCATACGATGAGTCAATGATGCCTCATAGTATATGCCTTTTTTGTTTATTGCACTACCACACGTTTGAATCAGAGAACGCAGAAGGCATTCCGCTTTAAGGACCCGCCATCAATTCAAGGAAATGTCGCGTATGCGGATTTGATCCCATTTCCTCCTGACAAAAAATCCCCTTATTCCAAAAATGGGTTCACGACAGTCACTGACTCTATAACCTGTCCGTGTTGAAAGTCTTCTGAAAGAAGGCAATCGGATCGTGAGGATATGGCAGCTTGAAGAATCAGGCTGTCCCAAAACGAAAAGCGGTATGTGATCTGTAAATCAACAGCTCGAAGGATATTTTCCGCATCATTCACGATCAGCGGCCAATGAAGAATATCAGCAATAATCTCCTTTGCCTTTTCCGGCGGAATGGGCCTTTTTACCTTGTGCGTCAGAATGACAAAAAGTTCCTGGACGACTTGAGTACTGATGACCCCGGTACGGTACTTCCAGAGCAAAGATATGATGTCGGATGATAGTTCCCATTTTTTACCTGCGCTTGAATCGTATGCATAAACCAGAAGGTTGGTATCGACAAAATACCTACCTTTGGTATAATTCATCTCTCTTCCAGGCGATCTTTCCTTTCGTGCCAAGCGGAATCCCCTCCTTCATCTGTCTTTTCTGTCGGTCAGCTGACGTGCGATACCCTTCTGCATTTTCAGCAGATTGTTGAAGCAACTCCCGGACAAGCTCATTGAGAGAAACCCCCTTCTTGGCGGCCAACCATTTTCCCTTTTTCAGGACTTCCTTTGGCAACGAGAGGGTAATATTTTGTTTTTCCATACCAAGCCTCCTCTAGCAGCACGAGATCTCCGTATATTAATTACACATATTTATGTGTAAGTCAAGTCTCTTCCTTGCGTGCGGGATGAAAGGGATGTTAAGAGTGTGCCGTGAAGGGGGAAAGGACGTCCCCGCTCCTCCCTCGCTCCCGCTATGCCTTGGCCGGGGGAGATTTCCTCCGGTCCTTTCCAGACCGCCTCTCACGGCTGTCTGTGCGACCAGACCCTCTGTAGCTGTGGGCACAAACCTTTCTGCGCTCCTTGCCCGAACGACGCTCTGGTCTTACCATGCCACCCTCCCCAGCATGCTGGATTTGGTTGCGAGAGAAACTCCACAAACCAAGACCCAGCCCCTCCCGGCCTTGCGTCAAAAAAAGACGGAAAGAAACGAAGCCTGTCCCTCATATGAGTTGTGCAATATTTTGAAAGTGCTGGTGCTACTACTAATGCTAAAACCCCGACATCGGTTCTCTGAAAAGTCAAGACCAAAAATCCGCCCCTCTTGCCCCTGCAAACCGTGCGGAATTGGAGTATGGTGTCCCCGGAATTCCAATGTGGCGAAAAACCAGATGCAAAGAAAAGAGACCCGCCCCCCTTGTGTTCCACACATCCTCGACATTTTTTGGGAAGTCTGATAGCCTATAACTAACGGGCAGGACTTAATGCTTTCATAGGGAAGCAGAGAGGAGGAGGTTATGAAAAATGATGGATTCACCCGGAGGGATTTTTTGAAGGCGGCCGGTATGGCTGCGATGGCGGCCGCGGTGGGAAGCGTTCCATCACCACTTTTCGGCGAGGAAAGACGGCTCGCAAAATTCCCTGAAAAGACGGAACTCATAGTGCTCACTTCGCGTCCACCTCAGCTAGAGACACCACTCCACTATTTCAAAGAGCTGATAACGCCCAATGAAGCAGTCTTCGTAAGGTGGCACATCTCCAATATTCCCACATCCGTTGATTTAAACCAATGGAGGCTGAAGGTTGGAGGAAACACGGAAAGAAAGATGCAACTCTCGTTTGACGATTTAAAGAAGTTTGAGAAGGTCACCTATACAGCGGTAATGCAGTGTTCAGGCAACGCCAGGAGTTACTTTGAACCGAGGGTCTTCGGCGGACAGTGGGGCAATGGTGCTATGGCCAATGTTACGTGGGGAGGGGCACGCCTGAGAGATATCATCAACAAGGCAGGCATAAAACCTGGTTCTGTGGATGTCTTTTTCGACGGCCTTGACGGTCCGCCTCTTACTTCTGTTCCTGATATGGTGAAGAGCCTGCCGGTTGACAAGGCGATAGAAGACGACATTATTGTTGCCTATGAGATGAACGGTACGTCGCTCCCTATGCTGAACGGTTTCCCTGTAAGGCTTATCGTTCCCGGCTGGTATGCCACGTACTGGGTGAAATCGCTCAAGGAGATCAACATATTGGCAAAACCCTTTGAAGGATTCTGGATGAAAACCGCCTACCGGATCCCTGATACACCGTGTGGTTGTGTCCCGCCGGGGACTGCGGCGCAAAGTACTATACCGATCAATCGCATGACCACACGATCACTTATTATAGAACCTGCTGCGAGGGCGTCGGTTAAGGTTAATCAACCAGTAGAGATAACGGGCGTTGCCTTTTCAGGTGGTTACAGCATCAAGGATGTCATCGTATCCACCGATGGCGGAAAGACATGGAGAGAAGCAAAACTCGGCCGGGATATGGGAAGATATTCATGGATCCAGTTCTCATACCCATGGAGACCCACGAAACCAGGGGAATACACCCTCATGGCCAAGGCAACCAACAGCATCGGTGAGTCCCAACCCTTCGAGGGCCTGTGGAACCCGTCAGGATATCTGTGGAACATGGTACAGAAGAACGAAGTAGTGGTAAGATAGAGAGGAGGAGACCATGAAAAAATTCATACTATTTTTTTTGTTGGCTACCGTAGCGACAATCTATTGTGCCTATGCCCAGACTGTTGTGTCAACGGGGACAAAGAAAACAATTGTCCTTCCGCCGGAGAAGGTTGATCTTAAGCCTGGAGCAGGTATGGATAAGGCGGCAACATCGTGCGTTATCTGCCACAGCACGGACTATATATCCATGCAGCCGAAAGGGACCAAGGCCAAATGGACAGCCACCGTAAACAAAATGATTACGGTCTTCGGCGCCCCTATTGCCGAAAACGACGCACAGGTTATTGCAGACTACCTGGCTGCCGGCTACGGCATCGGCCAGTGAGCGTTGTGCTCTACACGCCTAACACTTCAAAGGAGGTGGAGCGAAATGAAAGCAATTCGTGCAATACTCATCATAGCGGCTTGTATGTGTTCCTGTTCCATTGCAGCTTTCACGCAGGATTCGGCAACGGGGAGTTCCGGTAACGTCGTGTTTAACCAACATTGTGCAGTTTGTCATGCCAATGGAGACAACGTCGTTAACCCGAATAAACCCTTGAAGGGTGCTCAAACCTTGAATACTTTTGAGGCCTTTCTTCCCTGGATTCGGCAGCCCGATCAACCGATGCCCCCATTCCCCCCGTCGACGATCTCTGACCAGCAGGCAAAGGAACTCTATGACTACATCCTGAAAGAAGCGAAGGACACATGGAAGTAAGGGCGCTGTAGAAATTTTGTATTTTTCTCTCAGGTTGCCTCTCCTTACCGGCGACAGGAAGGCCGGAAAAAGGGACGGTGAAGGGTCCGACCTACCGATGGAGCAATGCAGCGTGGAAAAGGGGTTCTTGTTGAGAGGGACACCGTGTAGGAACGGAAAACTATAGCGCTGAGGGCAACACTATCCTCTGCCATGAGAATGACAGATGCTCAAGGCCGCGAATGACGGCCCTTATTGCTTGTTCAGACTGATGACGTAGGCGATTACATCAGCAATCTGCTGCTGCGTCAGACGCTTCT
The DNA here is from genome assembly GCA_964519535.1 of uncultured Thermodesulfobacteriota bacterium. Lineage (GTDB taxonomy): Bacteria > Desulfobacterota > B13-G15 > B13-G15 > RBG-16-54-18 > CAYWLI01. The sequence continues at coordinate 6,412 of CAZFIR010000133.1, read as the reverse complement.
CATCTCCCACGGCCGGCATACGTATTGCCGCATTTTCCCCTTCGGGTACAGAGCCGTGTTCGATAAAGAGGTCGATGTTCGTCGCAAACGTTTTATAATCCTTGTTGTAGAGCGTGGGATCAATCGGGTTCAAGGGTGGAACGGTACCATCCGCCGAGCCAGGATTCGGTATGCCGCCCCTTCCTTCCGCATTATGGCACTTGATACAGCTACCGTTAAAGATTTCAACTCCCTTTGTAAGATCACCTGTCAATTCTACCGCCTCTCCCGGACCGCCGGGGTTCGAAGGACGGGCCACCTCTTCTGCGCCGGTTTGGGCAGGCACCTGAGTGGTCTGTTGTTCAGATCCGCACGCCCAAAGAGGCACCACCAGAAAAAGTACGGCAATTTTTTTCCAAATCCTGAGATTCGTGCTCATTATATTCTCTCCTTGACGTATTGCATCGTGGCTGTCGTACTCGACTCTCTTTGATAAGGCCTTTTTTGAGATGAGATTAGTCTACAATAGAAAAAGGAATAGGGTCAAGGATAAAACTGTAAAAAATAGACGCTCAATTGGCCGAGGCCAATGGGCGAAGAGGGTAGAGCTACGCCCCTTAATGATTATAACCAGAAGGCTTTCAGGGGCCGGGCGCGCTGCGAGGGTCTTCAATTCCAGACCAAAGGGGATGGGAAAGTCAAGGCCCAAAACCCGCCATCAGTTATCGGCAATGTCAAGAAAGAAGATGTGATCCTCCCGTCTTGTACTTATTTTAGACTTTCTTTCAGATATCTTTAAGCCCTTTCCCAACATGGTGATGATAAACCGAAAAGGCAGCCAGGGCAAAAAGGTGCAATTTTAACCTATCAATTTGAAAGATTCTATGCTACAGTAGTGGAGCCAAATACAACCTCTCTGCTTTTCTGCTTTCCCATTATCTTCAACCACATGGAAATGGCCGATTGCCGAGTAGGACGGAACGGCCAAATACTATTTCAATACAAAAGGAGTACTATGCAACACAAAAGATTTGACGATTTGACGTTATCGAAAGAGGTGCAACGCGCAGTGGCAACAATGGGATTTGAGGACCTGACGCCGATCCAATCCGGGGCGATCCCTCTTATCCTTGACGGCAAGGACATTATCGGACAGGCACAGACAGGCACCGGGAAAACCCTTGCCTTCGGCATCCCCATGCTTGAGCTGCTCGCGCCACGGGGCAGGAAGCTGGAGGCCCTCGTCCTCTGCCCCACGAGGGAGCTCGCCGTGCAGGTTGCCGAGGAATTGAAGAGGCTTGCGAGATACAGGAGGGATGTGCACATAGTCCCTGTGTACGGGGGACAGCCCATAAAGAGGCAGCTCGACAGCCTCAAGAGAGGGGCGCGCATCGTCGTCGGGACGCCGGGACGCATTATGGACCATATGAATCGGGGCACGCTGATATTCGATGCGGTCACCATGGTGGTGCTCGATGAGGCGGATAGGATGCTCGATATGGGATTCGTGGACGACATGAAAACGATCCTGTGGGCCGTACCGGAAGACCGGCAGACCCTCCTCTTTTCGGCGACCATACCCCGCTCGATCATGGACCTCGCAAAAAAATTCCAGAGAGATCCGCACCTGGTCAATGTGGCCGGCGAGCAGCTGACGGTCCCTCAGGTGGAACAGGCATTCGTCGAGGTAAAACCGTGGATGAAGCTCGGTGCGCTGTGCCGGCTTATCGACACGTACAAGCCGGCCTCATCCCTGGTTTTTTGCAACACCAAGCGACGGGTAGACAAGACGGTCAGGGACCTGCAAACCAGGGGCTATAGCGCCGGCAGTCTGCATGGCGACATGACACAGTCCCGCCGCGACACGGCCATGAAGAAGTTCCGCACGGGGCTGTCGAAGATACTCGTAGCGACCGACGTAGCCGCCCGGGGCCTGGATGTGCACGGCATAGAGGCGGTTATCAATTACGACCTGCCCCAGGATGACCAGCACTACATCCACCGGATCGGGAGGACGGCGCGGATGGGGCGAAGCGGCCGCGCCTTTACCCTTGTCCTTTCAGAGGAGCTTGCAAGGCTGAGGGAGATACAGTACTGCGCCAATACGCGCATAACCCGTCACGCAACCCCTTTTCTTAAGGACAAGAACAAGTCGAAGCGCAGCTCTACGGCCTTCAAGACCAAGGGGCAGACAGGGCGCTCGCACGCCAACCAAGCCCTTTGATCAAGGCACTGACCTCTGGCGGCGGTTTGGAATGGGAACAACGCTCGAACACCACCCCCGGTGTCTAGAGAAACCTTCTACACGAGCCCCTCAAGCAAACAAGGGGAACGCCTTCAACAGCGTTCCCCTTGTGCACTTAAAAAACCGATGCAAAGAAAATAGACCCGACCCCTCTATTCCTCCGATCTTTTCAGTGCGCGATCTGGTAAATCACTGGCCGATACCGGGGGGATGGTACAGGTTTGCCGGATTGATGCGCCGCTTCAATCCATGCCTTTTTGGCTTTTTCCACTTCCTCCAGGGCCTGCTCCGTAGTTTCGCCAAAAGCGGAGCAGGAATCCAGGTCAGGAATATCGGCGATGTAGCCGCCATCTTCTTCGCTATAAAAAATGTTGATATGGTAGTCGCTCATTCTTCTTCCTCCAATCTGAGATTGTACTTTTCGACCAGCCGCAGAAACTGACGGATCTGGTAAGATTTGGCTTCTCCCTTTACTTCTTGCAGATTAACCAACTCCGAGACATCCCGATGTGTGAAAATATGGTGGCTGCCGCTCGTGCGGATCAGCCGAAAACCAAATCCTTCGACCATAGTTACGATGTCTCCAAAGGCAACGTTGCTCAACTGCCCCTCGGAGAGCCGTTTGAGTAATTTTTTACGTTTCATTGCGGTGTTTCCTTAATGATACCAGCAAATACGGATGGAAGCAATGGAGGATTAAAAGGGGGTGGCGGTTTGGAATGGGAAGGACGCTCGAACACCACCCCCGGTGTCAAGAGAAACCTTCTGCACGAGCCCTTCAAGCAAACAAGGGGAACGCGTTCAACAACGTTCCCCTTGCGCCGCCTATACCATGCGCCCCATAAACTGCTCAGTGAGTTCCTTGGGTGGCGCTGAGAAGAGCAAGAGGCAAGACTCCAACCTCTTGCCGTGCAATCATCAAAAATGTGACGGATGAAGAGGGGTCGAATCTTCATCCATCACTTCACGGGCTACCGTCTTCTAAAGACTGAAACGGGAGATGGGCTTGGTCTGAAGAGAAGACGTTGCTTTCTTTTAAGACTTTATCATCGAGCCGAATATCCTGGGAATTCCACTTTTCGTTGTTATCAGCCCAATCAAGTGCGGTATCGATATATCTCACCACGCCTTTACCGGCGATATTAACTAACAGGAAAAGCATGACCCGCCCGAGGTTTATAGGAGAAACCCTTAAAAGAGATGGAATATGCCGAAGGATCGAAGAGAAAGAATAAAACTCGCTTTGGACATAATGGTGTCCCTCGGCAAGCTCCTGGGGAGTCATGTTCTTGGGTTGAAATACGACGGTATGGTGGTCGTAATGGCTCCAATCGTGAGATATGATTCGCCCCTGATCTTTGAAACGCTGGTATAGTCGTGTTCCGGGATAGGGCGTGAGAACATTTAAGGCCATCGTGGGAAGTTTAGTCCTCGCCAAAAATTCCAGGGTATCATCAAAAATGGCTTCCGTGTCCGTATCAAACCCCAAAATAATAGAGGGGTGAAAGGCGATACCATTATCCTGGATAATCTTAATAGCCTCCTCGGTCTCTTCTATAGATTTAAGCGTTTTTTTCATTCCCGTCAGGCTGGGAAGCGACACAGACTCAAGCCCAATGAATAAGACCTTACAGCCCGAGAGGCGACATAATTTCATCATATCCTTGTCTTTCGCCAGGGATATGGAACTTTGTCCTACCCATTGGATGTCCAGGGGTATCAGGGCTTCAAATAATTCTTTGGAATATTCCGGGTGTCCGGTGACATTATCGTCTAAGATCAAGAATGCCTTTGAACCGGATTGTTTGATATCCTCAACAACCATGGAAACCGGTCTATGCCTGATTTTCCTGCCATAGAAATCCGTCACCGAACAAAATTCACAGGCGTACGGACACCCCCTGGTCGTTACCAGCCCTACACAGTTAAAGAGCGCCTTGTCAATGTGAAAATCCCGCCTGGGGAAAGGAAACGTTGAAAGATCAGGTTCCGGTACATGGTAGAATTTCTGGAGCTTTCCCTTTTTAAAATCGTTGACGACATCCGCCCAACAGCCTTCTGACTCTCCGATGACAACGGCATCGGCGTGCTGGATGGCTTCCTGGGGTAAGATGGTGGGATGAATTCCGCCGAGAACAACCTTGGAACCTCTTTGTCTAAACATTGCGGATAATCGATAGCTTCTGTTGGCCGTGGCCGTCATACAAGAAATCCCAACCAGGTCGAAATCCGAAGAAAGATCCATCTCTCTGATTTCTTCATCGACCACGGTTATCTCCACATCCTCCGGCGTCAGTGAGGCCAGAATGTGAAGACCTAATTGAGGGATTTTTATAGCTTTTAGCCTCTTTCTACCAATCTTCCGAGAAGGTGAAACCAATAAGAGTTTCATCCGTACGCCCCCTTTTCTTACAAAAATATCTTAGGCTATCATACCATCTCATGCAATACCAGGGTTAACCTTACCCTAGGAAGATGAAAAAAGGGGACGCCCGCGCCGCCTGCGCTCCCGAATACCCCAACCCATTCACCGCCCGGTGCACACGCATACATACCAAGACCAAAGATTCGATCCCCTCGGCCCCCTGATAATGGTTTAGAAACTGTTCTTTTTAATGTGTAACTCAATAATCAAGCCTGACCCCACATTCCTTACATTATTTTTTTTACACGACCAATTTCACCACTTTCTAAGCGGACTTTAATACCATGGGGGTGAGTGGGAGATTTCGTCAAAATGTCTTTCACTATACCTTCGGTTAGTTTTCCGGAATGCTGGTCTTTCTTTAATACGATTAAAACCTGTAAGCCTGCTTTCATATTGGCACGATTTGTATTGTCCATGCTTCCACTTTCATTACGTAGTATTGTAACCTCAAATGTGCAGCCCTCATGCCCACCGTACCCCTATTTTTCTCGATATAAACGTACGATTCAAATGGTTAGCGTGGTCCGACCCGTCACAGGCAAGCGATAACCATAGCAGAGAATTTCTTCTTTTCCAAGACCTGACCCCTAATGTTTCCCCTTACTTGCGTTGAATGCCGTGATTGAACTTCAGATACAATCCTAAGGCGATTAAGAGAATAGCCAATGATATAGCATTTGCACCGATAATAATGAAATCTTGGATATGTATTCCGTACAACATCCATAACGTAGCCCCTACCATAAATTGAACCAGTGTTAATCCACTCACATCCTTGACCGAATGGGTTTTCCACATCTTGATGATCTGCGGAACAAACCCGAACATGGTCAATGAGGCTGCGGCTATGCCTACTATCGTCCACACCATAGTGCGCTCTTTTTATTCCTCTCCTGGTCTACCCGTTCTCAGGCTATAGTTCTTCATGGCAATTCCCTCACCCGCATTATAGACCAATTTGAATATTAAGGAATGGATTAATACTGCACGTCAAGAAACAACGTCCGCAATATCCCCAATAAGGGGAACGCCTTCAACAGCGTTCCCCTTGTGCATTTAAAAAACCGATGCAAAGAAAATAGACCCGACCCCTATTCCGACTCGGTTTCTTCCGGTATCACCTCTATATTGGACCATTCGTAGCCGCAGTCCTTGCACCAGAAGCGCCTGTGCAGAGAGCCCTCCTCACTGCGCTCATGGATAATAACACAGATTGACTGACAGCGGACACAACTGAAATCGGGCGGTTTTATCCGCGGCCTCGTCATCCACCCAAAGAAGGCCCCGATCTGCCAGTCGTAGCGGAAAATAAAACACACGACGAGGAATGCAAAAAGGAGCGCGATCTCAAGGAACAAAAACGGCCGCCACGGCGTATTATATAAGGATATGAACTCGTACAGAACGAGAAAGACAGCCACGGTAACTGCACAAATTATTATAACGGTTTTACGGGTCATGTCACGATCTCAATTGAATGGGGATGGGGCAAAGAAAAGAGATCCAACCCCCTATTCTCTTTGGGGCTTCTGAGAGATGACTTCTTCATATTTGTGCATGCGCCCTGTCTCGATGAACTCGGCGATCTTCTGTGCCAACGCTGCGCCGATCCCCGGGATCGCGGTCAGGGCAGAGATGCTACCTGCCTGATAGGCCTCTTCGACATCAATGGGGTAATCATCCAGAACCCGCGAGGCCTTTCGGTATGCCGATATCTTAAAGGGATTCTCCCCCAGGGAGGCGAGGGCATCAGCCATCTG